>JAPXLY010000073.1:0-7213 GCA_033809295.1 Bacillota bacterium
AGGGCAGCCTGGGACGCCATAAGGCCGAACCAAGAGGCTGTTATGGCCGGTAAGGCTACGCCGGCGGACGCAGCAAAAGCCATGCAGGAGGCATGTGAGAACCTCATTCGCGAGATGAAGAAGTAGGCTAATTCCTTAAGTCTCCGGGCCCGGATCAGACGTTAAATGTTAATGTCGGTCCGGGCCTATAGGCTCATAAAGGGGGTGTCGGAGTTGCTGCCCCTTACCTGGGATATAGTGGTTCAAGGAATAGGTGAAGTCGGTAAGCTAATCTTTTTTGTCGCCATAGCCGTTGTCTTGCTGGAAGTGGTGGCATATCTTATTCTGGTCAAGTGGCTCAAATTCAAAAACGCTTTGCCTTTTATGCTAATGCTGCCTGCGCTTGTCGGTGTTGCGATCCTTATACTCTATCCGTTTGGATTCAACATCTACCTTGCATTTAGCAACATGAGCATGTACAGGTTCAAAGAATTCTCCGTGGGACTGAAATATGGAATCTCCAACTTGCTCGATGTTTTCAGGGTGCCTGTCTTGCAGAGGGTTACGTTCTTTCAGTTGTTCTTAAGGACATTCATCTGGACAGTTATCAACGTAGTGTTTCATGTCCTCGGCGGTCTCATCCTGGCGATTCTTCTCAACAGGCCAATGAGGGGGAAGGGGATTTACAGGACACTCCTGGTTGTGCCATGGGCTATTCCCCAGGTCATAGCTGCACTTGCCTGGAAGTGCGAGTTCCACTATCAATACGGGTTCGTCAATATCCTATTGGAGAAGCTGGGGTTCAAAGCGGTTCAGTGGATGTCTGACCCCTTCTGGGCTTTTATAGCTGTCGTTATCGTGAATATATGGCTGGGAATTCCCTTCATGATGGTTACGATTCTAGGGGGTCTCCAGAGCATATCACCGGATTACTACGATGCCGCCCAAATTGACGGCGCCAACGGCTGGCAGCAATTCCGTTTCATAACGTTGCCTTTGCTCAACCCCATTCTTACGCCTGCCATCATCCTTGGCGTGATATGGACATTCAACAACTTCAACGTCATCTACCTGGTTACAGGGGGCGGTCCGATGGAAGGCACTGACATCCTGGTGACGTCCCTTTATAAGGCGGTATTCGAGTTCTATAGGTACGGTTTTGGGGCAGCGTATTCGCTGGTCATCTTCCTGTTCTTACTGGTGTTCAGCGTGATATACTTGCGAATCAGCGGCGGTTTTAAAGGAGCGTGGGAAGCATGACACCTATGCAACCACAAGAGACTACGCTACTTACGACAGGATTCAGGACTCACAGCAAAACCAGAAGGAATGCCTTACTGAAAAGTGCAGGTATCCACTTTGTCCTCATAGTTGCGTGTATCATCGCTGTGTATCCCTTCTTGCGCGTCGTAAGCATATCGCTGCGTCCCGGTGTGGCTTTGCTTTCGACGAGCCTGGCCCTGATTCCTGAAGGGGCGACTCTTGACAACTATCGGACTCTGATACTTGACAAGGATTTCACGGTATGGCTTTGGAACAGCCTGATTGTATCTGTGGCCACAGTTCTCATTGGGCTGCTCTTGGCTGCCACCGCAGCTTATGCCTTTTCAAGGTGGAAATTCCGGGGACGACGACAGGGCCTGGTATTCCTCCTCTTAACCCAAATGGTGCCTCCTGGGATGTTGCTTCTCCCCATATACATCATGGTCGTGAGACTTAACTTGTTCAACACGTATACAGGGATGATCATCGCGTATTCCGTGGGTTCGGTCCCGTTTTCCATATGGCTCCTGAAGGGGTACTATGACACAATTCCGAAGGAGTTGGAGGAAGCTGCACTTGTAGACGGGGCGGATCCTTTGACTACGTTCTACAGGATTGTGCTGCCTCTTGCTGCTCCGGCTTTAGCTATTGCCGGCCTCTTCAGTTTTATGACAGCCTGGAATGAATACATGATGGCCAGGGTGATGCTGCAGAGAGCAAGTATGTTCACGTGGCCGCTGGGCTTCCAGAAGCTCAGGGACCAGTTCACGACACAGTGGGGCGTGTTCTCAGCAGCGTCAGTCCTTGTGGCAATCCCTGCCATGCTGCTGTTCCTCTATTCTTCCAAGTGGTTAATATCCGGCTTGACTCTTGGAGGACTCAAGGAGTAGCGAATAAGAAGGATTATCAGAAAGGGCGTCGAATAATTTTAGAAGGGCTGGAGTTGCCGGAGGTAGACGGCAACAATTAAGAAACCGGCCCAAGGCGGACGTGATGTCCAGGGTCACGTATTATACCCGGCTTTATGCCAAGTACGCTGTCTTGGGAATTCGATTCGTACGGTTCCGGGAGATGGCATTAGGGGGTATTCTGGAATGGCCAGAGTATATCTGGAAAATGTGTGGAAGAAGTTCGGTAATGTTGTTGCAGTAAGAGATGCTACACTTGAAATCAAGGACAAAGAATTCTTAATCCTCGTAGGCCCGTCCGGTTGTGGAAAGTCCACAACGCTAAGAATGGTAGCAGGACTGGAGGAAATCACAGAAGGCAATATCTATATCGGAGACACCCTTGTCAACGACATCCCTCCGAAGGACAGAGACATTGCCATGGTTTTTCAAAACTATGCCTTGTATCCTCACATGGACGTCTATAACAACATGGCGTTCGGCTTGAAGCTCCGAAAGTTCCCAAAAGCGGAAATTGACAAACGCGTCCACGAAGCTGCCAAAATCTTAGGAATAGAGAGCCTCCTAAAGAGAAAGCCGAAAGAGCTTTCAGGAGGGCAGAGGCAGAGAGTGGCCCTGGGAAGGGCTATTGTGCGAGAGCCTAAAGTCTTCCTCATGGATGAGCCTCTCTCAAACCTCGACGCAAAGCTTCGAGTTCAAATGAGGGCAGAGCTTGCGAAACTCCATGACCGGCTCCAGACGACAATAATCTATGTGACCCACGACCAGACTGAAGCCATGACAATGGGCGACAGGATTGTTGTCCAGAAGGATGGCGTGATTCAGCAGGTAGGGGCGCCAATGGAGATCTATGACCACCCTGACAATGCATTTGTTGCAGGTTTCATCGGAAGCCCGGCAATGAATTTCATGGATGCTGTGCTCAGGCGGGAAGGTGACGATCTCTGGGTTCAAGCTGATGGCCTCAAGGTGAAGTTGCCTCCTACGAGATTTGAAACTGCAGAGGAATACATCGACAAAGAGGTCATTTTCGGCATCAGGCCTGAAGACATACTTGATTTGGATTTCACGCCGGATGCAGACCCTGATTTGATCGTTACTGCCAATGTAGATGTGACAGAGCCTATGGGCGCTGAAGTCTATGTCTACCTCTCGGCAGGAAGGGAATCATATATCGCCCGAGTCGACGCTCATACCCGAGCACGGCCTGGTACAACACACAAGGTAGTCTTCAATACAGAGAAGGCTCACCTATTTTGTAGAGACACAGAGGCTTCCATCAGGTAGCCCGAAGAATAGCCGGCTTACCACCGGTAACTGACCCTGGAGCGCGCCTGGGGATGGTTGGGGTAAACACCCGCTATCCCCTTTTGACAATTTAGGGCCAGACTAGATTGCATATGGAGGTCGTGTGGTAATGATGCAGCATGTGGAACCCGAATTACAACTCCTTCTTGATGACATAGATAAGATGAGCCGCCTGGATCCGGGCGGGATTCTGAACCTGGTTGCGGGTTTCTCAGGCCAACTTCAGGAAGCGCTTAGGATCTCGGCAAATGTGCGGCTGCCTGAGGATCTTGGAGGCCTTAGGAATATCGTTACAGCAGGCCTGGGCGGTTCAGGGATAAGCGGAGATGTCGTACGGGAATTGATAAGTCATGAAGTCAAGGTCCCTATGACGGCGGTGAGAGGTTATGATTTGCCGGCTTTCGTCAGCCGGGAGTCCTTAGTCTTCATCTCAAGCTACTCGGGAAATACAGAAGAGACCCTCAGCGCATATGAAGTTGCGCGTAAGAGAGGCGCAAGGGTCATCTGTGTCACAAGCGGGGGCCGGCTCCTCGAGGCAGCAACATCCGACGACGTCCCTGTAGTCGTTGTCCCGTGCGGCCTTCCACCCAGATGCGCGTTGGCATACCTGGCAACTCCTATCCTGGTGAGTCTGGGATCGCTGGGATACATAGAGGACAGACGGGGAGCCTTGGAGGAAGCTGCTCAACTGATAGAGGATCTCACAACAGTTGTGCACGTGGAAGCGCCGGCATCAGTCAATCAGGCAAAACGCATGGCACTGGCAATGTACGGGAAAGTGCCTCTGATATACGGATCTTCCGGCATAACATCCGTGGCAGCCCTCAGATGGAAGACGCAGATTAACGAGAACAGCAAAGCACACGCGTTTTGGAACGTTTTCCCCGAGTTAAACCATAATGAGGTTGTGGGTTGGACTGCAAGGCCGGACATATCCAGAGGCATGCACGTTGTGCTCTTGCGCGATAAAGAGGATGACAAGAGAGTCGAGCGGAGGATGGAGATAACAAAGGAGCTTATGGCAGAAGCATCAGGAGTAAGTGAGGTATTCAGCCACGGAAAGACGAAAGAGGCGAGGCTCCTGTCCTTGATTCATATAGGGGATTTCGTCAGTCTGTACCTGGCATTTCTCTACAATCAGGATCCTGAACCTATCAAGGCTATCGATTATCTCAAAGACCGTCTGGCCAAGAAAAACGATAACGACCGGACTATCTGAATTAGGCGGGAGAGGGGTTTTGGTTTTGCAATGGGTAAATCGCTTGTAGTAGGTGTCGATCTGGGCGGAACAAAGATAGCGACTGCTGTTGCAGATCTTGGGGGCTCGCTCCTTTCAAAGGTGATTAAGCCCACTTGCCCGCAGCGGGGCGTGGATGCCGTAGTTGACTCAATTGTGGCGAGTGTTGAGGAAGCAGCCGCTTCAGCCGGAGCTTCCATGGGGGACATCAGGTCGGTCGGTATCGGAAGCCCGGGGCCGGTTGATCCGGAGTCAGGCACAGTAATCTTCGCGCCGAATCTTATGTGGCATAGCGTGCCGATCGTTCAAATGCTCACGGAAATCCTGGATTTACCTGTATGCCTGGAAAATGACGCTAATGTTGCAGGGCTCGGCGAGTACCGGTTCGGGGCGGGTAAAGGGTCCAAGAACATGGTATACATTACTGTCAGTACCGGAGTAGGGGGCGGCCTTATCCTGGGCGGAAAAATCCACGCCGGCTCATTTGGTATGGCAGGCGAGGTAGGCCACATGACCATTGTCAACGACGGGCCGCTCTGCGGTTGTGGGAATCAAGGGTGCCTTGAAGCTTTGGCTGCAGGCCCTGCAATTGCCAGGAAGGCACAGGCTTGCATATTACACGGCGAGGATACGATAATGAAAGACATGGTGGGGGGCTGTGTTGAGAACATTACAGCGAAAACAGTGGGCGAGGCTGCTGCCCGCGGCGATATTCCTGCGAGAGAAATAATTTACAAGACAGGGGAATACTTGGGAATAGGAGTGGCTAACCTGATTAATGTCATTAACCCTGATACGATAGTAATTGGCGGAGGCGTCTCAAACATGGGAGAACTCCTTCTTACGCCACTGCGCCGGGCAGCGGAGAGACGTGCGATAAAGGCGGCTTTCGAAAAAGTAAGGATAGTTAAGGCGGAACTTGCATCTGAAGCAGGTTTAGTTGGGGCGGTATGCTTAGCTTTGGGACAAGTCTAGGTATGAGCTCATTAGTTTTCGCTTGTTTTCCGATTGTCTTGGGTCGCCGGTGATTGCAACGAGGGCTGTCAAAATTCGGCCACTGGCCTACGGGCCGGATTTTGTCAAGGCGACCCGCTTTGGGAGCCGTCCCCGAGTGCAACACCGGCGACCCTCAACGGTACGTACACTTTCTGGAACCGGCGATCACTTGCGGTGATCTACCTAGTTCATGGCTGCGTGACGGCTGTGTAAAACGCGTGGCCGGCCGGGTCCTGCGCTTGCTCTATAGTGGCATTACATGAAAGGTGCGCGAATAAGTACATTGGGGCAGGAGATTGGGTTCTGTCCGATCATGTATGGAAAAGCATGTTTTTCGATAGGAGGATGGATGCGATGCAGCGCACCGGTGTGAAAGCGGTTCTCGGTATCACTGCTGTGATAATTGCCGTTGTGGCATTGGTTGGCTTGTGGACGGAGACAGCTTCATCTGGGCCGATTGTTGCCTTTGAGATGAACGACCCAATCGGCGATGATTACGGTCCGGGCACGTATACTTACCCCACGCACAAGGCCTTCTTGCCGGGTTTGTTTGACCTTGCGTCTTTCCGTGTAAGCTACGATGTAGAATATGTGTACTTCGACGCCACATTTCGCGAGGTCACGAATACGTGGAATGCGCCTGAAGGTTTCAGTCATCAGCTTATAAACATATACATAGACACAACGAAAGGTGCGGGCAGGACAGATACTATCCGGAAAGGGGCTATGGTCGCTTTTGATAAGAGGTATGGCTGGGATATCCTAATTAAGGCCTTAGGATGGGGAGGATGTAGGGCATTTACATCCAATGACGGCGAGGAATCAAAAGGAATATCCGATGGGCTTGAGGCAGGGGTGCTTCCTGACGGCAAAACCGTCCGTGTCAAGGTTCCTCTGCCCATAATCGGACAACCTGAGGCAAGCTGGGGGTACTACGTCCTCATTGGTTCTCAGGACGCGTTCGGAGACGACGATTTTCGTCCCGTCATGGAAGAAGCGAGTTCCTGGACTTTCGGAGGCGGGAGCAATCTTGAGTTTAATCCAAACGTAATTGACATGCTTGCCCCCGAGGGAGGCGAGTTCTCGCAGGAAAGACTCCTGGGATCGTATGATGCAGACAAAGGTGTCCTGGCGGTTCTTGTGCCGGTGTCTTTCGGGACGGCCCGCCGGGGGGGTGCGTTTCTCGGGCTGTCTTCCACACCTACAATCATTTTGGCAGTTGCAGGGTTATTGTTGGTCGGAGGAGCGGTCGTGGTATGGATTAGGCGGAAAGGTTTTGGCGCACCTCCCGGCTAACATGCGGATGCAGTTGCTATGGTAGTCAACGTGTGATATGTTATGTTGTAATCAACGATGTCATAAGTCATAAGTGAGATGAATGTTATCACGGTCGCCAAGGGGAATCGCTCGTTGGTGACCGATATTTCATGCGGAACAGTATCACCCACTTGACGTAGAAGGAGTGGCTTCAGGAGGTGGCCCCATGCGCACAAAGGAAGTTGTCTACGGAGCGCTGCTAACT
>JAPXLY010000074.1:0-7117 GCA_033809295.1 Bacillota bacterium
GAGAATCCTGGATCAGGAACTGAAAGGCGTATTCATGGGACACAAAATCGAAGGCCTGACATTCAGTGGGATTACTTCCACATTTTCCGGCGCCCTTGAGGGTAAGGTATCCCAACTCGTAGGTAGCAGGCCACGAGTGGCCCCTGTGAGCCTAGATGACATTTTGGTCGCCATTGTAAGGGGGAATGATGCGTGCTAGACCTTATATATAAGGACATTGTCCAAAACAGGAAGCTGATACTCCTCTATGCGCTCCTCGGTGGGTTTGTCGGACTTGTGATGATGGCATCAGGATCTGATGGAGGAGGCATATTCACAGCGTATGTCATGATATCCACCTATGGGTTTGCTGTCAGGTCCACGTATGACGAGGACAAAAGCAGCGCGTACTTGTTTCTGAAGAGCCTGCCCCTGTCAGATGCGGCAATTGTGACAAGTAAGTTCGCATCGGTCCTTGCCGTGTCCGTTCTCCTTGTCATATTCTTTAACGTTACTGCTGTACTCGGTTCTTACCTGGCTACTTTAGGAATAATCCCGGGCTTTGGTTCATCTGCCGCTTCTCCTGGTATTGTAGACGTGACAGGAGTTCTGCTACAGAACGCTACATCTTTCGCTATGGTGTTTAGCATGGCCGTAGTGGTTACAGGTGCTTACTTGGTGATGTTCTTCTGGGCCGGTTTTGCCAAAGCCTCTACGTACAGCAGAGCGATTCTGCTCGGGATATTTGTTCTCGTGATGTTAGGCGTAGGCGTAGCAGGGCGTTCACCTGCGGTTCAGAATCTCGTACGGATGATTGAGGCGAGTTCATGGGTGCCTGCGCTGTCAGTAGTTATCAGCTTGGCTGTATATTGGGCCTGTTGTGCGGCGTCTATCCTGAGAGTGAAGGCGAAGGACTGGTCGTGACATACCGGTAATAGCGGTAATAGCGGCTGACCGGCCTTGATATGCAAGCGAAACTACGCGGCGATCGTGGTACGCGAGGAAAGTGAAGGATCCATAGGGCGAGAAAATGATCAGTAGGAATTCCGCAAGCCATAGAGCGCAATATGTGGTGAACCAGTGTGAATACTGCACCGGAGCAATTTTGGACGGTAGCTTATAGTAGCTTGCAGCGGACTTTATGCTATACTATTAAAAATACTATAGATTTGCTGTTTTCTGCCAACACGCATCCCTTGATAGTTTCCGTCCAGGATCGGATTTGTCAGGTTTCGCGGATGGATAAAGTTTTGCAGTTCGCTAAGGAGTTGCCGTCGTCAGTCTCGTGAGTGGTTGGATCTGTCGCATGTAGGATGGGTTAATATAGAGGGCGCCGATTTCATAGTAATATGAGTGAGCCCTATTAATACTGCGGTAATTGTCCTTTGTGTAATTAATACCGGTGATAAGGAGAAGTGGTAAGAATGTCAACCTCAAAAACAAAGAAACACATAACTACGATAAGCATGGGTTCAACCAGGGGCGGGCTCAAAGAAGGCGGCTGCAAGGAGTGCCAGGCTTCATGCCAGTCAGCATGTAAGACCTCCTGTACTGTAGGGAATCAGGTTTGCGTTGATAAGAGAAAGTGACAAGGGCATGTTGGGAGAGGCTAATTGGCACATATTCTCCTGTTTAGGGAAATCGCTGCTATTCGATGTCAAAACAGGCGGCCTTCATAAACTGGACGAAGCCGGACGGGAAGCTGCACTTGCTTACAGAGATATGGTGCCTCTCGCGGAAGTTGAAAAGCGCCTGTCAAGCGGTTGCAGCAATCAATCTGTGGCAGGGGTCTGCAGGGAGTCCGTAACACAGGGCCACAAGGAATCCGGAGCACAGGACAGCAAGGAATTCTTAGCGGAAGCACGCAATGAATCCGTAACAAAGGGCTACAATGGATCCGTAGCAGAGGGCTACAGGGAATCCGTCCCGGAGGCATACAAAGAGCTGGAAAGCATGGTGGCTGAAGGCCTGCTTTCACGTGCTGATGACGAGGACGAGGACTATACTCCCGGCGACGAGACGATCGTTAAGGCGCTATGCCTTCACGTAGCCCATGACTGTAATCTAAGGTGCAAGTATTGCTTTGGCAAGACCGGAGACTTCGGGATGACGCGGGAGCTCATGCCCCTTGGGGTGGCCAAGGCAGCCATTGACTTCCTGCTTGATAAGTCCGGCCCCAGGCGTAACCTTAATGTGGACTTCTTCGGCGGTGAACCTCTCCTCAACTTCGGCGTAGTGAAAGCTGCAATCGAGTACTGCGGCGACAAGGCGAAAGCCAAAGGAAAGCATGTGGATTTTACTATTACCACAAATTGTGTTCTACTTGACGACGAAATCGCATCTTTCCTTAATGACCGCAATGTCCTTGTGGTGCTGAGCCTCGACGGCAGAAAAGAGACTAATGACAGAATGCGGGTAATGCCCGGGGGAAGAGGAAGCTACGATCATGTGGCTCCGAAGCTGGCAAAGTTCATCCAAACCAGGGATCCTGATTCGTATTATGTGAGAGCTACATACACACGACATAACTTGGATTTTGCATCTGACGTGCTGCATCTTGCGGATTTGGGCGCAAAGAGTGTTTCAGCCGAACCCGTAGTGGGGGGAAGCGGCAAGGAATACGGCATCCAAGCCGAGGATCTCAGTGCCATCGAGGCGGAATATGAAAACCTCACAAGGCTTTTCGTGGATAGACACAGATCAGGCCGGGGCTTTCTGTTCTATCATTTCAACATTGACCTGGACGGCGGACCGTGCCTTAAGAGGCGGCTTTCAGGATGCGGTGCTGGCGTAGACTACCTGGCCGTCTCTCCCGGCGGGGACATCTACCCATGCCATCAGTTTGTCGGGAAACCTGTATTTAGGATGGGTAACGTATTTGATGGTCGTGTGAATCCGGGAATCATCAGCAGCTTTCGGAACGCCCATGTGTACAGCAAAAGCGGGTGCGGTAGTTGCTGGGCAAGGTTCATCTGCAGCGGAGGGTGCCATGCCGCTGCTTATGGCTCATCAGCCAATATTCTGGTCCCTGATGAAGTAGCATGCGCCATTCAGAAGAAACGTATTGAGTGTGCTTTGACCGCGCAAGCCATGCTAAGAGATATGGAGCAACAGCAAGTATAAGTCAAAGGGTGTGAAGTTCGGTAATGGGATGGGTGGCCAGGCAGAAAAGGGAGTACTTCTTCGCTTCTTTGACCCAGTCCGGAACTCAGGTGGAAGTCAAGAGGTACGACATAAACGTGAATTGCATGGTAAGGCAAGGACAATTGCAGGCTACTACCATTGTCACCCTACGAGCAAGAATGCCCAATGTGACAAGGCATTGTTTTGTCCTGAATTCAGGTCTTGTGGTGAGCTCGATAAGTCGAGGGGAGACCCGGCTTGCCTTCCGCGAGCGAGAGTTTTCTGACGTCATCGGCTTGAAAGCCGTTTGGGTGTACTTTCCAACTCCCCTTCGCGAGAATGACGATGTAGAGCTTACCTTCGCATACTCAGGCCGTCCCGTCGGACAGACCGGTGTTCAGGTGGACGATAGCGGAACGCGCCTGTCCCGAAAATCCGCCTGGTATCCTGTGGGAGCGGGATTCGACAGTTTCACTGCGCGTATTACCTGCGTAACCTGTCCGGGCTTTGTGTCAGTATCAGACGGAGAGCTGATTTTCTGCACAGAAAGCGATGATCGGGTAGTTCACGTGTGGGAAGTCAAAGAGCCCATTTCCGGACTGTCACTCACTTCAGGCAAATTTGAAATGGCGTGCAGGACACACCGGGGCGTGAGACTTGAGCTTTATCTCGGCCAGGCGCTCAAGGACACCATTGAACACGGGATCGACCTTTTCGGAGATGTGCTTGATGCCTACGTTGACATGCTCGGAAAACCGCCGGCAGGAAGGTTCGCATCTGTCCTGAGGCGCCGATATCCCAGTGACGAGCAAGAGATCCGTACTGTTACCGCATTAGGCCACGAAATGGCGCATGTATGGTGGGGGAGCCCTATATCCGTAGGGTTTGGTCATACTTGGTTCCATGAATCCCTGGCTCGAACCATGGCCTATGAGACAGTGGGGCGTGTCTTAGGACGTGACGCTGAAACTCAACTCGTCCATGAGGAAATTGACAGGTGGGCGACTGATGCCAAGCTCGGACCCGGCGCGGGAGAGAGCGTGCTCCTGTGGGCGAAGAGCCGGGCGCCGTACGCGCCCAGGCCGGTGTGCATCAGAACAGCCCTTGTCCTTCGCCTGTTACGTCATACGTTGGGGGAGGATATGTTCTTTGAGATCCTCCGCAGGCACTTGTTGATCTACCGGGCGAAACCTTCCGGGTTGAGGGATTTCGTGATGGTGGCAGAACGGGCATCAGGCATAGACGTAGAGGGGTTCATGAAAAAATGGCTGGGCAATACTGCCAGTTTTGCGTACCAAATCAAGCCTGCAGTTTGCTCCGGGAAATCAGCGGATAGGTTCGTGACGAGATTCGAGTTGATTAACACAGGTGACGCTCACAGCCCGGTGAAGGCTGATGTCCTCTTGGAAGGAGAGGACGTAGAGACTTGCGAACAAGTGACATTAACAGGCAGGAACCAGGTTCTGTTTTTTGTCACAAACCATCCTGTCAATTCGGTTACGCTGGACCCCGGCGCGTACTTGCCCAACAGGAGTTGGCGAAATTGCCGGGTATCCACTGAAAGTAAAAGATCCCGCTGATAACCCCGGCGATATTTGCCTCAACCCCCGAGTTTTTTGCGGATTTCTCGCACCTCGTTTAGCAGGCTATCAAGGATTTGTGCGACTTTTGCTTCATCATGCCGGGCATGGATCCTGGCATCGGTTGGGATCGGCTCCGGTTCTCTGAGGCCGTCCCCCAGGCCGTTGTCGCCTGCGCGGAATTGTTGCACAAGTTTGAGGACATAATCTCGGACCTGCTCCGCGTTTTCTATGTTTTGATATGAGAGTTCTGCTGTGGACTGACCTGTGGCTGCGGTAAAAACACGCAGGCTGCCCAGGCCGTACACACGTTGCCACGGCCCTTGGTTCACGTCCACCATTTGCACTCTGCTGATTGGTAAGCGAGAGCGTCGCTTCCAGAATACTCCGCCTTCTGCATAGAGCCACTTATCGTCAATGGCGTAGGTAATACTTTCATAGTACCTCGGCACCCAAATGATGAGCCATATCGCCACAAGGACTGTGATGACGTGGATCCAAAACATGATAGTCCTGGTCAATGGGTCATGTACGGTCACAGCCACCGGTATGCTCCATGGCAACACGGACACAGCAAGGATTAGCAATGAAGACGTGTAGAGGAAGGTCTTCATGGCAGGATTGGGACGAAATTCCTTTTTCTGCATGACAAACACTCCTTTCGCAATTGAATCTTCGACGACGCCAATTCTATTCCTCTTTCGACCTCTTATTGATGACAATAGAAGCCGATAAGAAATTGATAACGGTAGTGTAGAGTTCTAGCAGGTGATCAGAGCAATTGACTCTCAGAAGCAAAACATGTACGATCTACATGGACTGCGTTATCTATGTGTATATACGCGTAGATCTACGTGTATATGCGCGTAGATAATACACGTGAAACCTAGGCTAAGGAGATCGCCATAAGTAACCGCCGGCACCGGAAAATGTGCGTACCGTGTGGGGTTGCCGGTGTTGCGCTAAGGGGACGGCGCCCCAAGCGTGTTGCCTTGACAAAGGAATCACCGGCCTCAGAAAACGTACGTACCGTGCGGGGCCACCCAAGACAATCGGAAAACGAGCGAAAACTAATGAACGAGGCCGTTGAACTTCTCCAGTAACTGCCAATCTTGTCGAAGACGGCAACCGATTTCTGCGATTCAAGCGAACTGCGGTGACATAATATGGGAGACATCAACGGTCTCATGAACTCACACTTAGGCTGGATAGGATATGCCCCAAAAAAATGCAGAGGATCTGCAATAGGATGTGCAACACACAAGTCGCGGAAACTTGCGGTAGAACATGTGCAAGAGAGACATGTTCAGCCGGTATTTTGGCAGGAAGGGAGACGGTGTAAATGCGAGCAAAGGCTGCGAGAGAGCGGATTGTTGCATTAGTCGCTATAATGGCTTTTGTTTTGCTGCTGGGCGCTTACGCGGCCAGCAAATGTCTGGAGGCAAAGGATGCAGGCCTACATGAAGTGACGGGACACTGGGAAGGCGCCGTTAGTGTGATGGGACAGGAACTCATCATAAAGGTAGATTTTGCAGTTGACGAAGGTGTGCTGTCAGCGACTATCGACATTCCCCAGCAAGGAGTGTTCCAGTCGCCTCTTACCAATATCAAGTACGAATCCCCGAAAATCCATTTCGAACTGCCTGTTCCAAATGCTAAAGTTGATTTTGACGGTGTTTTGGCCGGTGACGAGATTTCAGGAGATTTCTTGCAGAGCGGTATAAAGGGAAGTTTCAATCTGAAGAGGATGGCTTCGGGGGCTGATGCGCCAAAGGAGCCGGCAGCGGTTGGCAAGGCAGAGGATATCATACTTGGGACTCCTACAGGCAAGATCCATGGAACCCTCCAACTGCCTGAGACTCCGGGAAAGTGCCCTGTTGTTCTGATGCACGCAGGGTCAGGCCCTACTGACCGTGACGGCAATACCCCTCTTCTGCCAGGCAAGAACGACAGTCTGAAGATGATTGCTCTGGGCCTTGCGGAAGAAGGCATCGCCTCAGTGCGCTTTGACAAGAGGGGTGTTGCAGCAAGTGTAGGCGCTCTGAAAAGCGAGGCTGACTTACGGTTTGATCATTACATCGACGATGTAATCGCATGGGTTGAGCTTCTGAAAGACGATCCTCGTTTCTCCGGTGTGGTAGTTCTCGGTCACAGTGAAGGGGCGTTAATCTCCATGGGAGCTGCTAACAAGGTTTCAGGCCTTTTGGGTGTCATCTCAGTAGCAGGCGCGGGCAAGCCTGTATACGAGTTACTGAGGGAGCAGCTTTCGAATGAATCAAAAGAGATCCGGGACGAAAGCAATGCGATAATGGAGGAGCTGAAGAAGGGGAAGACAGTCGAGAAGGTAAGTCCTGAGCTCGCGGCGGTGTTTAGACCCAGCGTACAGCCGTACATGATTTCATGGTTTAGGTATGATCCTGCAGTTGAAATCGGGA
>JAPXLY010000075.1:0-7081 GCA_033809295.1 Bacillota bacterium
CAGCAACAGCCCTTACGTTCTCGTTTGCATAAAGCCTCCCCAAAGCCCTGCCCAGCAAGAACACAAATTCGCGAGTCAAGTCCTTCTCCACGACTCCGCGGATATCATACTCTCTGAAAACATGGCCGGGTATGCTAACAGAGTCCTTGTTCATGACAGCGTCATCTATATGAGTCATTCACTTCCCCCCAAACGTGCGAATTGCCAAACAATAGGTTTATACCCTTTAGACACCTCTGCTTGATTATCCTTCCCAAGCCGCTGAAAGAAAATGTCCCAAACGCGCCCCAAGATCTTAACAGTATCTTAACATTTTCCACTCTAAACCTTGAAGAACCCAAGCTATAATGGATTTTGAAAGGAGGCGAACAAACTCATGAAAACCACATCAAGAATTCGCATCGCCGGTGTCGTAACATTAGTCATTACTCTCCTGGCAGTAATGTCAAGCGTAGGTCTCACTTTCGCGGAAGAAGCCTCGCAAGCGGCTGTAGAGGACACCTCGCAAGCTAATGTGCAAGGAACTTCACAAGCCCTTATCCATGAAACCGCCCAAGCCGCTGCGGAAGCAACCCCACAAACCGTTGCCCAGGAAACCCCGGACGTTCCTGTGCAGATTGTCCCCGGGGCTGCAAAGCCGTTTGGCGGGTGGCAACCGACACCGATCGTAGCACCGATGGTAGCCAAGATTGCGTCGATCGTCAACATGAAAGTCGAGGACTTGATGGCTGCCAGACACGAAGGCAAGTCCTTCATGGCAATCGCTGCGGAGAAGGGCATCAGTGAAAGCCAGCTTGTTGACGCTCTCATGGAAGAGCAGAAGACGTTCCTCGACGCCCAGGTTGCTCAAGGAAGGCTTACCCCTGAGCAAGTGGCGACAGCCGTCTCCAAGATTAGGGAAAACCTCAAGCTTGCGCTCAACCGCACAGAAATCGGCCCGCCTGAAACCAAACCCAACACGGGTCCGGACATCGGACGCAAAGGCTTGTCCCGTATGCAAGCGGCTCATGGCAGAGCCATCACCCGCGGCCGGCGCGTCTTCATGCGAGGTTTTTCTCAAGGAGTTCAGGTAGGACAGAGAGCCGGCATGAGACAGGGCCTTGGGTTCGGAAAAGACCAAAGTCAGGGTCAGGGAGTCTGTCCCTTCTGTGGACAAACTTGTCCCTTCTGCCGGCAGACTCAGGAACCTGCTAACTAACACTTAAACACTTCACGATTCTTGCGCAAGGAAAGGCAAGAGAAGGCAAGGGAAGGCCAATGACCTTCCCTTGCAAGTTTTCTCCGCATGAGGGAAAATACGATCAGGTAACAGACAAGGATATGTTTACGTATCAGAATCAAAAGTCAAAGGTAGGTTACCCATGGAGAACATAAGGATTCTCGTGATCGATGATGAAGAGGCAATCGGAAACGTGATCAAAGACTATCTGGAAGCCCAGGGGTACGAGGTATTCTGGGCTAAAGACGGAGATTCCGCACTCAACACGTTTCGGAGAGTGCACCCTGATCTGATTATTCTGGATCTGATGCTTCCGGGGAAGAGCGGATTTGACGTTTGCAAGGAACTCCGCCAGGACAGCGACGTTCCTGTCATTATGCTTACGGCAAAGGCAGATGAAATCGACAGAGTGCTCGGCTTGGAACTCGGCGCTGATGACTACGTGACAAAACCGTTTAGCCTAAGAGAGCTGGCGGCACGGGTCAGAGCAGTCCTCAGGCGCGTAGGCAAAGGCATTGAAGAGCGGCGGGGCGTTCTGAGGGTCGGAGACATAACAGTGGATGCAGACGGCCATCAAGTGACAGTATCAGGCCGTGAAGTGGCGCTGACCCCCACTGAGTTCTCAATCCTGCTTTTTCTCGCAGAAAGGCCGGGTCGAGTAGCCGGCCGCCTTCAGCTAGTGAACGCATCCCTCGGAGAAGCTTATGTAGGCTACGAAAGATCCATTGACACACATGTCAGCAACTTACGCAAGAAGATTGAGGATGACCCTGCTAATCCAAGGCGGCTTCAGACAGTCTACGGCGTCGGATACAAACTTGTTCCTTAAATGGGCCTCTCCGGCGACATAGGGGCAGGGGCAATTACATGGTAAAACCTGCTTTGACCCACAGACGCAGGTGAACGCAGACGCGGGTGGGCTTGGACAAGGATCCCCGGACCGAACAGGGCCGAAGCCGATACGACTGCAAGAGAGGCGGTGTAGCAGCTATGACAATTAGGCGGAAGCTCCTTATAGCATTCCTTTTCATCGCTGTGCTGAGTTCTGTAGTGACAGCCGTCCTCTCGAGCTTCTCCACGCGCTCATTGTTTGACTGGTACGTGCGAAGTAACACTGAAGCTCGAGCCACACAATGGCAAAGGCTCCTTGCAGCTTACTATACTGAGCAAGGTTCATGGGACGGCGTCAGCGTCCTCATAAGGGCTGCACAATTCGTACGAGGAAGAGGTATGTCCAGACAAGCCTTAAGGCAGCCTGCAATGGCAGGGCCCGAAAGGATCCTTCTTGCAGACAGAACCGGCAGAATCATAGCTGATTCCAACGGCACGCAAATCGGGCTGCCCCTAAGTGACATCACCACCCCTTCCAGGCTGCCTATTACCGCAAACGGAGAAGTCGTGGGCACAGTCGCAATAGTAACCGAATTTCAAAAAGGGCTCATGACCCTGGAAACAGCTTTCGTGCAGCGCATGACCACAGCTTCCATCATCGGAGGGGCAATCGTCGCGCTCATCGGAATAGGGTTGGCGTTCATCTTCTCCCGTCATCTGTCCCAGCCACTTAGTGAATTGGCGGTAGCTGCGCGTCAAATGGCATCCGGCGACTTCGACGTCAAAATCCAGGTCCCAACAGGCGATGAGATGGAAGAAGTGGCTCATGCCTTCAATTTCATGAAGGACAGCCTCAAAGCCAATGAAGAGGCCCGCCATAAGCTCGTAGCTGACGTAGCCCATGAGTTGCGAACTCCTCTATCCGTGCTCCGCGGTAATCTCGAGTCTATGCAGGAAGGTATTGTTGAACCAACTCAAGAGACAATAGTCTCTCTCCATGACGAAGTCCTAAGACTATCCAGAATAGTACAGGATCTTTTGAACCTCGGCCAAATGGAATCCGGGGGATTCCCCTTGAGCCTGCAGCTCACCAACATTGAGGAGGTAATTGCCAGGGTTACGTCGGTTTTCGCGGCAGAGACCGACGCGCGCGGCATCAGTTTGGACACAAACATGCAAAGCGAACTTCCCCACACGCAAGCAGACCCGGATCGTATAGCTCAAGTCCTTGTCAACTTGCTGGCAAACGCAGTCCATCACACCCCGGACTGCGGAAGAATCTCCGTCTCTGCATCCCGCACAGACGACAATATTGTAGTCTCCGTAACCGATTCAGGACCCGGCATAGCCGAAGAAGATTTGCCCCATGTCTTTGACCGCTTCTATAGGACTGATTCAGCCCGCGACCGGGCCGCAGGCGGCACCGGGCTCGGACTGTCTATCGCAAAAGGGATCATAACTGCTCATAAGGGAACCCTCCGGGTGGAAAGCAAGCCAGGTGCCGGCACCACATTTACGTTCATTCTGCCGGTTTTGCCTTCATGCCAACTTTAGCCCATGATCTCTGCAATAAGCATACCTACAAGTATCAGTGCAGCGCCGATTATCTGCACGCCTGTTAAGGTCTCCCCTAAGAGCCACCATCCGAACACCCCGGCAAACACGGGTTCAGTGGCAAATATGATTGCCACATGCGTCGGATCTGTGAACCTTTGCGCAAAATTCTGCACAAACAAAGTCAACGCAGTTGCAAGAATGCCGAGAAACCCAATGCCTACAAGGTCCATGCCGGATGGAGACACTAGCACGGCGTGCCCTAATACGAATACCCTAAACCCCACCATGGCAAGGGAAGCTATGGCTACAGTCCAGAGCTGCATAACAACTAGTATCCTCACATCATGGAAAGGGGCGAACTTGCCTACTGTCACTATGTGAAAACCAAAAGCGACCGCGCCCAGCAAGGACAGAAAATCGCCTATTTGAATCAGCGTCACTTCAGCGAAATCAAGGCTAAGAAGGGCCAAGCCCAAAGTCGCGAAACCCACCCCGATAAGAGAGGGGGTGTCAGGCCGTTTCCGTAAGAGAAACGCAGACAAAATAGGAACCAAGACTACCGATAAGCCTGTAATAAAACCGCACTTTGACGCGGTGGTGTACTCCAAGCCGATAGTTTGGCATACGTAACCTGAAAAAAGAATAAGCCCGATTATTACTCCGGCCTTTGCAGCCTCTCGATCCACTCCCGAGATTTTCGGCGCAACAATCAAAGTCGCAATGAAAGAAGCCACGAGAAACCTGATTCCTATCAAGGCAATAGGATCTACCCGTGGAACGATCCCTTTCACAATGGAAAACGTGCTACCCCAGATGAGTGAGGCTAAAAGGAGCAACCCGTCAGCAATCCAGCGTTGATAGGCGCCTTTGGACCACAACTTCTTCGGTCTCACATCATTATCAGTACCGGCTGCCACCTCTGCGCCCACCCCTTCCTCTCCGATCAACTGCATTTCGTGTTGCCCCGGTGCGCACTCAAGCGCACCGGCCCGGCCCATGGATTTATTGGGATAAGCGCTGATGTAGCAGCTCATTTACCATCTTGGGATTTGCTCGTCCCTTTGTCAGCTTCATGACCTGTCCCACCAGGAACCCGACAGCCCTATCCTTCCCTGCCCTCACTTGGTCAACTACCTCTTGATTCTCCTCTATTACGCGATCCACGATCCTTCGGAGTTCATCTTCATCAGTGATCTGTACAAGGCCCTTTTCCTTGACTATCGTCTCCGGGGATTTTCCTTCGACGAACATTTCTTCAAAAACAGCTTTTGCAATCTTACCGCTGATAGTCCCGTTGTCCATCATTTTCAGCATAGCAGCAAGGTCGCCAGGGGACACCTTCACCCGCTCAATTCCTATTCCGGCCGCGTTCATAAGCCTCGAAAGCTCTCCCATAACCCAGTTACTCACCGTCTTTGCCTGTCCATATTCTCGGACGGCAGCCTCAAAATAATCCGCCAGTTCTTGCGTATCGGTTAAGAGAGACGCATCGTATTCCGGAAGCTCATAATCGCGCATGAAGCGTATGCGCCGCGCCGACGGAAGCTCGGGGAGGGTTGCTTCAATCTCATCAACCCAAGCTCTTTCGATACTGAGCTGCGGGAGATCCGGCTCAGGGAAGTACCTGTAGTCTTCCGCCCGTTCTTTTCGTCTCATGGATACAGTGACCTGACTTGTCTCATCCCAATGCCTGGTCTCTCTGATTACTTCTCCACCGTCTGCCACTAACTGAGATTGACGCCGGACTTCATATTCAAGGCTCCTCTCAACTGCCCGGAAAGAGTTGAGGTTCTTGAGTTCCGCCTGAGTCCCGAACTTATCCGATCCCTTAGGCCTTATTGAGATGTTGACATCACACCGCAAGGAACCCTCTTCCATCTTGCAGTCAGATACTCCCAGATAAAGCAGTATGCGTCTTAGCATCAGCAGATACTCGTACGCTTCCCTCGGAGACCTTATGTCAGGCTCGCTGACAATCTCCAAAAGGGGCACACCTGCACGGTTATAGTCCTCCAGGGAGAAAGCTGCGCCGGTGATCGCGCCTCCCTCATGAACAGACTTTCCCGCGTCCTCCTCAAGGTGCACCCGTTTGATACGCACTCTGCGCATGGCGCCGTCTGACATCACGTCGACATGCCCATTGATACCTATAGGGAAAGCGTCTTGAGTGATTTGATAGTTCTTGGAGAGATCAGGGTAAAAGTAATTCTTCCTGTCAAATCCGGAAAACTCCGCAATTCGGCAGTTGAGAGCCAGCCCTGTTCTTATCCCGTACTCAAGCGCTTTTCTGTTCAGGACAGGCAAGGCTCCGGGAAGTCCCAGGCAAATAGGACATGTGTTCGAATTGGGAGATGCGTCAAATCTTGTAGCACAAGGGCAGAACAGCTTTGATTCAGTCTTGAGCTGCGCGTGGACTTCTATTCCTATTACAGGCTCAAACACTCCTATCACCCCCGGTTGACTCATGAGCGCACTGCCGAATTTCGGGCTTTCTCTTATGGAAATCCGTAGCCTGCTCGAAAGTGTAGGCTACCCGGAGCAGAGTCTCCTCATCATATTGCCTGGCCATAATCTGGAGGCCTATAGGCATGCCTTCCTCATCAAACCCGCACGGGATTGAGATCCCGGGAATGCCTGCCAGGTTAGGAGGCACAGTGTAGACATCAGAAAGGTACATCTCCAGCGGATCTCTGGTTTTCTCTCCTGCCTCAAACGCCACAGTCGGGGAGGTTGGGCCGACGAGACAGTCACAGGCCTCGAAGACCTCCCGGAAATCCCCTGCAATCAGTGAGCGGACTCTGAGCGCCTCGCTGAAATACTTCTCATGATTCTCCGCTGACAACACGTAGGTTCCCAGGACTATCCTACGTTTTACCTCAGGCCCAAGGCCTTCCCCTCTGGACATTGCCATCATGGACGCGGAATCGTCGCACCCGGAAGCGCGATACCCGTATCTTACCCCGTCCAACCTGGCAAGATTTGAGCTGGCTTCAGCAGAGGATATTACATAGTAAGCAGCCAGGGCGTGCCTGGAATGGGGCAACGAGACTTCGGCAATCCTCGCACCCAGCTCTTCCAGCTTGTCCAGGGCTTTCATGAACGCGTCCTTCACCGTTTCGGAGAGCCCTTCCTCCAGGAACTCTCTCGGGACGCCAACTGTGATCCCACTGATATCAGCGACTAAACACCGGGTGTAGTCAGGCAACTCCTCGGGATAAGACTGCGAGTCTCTTTCATCGTGACCTGCAATTGCGCGAAGAATCAGGGCGCAATCCCTGACATCCCGAGTCATAGGGCCAATTTGGTCCATAGACGACGCATACCCGATTAGCCCGTACCTCGATACTAGGCCGTAAGTTGGTTTTAGGCCTACAATACCGCAAAAAGACGCAGGCTGACGAATTGACCCTCCGGTATCTGAGCCAAGGGCAAAGACAGCCTCGTCTGCTATGACGGCAGCAGCGCTGCCTCCAC
>JAPXLY010000076.1:0-7056 GCA_033809295.1 Bacillota bacterium
CAGCTCATAGTTTCTCACGCGTCTCGCGAAGCCGCGAGATTCGGCGTAATCAAACCGGAAGACGACGTCATAATAGCCAAGGCCAAGGACGCTGCAGGCGCGCTTGACACAACTAAGGTTTCGGTGACGGTGTCTGCCCCATCCCGCATGCGAGGAGATCAGCTTACAGTCCAAGTAGAGTATCCTGTTGCTATCATAATGCCTTTCATCGGCAGTATTCTTTCTAATCCCTACACAGTCCGCGGAGTGACGAAGATGCGTATCGAGTGAAAAGCCATGTGGTATTTCCCGAGGGGGTGTGCTTCTTGAAAAGGACCTTTCGCGATGTTTTCTCAGAACGAAAAGGCAGCATCTTGATAATTGTGGCTGTGGCTTTAGTAGCGCTCTTGGGTATCGCTGCCCTTGTGGTGGACGCAGGCCTTCTATATTACACCAAGGTCTTTTTGTCAAACGCGGCTGATGCTGCAGCTCTGGCAGGCGTCCAGAGACTCCCTAAGTACCCCGCTGAGGCGAGGAGTATTGCTGAAGCTTACGCTATTAATAACGGTGTTGACGAAAGCGGTGTGACTACTGAAATAATGCCTGACGGAAGCACGATAAAAGTCACTACTGAAAAGACGGTTTCACTCGGCTTCGCCAGGGTGCTTGGGTTTTCTTCAACTGACGTGAAGGCAAGCGCTAAAGCCAGGGTTGGCACGGCGAGAAGCGCATTTGGCGTAGTCCCGTTCGGTGTGATCTGGAAGCCTGAATTCGAACCTCCTGATGACGAGGAGGTAGAGCCGATTCTGCAGATCATGAAGTACAACCCCCACACGAAAAAGGATGAGGACATAGGGCCGGGGAACTTTGCAGCGCTTGCTTTGGGGGGAACCGGGGGTAAGGTCTACGAAGAAAATATCAAATCAGGCTATCAGATGACCCTCGAGATAGGGGATACGATTCCTACGATAATCGAGACAGAGCCCGGCAATATGGCCGGCCCGACAGAAAAGGGGGTCGAATACAGACTCAACGGATGTCACCATGATCATCAGTCCATATGTGAGCACGACCCTAAGTGCATAGGGTGCACAATTCATCACTATGTCAAAGGGTGTCCGAGACTTGTCATAGTACCTGTAGTAAAGTCCTTGTTTGCTTATGGCCGTGACGAGGTGGAGCTTCGCGGATTTGCTGCGTTTCTTCTAAAAGAAGTAGACGATGAAGGCAACGTCTGGGGCTGGTTCCTAAGGATGGCGACTGAGGAAGACATAGGTATCAGTGACGACTACGGGGTGGTTTCATATCGCCTGGAGGAATAACTGCGAGGAGGGGGCCGGATGAAGAGGGGGACAATGCTAATAGTGTTCGCTATTGCCTGCGGACTTGTGGCTGCCGGTATAGTCTACATATATCTTGGGAGAGCTATGGCGCCTAAGCCTGTTTCCGCTGAGACTGTAACGGTGGTTGCTGCAAAGTCAGCTATTTCTCCACGGACTAAGCTTACACAGGACCTGGTCTATGTGAGAGAAATCCCTGTGGAAGCAGTCCATCCAAAGGCTGTGCGTGACATCGATACTGTCATAGGGCTCATAGCGAAATACGAGATCCTCGAAGGGGAGCAAATCATCTTGGACAGGCTGTACCGGGAAGATGAACGCATAGGCTTGGTATCTTCGGTTCCCAGCCACATGCGGGCAGTAACGGTTCCTGTGGATGAGGTTGTAGGTGTTGCAGGGTTTGTAAAACCCGGAGATAGGGTAGACATTATTGTGACTGCGAGCGGAGTCGGGGAAACCGGAGATGTAGCTTTTACTGCGCTGGAGGATATAGAAGTCCTCGCTGTAGCCCAAGAGATGGAAGACAAAAGTCAAGGTAAGGCTAAAGTCAGCACCAGCGTTACGCTGTCTGTAAAGCCGGGCGAGGCAGAGAGGCTGGCTCTTGCTGAGAAAATAGGTAAGCTCCGCCTTGCTCTGCGCCCTATGTTTGCAAGCGCGACAAAGGGCCAGGGTGTAGTTGCTCATGATTTACTGAAGGAAGTAAAAGGCTGGTCGCCTCCTAAGACAAGCGCCGACAGCGGCGAAGCGCGGCAACCTGCTGCCACTGTCTCGACTGCGCCTGCTGCGGCAAAGCCGCCGGCAAGCGCCCCTGTGGCAAGTGACAAAAAGGCGCATTCAATAGTGGAGGTAATCAGAGGAAGTCAAATCACCTATATTACCCTGGTTGAAGTCGGGGAGGTGTCCCAACCGTGATCGAAAACGGAAGACGGCCAAGTTGCATCAGGCTTTATCCAAAGGCAATGATTATTCTGATATTTGTCTTAATCGTCATTTTTTGTGCGCCGCAGATCCAAGCTGAGGAGAGGGCCACTTTTGGCGTGGTGGTGGGGTGTTCCAGGATTCTTCGTGCGGAGGACGTGGTAAGGGCTGCGGTGGCCAACCCGAACATCGCTGACATTGTCGTCGTATCCAAGACAGAAGTCATTGTAAACGGTAAAGCCGAAGGCAGGACCACTCTCTATATTTGGGATTCGTCCGGCCGGGTAGGATACGACATTCGGGTCTGCGATGACAACCAGGAATTCCTTTCAGAAATCCGCAACACTATCGGGCTTGATGATCTCAAACTGAGGTTTGCCAAATCTACGCTGCTTATGGAAGGCACGTGCGCAAACGATGTTGAGTATGATCGCGCAGACAAGATAGCTAAGGCTTATGCCGAAAAAGTCTTAAACCTCATTACCGTGCTCCACCCGAAATCCCCGCCTCCTGAGCCGACGATTGAGGCATCGCAAATCGAGGATGAGATGGGAATTGAAGGTGTGCATGTTCGAGTGGTGAAAGGCGCAATCATCCTTGAAGGCTCTGTGAAGGAGCCCGGTGATTCTAAAAGGGCTGAGGAATTTGCAAAGCTCTTCGCGCCTCAGGTGCTAAATTTCGTCGATGTAGAGGCTCCCCCGGAAGAAGAAGTCAAAGAGGCTGCCGGCGAGGGTGGAGTGGTTGCCGAAGTGGCTCCCCCGGAGGAAGCCGTCGAAAAGGTTGATGTGGAGGATACAGGGGACGAGGCTGAAGTTCTGCCTCCGATCAATACCGACGCGGAGCTGAGGGACAGAATCATCGCAGCGCTCCAAGATCCCGCCATAGAGGTCATGGTGGTGGACGGGACAGCCCTCTTAGAGGGTGAGGTGCCTGATGATTACCGGAAGCTGAGAGCGGAAGCTGTGGCAAAGCTTTACGCCGGAAAAGTCGTGAGCGTGCTCCGGGTGGCCAAGGCTGAACCCGAGTTGCCTGTTGTACCCGTTATGCCGGAGAAACCGGCGCCGGTAGTCCCTGAGATTACGCTGGAAGAAAAAGTCGGGGCTTATATTAACATACCTACTGTAAACGTTCGGTCCATTGACGGGAAGCTCTTGCTCGAGGGCAGTGTAGAGTCGCAAAATGACCTCGAGAGAGTGCAAAGAATAGCCGAGCTGTTCAGTAACAATGTAGTGAGCCTATTGGACGTGGCAAATCCGGTTCAAGTCCTCCTTCAGGTGCAGGTAGTTGAGATCAACTCAGGCGCACTGAAGAACTTAGGGATAACATGGGGCAGCATCGTTGACAACGCGTTCAGCCCGGGTTCGTTCATGTTCGGCGAGTGGACTTCACCGGTTGGTTCCAAAGACAACATCAGTCCTGAGGACGCTTGGCCATTTGGGCTGTCTACGAGCAACATAATATCCGAACTATGGCGCTTAAGTCCCATACGTGCCCTCCTTGAGACACTGGTCAGTGAGGACTTGGCAAAGATCTTAGCAGCTCCGAGCCTTCTGACACTCAGCGGGCAAGAAGCGGATTTCCTGGTTGGCGGCGAAATCCCGGTCTATTTGGGACAAGTCGACGGGAGGGTTGTCTTCGAGTGGCGCCCTTATGGAATAAAGCTTGATATGCTCCCTACAGTGGATACAAGGGGGAGAGTCGTCCTGGATATCCGTCCCGAGGTGTCCTCTCTTGATTGGAACAATGCTTTGGATATCGGGCTTGCGACAATCCCTGCACTGAGGACCAGGAGGGCTTCTACCCACTTGATAGTCGAAGACGGTGTCACCATTGCGATAGGAGGCCTAATTCATACAACAGAAGCGAAGATTGTGAAGAAGCTTCCTATCCTCGGAGACATCCCAATCATAGGAGGACTGTTTAGGAGCGAGAAGTTTGAGCGTGGGGAGAGTGAGCTCATCATATTGATCACACCGAGGATTGTGTGTATTGGTGAGACCATTTTCTGGGATCGTATGGTTCCGCATGATGCATTGAGAGCTTTCGAAATCGAAGTAAAGACGCTTGGGAAGTGAAATAAGTGGCAAGACCCCCGATTAAGGTCCTGATAGTAGACGATACTTCGGAGACACGGGAAAGTCTTAGAAAGCTCCTGTCGTTCCATGGCGGGTTTGTTGTGACAGGTGAGGCCGAAAATGGTAAGGAAGCAGTGGCCCTTGCAAAGAGGCTGAAGCCGGATGTTGTTCTCATGGACATAAACATGCCGGTTATGGACGGAATAGAAGCTACGCGGATGATTTCTGTGGAAATGCCTATGGGTACCGCTGTCGTGATCATATCAGTCCAGGGAGAGCAGGAGTACCTAAGAGAGGCCATGGCTGCAGGCGCCAGAGGCTATCTGGTCAAGCCTTTTTCCGCTGACGAGCTGGTTAGCACGATAAGAAGGACACACGACATGGAAGTTGCGAGGAGGGCTCAATTAATGCCGAATATTCCTCTTCAAAGGAAGCTCGGGCGGATCATACCGATTTACAGCGCCAAGGGGGGCGTCGGAAAGACGGTAATTGCCGTGAATCTCGCTGCTGAACTCGGGAAACAGCGGGACTCTAAGGTAGTGCTGGTTGATCTGGATCTTCAATTCGGAGATGTAGCCATCATGCTGGATACATCTCCTGTGAGGACTATAGCGGATATAGCCAGGGAAGAAGAGGTTGACTCAGAGACCGTGGAAGCGTGTCTCCTGAGACACGGCACAGGGGTTTCCGTCCTTGCATCACCCCTCCGTCCGGAGCAGGCGGAGACTGTGACAGGCAGGCATGTCCAGGCTATCTTGAGGCTTTTGGCGGAATCCTATGATTTTGTCATAGTGGACCTCGAGCAAAGACTGGATGACATATCTCTTACAGGGTTGGATATGGCTGATATCATTGTCCTTGTTGCGTCAACGGATCTTCCTTCCATCAAGAATGCCAAGGCGAGCCTTGAGATAATGGAATCCTTGGGCTATGAGAACAGCAGGATCAAGTTAGCGCTGTCCAGGCCGTCGAGAGAGCATGGCTTGGACATCAGCGAGATAGAGAAAACGCTGAACAGAAAAGTGGATGTCCAAATACCCAATGATGAGCGGGTCGTGTCGCCTTCCGTCAATAAAGGAGCGCCGTTTGTCCTAAGCAATCCTACTGCTAAGGTATCCATAGCCATTAAGGACCTTGCCAGGATAATCAGTCCTCCGGGAAAGGAAGAGGCGGCTGACAAGCGGGGTTTCGGAAAAGCGAAGTCTGCACCCACAAAGAAGACTGCAGGCATTTTCGCATGGATTTTCAGTATGTTCCTGAATGGGTGATGGATAAATGTCACTAAGAGAAAGACTTGAGAAAGCAAGGTCAGGCGCAGAACAAGGGGCTTCGGAGCCGGTGAGGCTTCTCGGGGTATCCAGACCTGAGCTTGAGACGGATAGGCCTGAGACAAGCGGGGAGCGAAGGGGAACACTTACGAGAATCCGGAGGAAGTCTGTGGAAAGGGAATACTCCGGAGAGCTGTCTTCGGGTGAGTCCGCCGGTGAGGTCCCGAAGTTCCAGGCTGACGAGTTGCCCCGTGAGGATCCTTACCTTGAGATTAAGGAAAAGATCCACCACAGGCTTGTCAAGGAAATCGAGGAGGACCTTATCGAGAGGACCGCGAGCCGGGAGGACAGGCAGAGGCTGGCCAAAGAGGTCGAGTCCATAGCAATGAAGGTCCTTGATGAAGAGCCTGTGCCTTTTATGCGGTCAGAGAAAGTCGCGATTATCGCGGAGATCATCGATGATGTCATGGGATTCGGCCCCATTACTCCTCTTTTGGCTGATGAGACCATAACGGAAATCATGGTGAACGGCCCTTACAGTGTATACATTGAAAGGGCAGGCAAGATTGAGGAGACATCTATTCGATTTCGCGATGCAAACCATGTCAGGCACATTATCGATAGGATAGTCTCACCTATTGGAAGGCGCATAGATGATGCAAGTCCCATGGTGGATGCAAGGCTGCCTGACGGATCCCGGGTAAATGCAGTGATTCCCCCGATTTCTCTGGTAGGGCCGTGTATTACTATTCGGAAGTTCGCACGGGAACCTTTGACTACTGATGACTTGATTAGGCTGGGAACGCTTACACCGGAGATGGTCGAGTTCCTGGACGGCGCGGTTAAAGCACGGTTGAACATAGTCGTGTCAGGAGGGACAGGTTCCGGAAAGACAACGACTCTGAATGTGCTTTCTTCGTTTATACCTGCTGATGAGCGGATAGTGACTATTGAAGACGCAGCAGAGCTCCAGCTCCGCCAGGAACATGTGGTTGTGCTCGAAGCCAGGCCTCCGAACATTGAAGGCAGGGGCGCAATTACCATTCGTGGTTTGGTGAGGAACGCCCTCCGAATGCGTCCCGATAGGATTGTCGTGGGAGAGGTCAGAACCGGGGAAGCCCTTGACATGCTGCAGGCAATGAACACAGGCCACGACGGCTCGATGACGACAGGCCATGCCAACTCCCCCAGGGATATGCTGTCCAGGATGGAGACTATGACGCTAATGGCAGGGATGGAGTTGCCGCTCAGAGCTGTCAGGGAGCAGATCTCTTCAGCTATAGATCTCATAGTGCATCAGGCAAGGCTCAGGGACGGGAGCAGAAAGATCACGCACCTTACTGAGGTCCTGGGGATGGAAGGCGATATCATCACCTTGCAGGACATCTATATTTTTGAACAGACCGGGATTGATGAGAAGGGAATAGTCCTCGGAAGGTTCAGAGCAACCGGTATCAGGCCGAAGTTCTTGCAGAA
>JAPXLY010000077.1:0-7032 GCA_033809295.1 Bacillota bacterium
CCCTTTTGCTTATTTCAAGCGTCAACTGGTAGCCTTTTTGGCTGGGATTGCATGTGTAGTAGTAATTCTCACAATGGACTATAATTTGGCAAGACGTGCTCATCCCCTCCTTTACTGGGGAAACATTGCTATTCTTGTTCTCGTGCTCATTCTCGGGAGACGTGTTTCAGGCGCCGAAAGATGGCTTAAGATTGGGCCTCTTGTGTTGCAGCCTTCAGAACTGGCGAAAATCGCTGTCATTTTGACGCTGTCCAACTTCCTTGCAGATGCTGACACAGATTCCAGGCGTGACCTGATAGTCGCGATGATCCATGTAGCTCTGCCTACAGGATTGGTTCTTCTTCAGAATGACCTTGGGACTGCTATAGTGTTTGCAGGTATCACAATTGCCATGCTTTTTGTGGCAGGTATGCGACTCGCGGACTTAGTAGCCATATTGGCGATGGCGGCTTTGGCCTCACCTTTAGTGTTCTTTCTGGGTTTAAAAGACTACCAGCGTGCTCGTATCCTGACGTTTATCAACCCTTACGCTGATCCTACCGGTACAGGTTATAACGTGATTCAGTCTACCATTGCCATCGGTTCCGGAGGATTCTTCGGGAAAGGGCTCTTCAAAAGCACTCAAGTAAGACTGAATTTCCTTCCTGCCCACCACACGGACTTCATTTTTTCCGTAATCGGAGAGGAACTCGGTTTCTTAGGTGGCGTCGCAGTATTAGCTATTTACGCAGTGATTCTCTGGAGATGCCTTCAGGCAGCCTCATCAGCAAAAGATTCCTTCGGTCAATTGGTTGCAGCAGGGGTTGCTTCAATGATTCTTATCCATGTTCTGATTAACATCGGTATGACAATGAGCCTGATGCCTGTGACAGGTATTCCCCTTCCCTTCCTGAGCTACGGCGGCAGCTCTCTCATGGCAAACCTTATCGCCATAGGTTTTGTCCTCAATATCAATATGAGACGCCAGAAGATCCTTTTCTAGCAAGGGATTCCTCATGTTCCCGGCGTTTTGGGCCATCTCTCTCCAGTTTCCCCTTATTGCTGACGCAGAGCGCATAGGTGGCATAGACGGTCAATATATTGATAACGGTAGGTGCAACACTAATACTGCTTTGTCTCAGAGGGGGAAACCGCTGTGCCGGGAAGGTTCTTGTTAAGGGCATTAGTTGCCGTGCTTATCTACTGTTGTATAATAGCCATGTTCTATTGGAGCCCTTGGCTGTCAGGCAAGGGCAAGCCGTATCTACATGCAGCGCTTACAGAAAGTATTGATTTCGTCAAGATTAAAGCTGTCATAGCCGATCTGTTCTCATATTCTTCCGTGCCCCAAACCGGCAACCCAAAGACTCAGGATTTGACCGGCGGGGCTGAACCTGTCAACGAAGAAATGGGAAAGGCCGGATGGCCTGCGCGCTAAGTATGGGCGGGTAGGGACAGGTTGTGAGGATTCTTAAGACGCGCGGAGTAGATATCCACATCAACCCATTTTTCGTGTTGATGCTGCTTGTGTATGCTTCGGTAGGCCTCCTCCCCGAGACTCTGTTCGCCTTCTGGATAGTAATTCTTCACGAATTGGCACACGTAGTAGTTGCAGGAGGACTGGGATGGAGGGTCAAGAGGCTTGAACTCCTGCCTTTTGGCGGAGTTGTCGAGTTTGACAAGGTATTTTGCGAAACCCCGGGATCGGAAATAGCCATAGCTCTCGCAGGGCCCATACACAATCTCATTTTTGCCGGCCTTGTTTTTGCCCTTCTGCGCAGGGAAATCCTTCCTCCCGGTTTTGGGAAGTTCGTATTCGAGCTTAACCTTGCCATGGGATTGTTCAATCTTCTCCCCGCCATTCCCCTTGACGGTGGCCGTGTGACAAGAGCGGTCTTAAGCCATAGCATCGGCGCAGCCAGGGCGACGGCTGTTGCAGCAAACATAGGACGGATAGCAGGCCTTATCATGCTGACTCTCGGCGTTTACCTGGTTTTTGCAGGCGAAGGCAACGTTTTCCTTCCGTCCCTCGGAGGATTTCTCATGTTTGCTGCGTCAAGGGAATCTGAAAAAGTATCGTACATTCGCATCCAAGACAGCCTGCGAAAAAAGGAGAGATTGATAAGGGACGGCTCCATGAGCGCCGAGGTTATTGCCTCATACGAGCAAACCCCCTTGGTCGAAGTAGTAAGAAAGTTTTCACCGGGGAAGGTCAGTGTTGTGATGGTTCTCGATAACAGCTTGAACATACTGGGATTTGTTACTGAGGTTGCTGTCTTGGAAGGAATGGGCAGGCACGGACCGAGGGTTCCTATTCGCCGCATAGTAAGATGACGGGACTTCGCGTTTTCATAGCGAAGATTTCGGGAATTTGATACAATAGCAAATGAACCCAGTGAAGAGCAGAGATACTACAGTATTAGGGGACACATCGGGCAAAGAAGAAGGTATTGCTCATAATGGAGATAGATTCGCGGTCACTTGAAAAGATCCTCATGAATGTCGAGAAGCCTATACGTTACGTCGGGAGCGAATGGAACGCCGCGAGGAAGAGGCATAGCGATGTTGATGTAAAGGTGCTTCTTGCCTTTCCTGATACGTATGAGATTGGCATGTCCCATCTTGGCCTCAGGATTCTTTATTCAATTCTGAACATGCGAGACGATGTTGTCTGTGAAAGGACATTCATGCCGTGGATTGACATGTATAGCGCTATGAGGAGTTCCGGCATTCCTCTCTACTCCTTGGAATCCCATGTTCCCGCCGGGGATTTTGATATCCTCGGTTTCAGCCTTCAATATGAGCTTTCCTATACTAATGTTTTGGCTATGCTGGATCTTGCAGGGATACCGATAATTGCATCTTGTAGAGGCGAAGATGAACCGCTGATAATCGCAGGCGGGCCAAGTGTGTACAACCCGGAGCCGGTAGCTGATTTCATAGATGCTATTCTAGTAGGTGAAGGGGAAGATGCAATAGAAGAAATAGTGGATGTTTATAAGGATGCGAAGGCAAAAGGGATGTCCCGCGTGAAGCTGCTTCAAGGTTTGGCTGAAATACCCGGTGTTTACGTCCCTTCCTTCTACCGGGTGTCATACTTTCAAGATGGAAGAATCAAAGAAATCGAACCTACGAACTCATCTGCATCGTACCCTGTTAAGAAGAGGGTAGTAAGAGATCTGAATCAGGTTGAGTATCCTTCGAAGGTGGTAACGCCCCTGACAGAGATAGTCCACGACCGGGCTGTCCTTGAAGTATTCCGCGGTTGCGCAAGGGGATGCCGTTTTTGCCAGGCAGGGATGGTGTACAGGCCGGTCAGGGAAAGAGCTCCCGATAAGGTGTTGGAGCTTGCGGAAGCTATTTTGAAAAACACAGGCTATGATGAGATTTCCCTCATGTCGCTGTCAACCGCCGATTATTCCCATGTTCGTGATGTTTGCAGTAATCTCCTGGATAAACACGGAGACACGGGCATCTCCGTAAGTCTCCCATCCCTTCGCGTTGATTCATTTTCTGTAGATCTTGCGAAAGAAGTCCAAAAAGGGCGGAGGACAGGCCTGACATTTGCACCTGAGGCAGGCACGCAGAGGCTCAGGAATGTAATCAACAAAGGAGTTACGCATGATGACCTAATCCACGCTGCAACTTGCGCGTTTTCTGAAGGGTGGCATAGCCTGAAGCTGTACTTCATGATAGGCTTGCCTACTGAGACGGAAGACGACTTGAAGGGAATCGTCGACATGGCAAAAGAAACACTGGCGTGCGGTAGGCGTGAGCTCAGGCAGGCAGGCGTAAGGAAAGCGCCTGAAGTTACTGTGAGTGTCGCGTCATTTGTGCCGAAAGCACACACGCCTTTTCAATGGCAACCGCAATTGCCCAGGGAAGAGTTGGTACGGAGACAGGCATATCTGAAGAAGAACCTTCGAGGTAAGGGGCTGAAGCTTGCGTGGCATGATGCTAATACCAGCTTCTTAGAGGCTGTTCTGTCCCGAGGCTCAAGAAGGCTGGGGCCGGTGATTGAAGCCGCTTACCGCAGAGGATGCAAGTTTGACGCATGGGACAGCGAATTCGATTTTGGTAAGTGGATGCAGGGGTTTAAGTTAGCTGATATCTCGCCTGAGTTTTACGGTAACACTAAGTGGGAATACAGCGATATACTACCATGGGACCACATAAGCTGCGGGGTGTCTCGGGAGTTCTTGATACAAGAAGCGGAACGGGCGTTGTCCGGCATATTGACACCTGATTGCCGCTTCGGGCGGTGTTCAGGCTGTGGAGTCTGCGGAAATCTCAAAGTCTCGCCAAGAGTCATGTCCGGGGCCTGGAAGGAGGTATCAGAATGAAAGCCATGGGAGAACCCGTACATGACTGTACCGTGCCGGCCTCGACTTTTAGAATCCGGATCACCAAAACCGGCGCGGCTAAGTACATGTCTCATCTGGATTTTCTAAGAACCATAGAGAGATCGGTGAGACGAGCCGAATTGCCTGTTGCTTTATCAGGCGGATTCAATCCCCGTCCGCGGATGTCATTTTCCCCTGCCTTGCCTGTAGGAGTGTCCAGTAATTCAGAGTTTGCCGATATTATGCTAAGAGAAGCTGTGGACGCAAATGAGGCGTCTCTAAGGCTGAATGAGTCTCTGCCTCAAGGGATGAGGGTCACATCTTCCAGTATGCTCCCTCCGAACATTCCTGCCCTGTCCGCCATTATCCAGGCTGCATCCTACAGACTGGAATTGCATGGCAAGGCAGAAGTGAGGCTGGACTGCGTTTTGACTGCCATCGAGACAATTTTAGAGAGAGACTCCATTATCATTGAGCGCGTGACGCCTAAAGGTACTCGTAGAGTTGATCTTCGTCCGCTGATTTACGAAATGCGTGTAGACACCCATGACTCCCTTGTGTCAGTTTATGCTACCGTTGCCTCAGGCTCCGAAGGGAATGTAAGGCCATTTGATTTGGCTAGGGTTATCGTGGAATCAGGGGGGATTGAAGACTCCGGCGTTTTCGTGGATATTACCCGAGAGGGGCTTTATGCGCTCCGCGACGGCAAACTATGCCTCCCCTGGTATGCGAATTCATAGTCACAGGGTTCGGTATTCTCCCCACTGGGGACTTATTTGAGGAGTGAGGACGAATGTCCAAGGAGATTATTGTGAGTACCGGGCCGGGTGAAACCCGAGCCGCGGTTATAGAAAACGGTAGACTCGTAGAAGTGTACATCGAGAGAACTGCTCATCAAAGACACGTCGGCAACATATATAAAGGTAGAGTTGAGAATGTTTTACCTGGTATGCAGGCTGCGTTTGTCAATATCGGGCTTGAACGAAATGCCTTCCTTTACGTGGACGATGCGCTTAAGGCCAGGGAAGGGCATTTTGACGACGTAGATATAGAGGATTTAAAGGCCCTCTCAATTAGGGACATTCTCAAGGAAAACCAGGATATCATTGTCCAGGCAACTAAGGAACCCATAGGCACAAAAGGCGCACGAGTAGTGACACAGGTGACTCTCCCCGGCAGGAATGTGGTGCTTATGCCTACCGTAGATTATGTAGGAGTGAGCAGGCGTATTACTGATGACGAGGAGAGGACCAGGCTGAAGAAGGCTGCGGGTAAGGCTAAACCTCGGGGATATGGGGTCATTGTCCGCACTGCGGCTGAAGGTAAGGACGAAAGTGAAATCAGCTCTGAGATAAAATTCCTGACGAAGCTGTGGCGTCGGGTGAAGCAGAAGGCCAGGAGGTCATCTGCCCCCAGTCTTCTGCACCGTGACTATGATTTGATTTATAGGATCATGAGGGATCTTCTGTCTGATGACGTTGACGCTTTCATCATTGATGATGAGCACGAGTTTGGGAAGGCCGAAGATATCATAAAGATAATGTCACCCAGGTTGCGGAGTAGATTGGAACTGTATGACGGTGAAACCCCGATTTTGGAGGCCTATGAAATTGAGGACGAGATTGAGAAGGCCCTGCGTTCTAAGGTATGGCTATCATGCGGGGGATACATCGTTTTTGATGAGACTGAGGCCTTGACAAGTATTGATGTGAACACCGGACGTTACACAGGGACTGTCAACCTTCAAGATACGGTCCTTAAGACTAATCTCGAAGCAGCCAGCGCCATAGCTCATCATTTGAGGCTTAGAAATATCGGCGGGATAATTGTCATTGACTTCATAGACATGGATTCTGAAGATGCCCGGGAGCAAGTTGCAAAACAACTTGAAGAAGAGTTGAAGAAGGATAAGACCAAGGCAACGGTCCTTGGTTTCACTCATCTTGGCCTTCTCGAGATGACACGTAAGAAAACAAGGCCCGGGCTTCAGGAAGCCCTCACACGATCATGTCCATATTGTGACGGAAGAGGGTTAATACTATCAGAAGAGACACTTGCTTTCAGAGCGGAGCGGGTATTGAAGCAGATTGCCGGTAAGACTGACCAGGAGGCGATGTTGGTCACTTTGCATCCTAACGTGGCATCCCTCCTCATTGGGCAGGGCGGAGGAAACCTTTCCAGACTTGAGCAGGAAACAGGGAAAATCATCTATGTAAGGGGCAACCCCAATGTCCATATGGAGGATATGGGTGAAATCGTCACCGGAAAGCAGGAAGCAATAAGAAAAATGGCGGTACCTGTCAGTGTAGGGGATGTAATAGAGGTGGAAATTAAAGAACAACATGCTTCAAATCCGGCAAATGGGATTACCCGGATAGACGGATACATCTTGGACATTGACGGAGCAGGGGGAATAGTCGGAAAAAGAATCCTGGTGGAAATCAGAAAAGTTTTCAGAACTTATGCCAAGGGAAAACCTGTAGAGACAAAAGAAGACGAGAATGTGACGCCGGCCGTAGATTCTAAGAGCCCAACCAACATGGTGATCGCCGGTGACGGACATGTTTGACATAATATATCCGTGTGTGGTAAACTCCTTCGTGCGGGCATTTATCGCTCCGCCGCACGAAACGGGCAAAGAGAAACATGCAGACAGTGTATGTGCCTTGGTTTCGGCGAGACAGAGCGAGAGGAGAACGAGAATTTATGT
>JAPXLY010000078.1:0-6990 GCA_033809295.1 Bacillota bacterium
GGGCGGATAAAGTCAGCGATAGAGCTTGTAAGCGAGGCTTGCCGCAACTGGGGACACTGGGCTCAGGCAATCACTTCCTCGAAATTCAGGTTATCGAAGAGATATTCTCGGAAAATGTTGCGGATACGCTTGGGCTGTTCAAAGGCCAAGTCGTAGTCATGATCCATTCGGGTTCGAGAGGATTAGGCCATCAGGTGTGCACGGACTACTTAAGAGTGATGGAGCGCGCAGTTAGAAAATACAACATTGATATTCCTGATAGGCAATTAGCTTGTGCTCCTTTTGCCTCCCAGGAAGGACAAGATTACTTTGCAGCTATGGCTGCAGCAGCCAATTATGCCTGGGCTAACAGGCAAGTGATCATGCATTGGACGCGCCAGGCTTTTGGGAAGGTATTCCGACGACAACCCCGGGATCTCGGTTTGGAACTCATCTACGATGTAGCTCACAACATAGCCAAAATCGAAGAGCACACGGTAGAGGGGAAAACCATTCGTGTTTGTGTGCATAGAAAAGGCGCCACCAGAGCGTTTCCTCCTGAGCACCCGGACATTCCAGAGAAATACAATGACATCGGCCAACCGGTGTTGGTTCCGGGAGATATGGGCAGAGCCTCGTATCTTCTTGTCGGGACAGAAAAGGCACTACGCGAGACATTTGGTTCCACATGTCATGGAGCCGGGAGACTCCTCAGTAGGACTGCAGCTAAGAAAGCTGTGAGCGGAACAGCCATGCAGTCTGAGCTAAGGGATAGAGGGATCATTGTTAAGGCTGCCACCCGCGGAGTGTTGGCTGAAGAGGCGCCGGAAGCCTATAAAGATGTCAACCAGGTAGTGCGGGTTTGTCACGAAGCAGGCATTTCTCTTAGAGTTGCGCGTATGCGGCCTGTCGGTGTAATCAAGGGATAAGTAAAGCAGGGGGAAGCGTTCTTCCCCCTTTGTATGTTTCTTCAGCCGGAAGTCGGACCGCCGGTCGGAGCTAACTTGAAGTTCTTGGCGATGGTTCTGAGTTCCTTGATATCGTTCTTTGCGCCGGTTTCGTCCTTTTGCCTGATGTTTTCTTCGAGTTTCTTCATGGATGCTTCAAACATCGAGGTGTCTTTCGTTGTGTTTTGGCTGGTTACCCGGGCACGAAGGCCCTCCCAGGCAGTGCGAAGCACCGATAGCTCTCTGGTTGCAGCGCTCCAGTCCTTCCTCGTTACAGCATCCTCGACTTTTGTTATGCTGCGGTCGAGATCTGCAGTGGTCGGCGCGGGAGTTGTGGGCGTGGGAGTAGGACTGGGAGCAGGAACTGTCGGCGCCGGCCTAGTTGGGGCAGGAGTCGGTGGCGCCGGGACTCTGGCGAAGCGAAGCCCTGCAAATACCGCGACTACCACGAGTAGCGCCCCGATCAGCCATGCGCTGGTGTTAACTCGTCCGCCTCTGGTTCTTCCGTTTCGGTCACGATCTCCTAGACTGCCGCCTACATCTACATCGCCTGACCGGTCATTTGGGGACATCTGATCGTCCACAAAATCACCTCCTCGGCAATTAGTATCTGCCAGGAGGTAATCGATAATGCGCATAATAGTCAAGGAGTACTCGAGGTGTATTGCCTGCTCAAGTAGTCACGCGCTTATAATCTTCTATAGAAGATACACCTGTAGTCATGCAAATGTCATAAATCTCTTCTGCATTCTGCGCAAGCATACTGACAATATCTGGGTCTAAACCCCCCTTCCTGGCCATGTTTTGCACAATTTGCAGTGCATCTTCACATTGCATGCTTGTGCGATAAGGACGGTCTTCCGTAAGAGCCGAAAACACGTCTGCCACGCTCATAATGCGAGAACCAAGGGGCAGGTCAGCTCCTTTGTGTCTAAAAGGATAGCCTTTTCCGTCCATACGTTCATGATGAAATGATGCCCATTGATTGACCGTGTGAAGCTCATATAACGGCTCCAAGGCCCGATAACTGTGGAATGTATGGCTTTTCACAACACTAAACTCAGATTCATTCAGCTTCCCGGGCTTTCTTAGGATTTCACCGGGCACTGCCAGCTTTCCAAGGTCATGGATGTATCCGGCAACTTCGATCATGTTTTGCTCCCGTTTTGAAAACCTTGCGATTCCGGCCAGAGCCTCGGCAACAGAAGCTACTCTGAGGGAATGGCTGGCTGTAAACGGAGCACGAAAGTCAATAACACGGCGGATCAAGTTGCCTAAACCAATGAGCTCTGTCATAGAGAGCTCAACGCTTTGAGGCGACAAGGTTTCAGATACAACCATAGCTATTGAAGTAGCCGGAGAAGCCAGATCAAACCAAAAGTATTCCCTGGCGCTAAGATCACAGAACGCGCTTACTATCTCAGGAACAAATAGGCTTCCTGAGCGGTCTTCAATCTTTTTTCGAATATCCTCAACCTGACTGAGAATAGGCTTATCATGCTTTATTAGGACTGCAACACGGTCAGCCAAATTCAGGATATGACTGGAGAAGGGGATTGCTTCGTCATTACTTGTTAAGCCTTCTCCGTAGTTCCATGGCGTGTGATGATGCCTAATGTGTTCAGCTACATGTGCGAGGGGGTCAAATACCTTTAGATAATAGTACCCTCTTTCGGCGTGCCTCTGGGAATCAGTGAAATCAAATTTCAAAGATTCCAGGCGTTCCTTGAGGGATAAAGCGCCAATATCGTGGAGTAATCCCGAAATCGCAAGTTGAGCTTGTTTAGGTTGGGGTAACCCCAATTCTTCTCCCAGCTTAAGAGAGATGTAGGCTACGTGTGAATGGTGGTTGACGACTGTCGGGCTAATAAGGTCAATTACATTTGACAAACATGTTATGAGATCAAGCATAGACAGCCGGGGTTCCATTATCATGTACCGAGGATCCTCCCCACACTACTCTTTGGAACGTACTTCTTACAGAAGCCGAGGTACGCTGCACATAATACCCAATTTTCCCATAATTGTCAAGAGCCTGGGAGTCTCGTTGTCGTCTCAGCAACTCTCATGTCGAAAGAGCCGTCTGGCTGCAGAATATGGCACCTGATGGATTAGCTTGAGAGCTGCGGGGATAGGGGCAAAAGGCGCGGCAGGAGATAGGCGAATCTCAGGGAATGCGTCTTGCGACTGAGACTATAGTTTACATAATGTGCTCATCTGTGTTATCCTTCATAGTTAAGCCTGCTGAGCTGCACATATGCGAAGCTTTATGGGAGGGGACGATACGTGATTCCGAGGCGGGATCCCACCGGAGGGACTGTCAGTTGCCATGGATTTCTAAAGCTCAAGCTGATGTTAACGGTTCTGGTCATCATAACCTTTGCCTGTTTCGGCAGATTGAAGCCTGGTCACGGTATCACAGAGAAGATCATGCCCGAGGGATACAATCCTTCACCTGGCATGGAGATTGGCGACGGGGATGGCTTTATCCCATGGTTCGAGAAAGACCTGGATCACGTGACTCGCATTGTGCGAGAGAATGGCGGGAAGCGCTATGGGCTATCCGGGTTGAGGGATGCCAGGAGAATAAGGCTAGAGGTTCGGTTCCTGGAACGTGAGATTGGAAGGCTACAGGACAATCCCACTTATACGCACCCTGCACTGGGTTTTCACATATACGATACAGCCACCACCGGTTGGCTGCATGTACTACACAAAGCAGCGGATGTTCGAAGGAGTCTCCTGGCTTCTCACCTGGATCCGTCAGTTGTGGACGATGTAAACATAAATGAGCTTCCGGACGGAACCCCTCTCTACGAACCTGAACCATGTAGACTGCCGAAAGTGGAAGAGGTAGCTGAGACACTGGAGGGGATGGCGCTTCCTCCCGAGGCTTTTCATAATTACAGAGCATACATTCTCCCGTTTTCCCTGGGCGAGATAAGTGGGCTTGGATCCAAAGGTTACACGCTCCTGGGCGCTCCGCCTGCCAACTGCACAGTCATGGAAGACCAAATGGCTTTCACTGTCGCACATGAGCTTGGACACCACATTCATATGACTTTCCTGGGGGCTTCCTATGAAGAAAACCCAAGGGGGTGGGACGAGTACATGAGCATCCGCGGTATTCCTGTATGGACTGCTGACGGTGAAGTCAATTCCGAAGACTGGTTCGAGTCGACGGAAGAGACATTTGCTGAGGATATAAGGGTTCTCTTTGGAACTCGGCAGGCTGCATCCTGGCCTCATAGTACAGTCTATGGGGATCCACGAAGAGATCGGGTGGTTGCGGAAAGACTGAGGGAGTTTATCATTACAGTATCAGGCTCGGTTCTTACAGTGGGTATCCAAGAGATGCTGAGAGCCTGCGACATGCGTCTCTGACCAGAACGCCGAACTCCTCCATCTGTTTTCGCGTGACTCTAATAGTAGGGCCGGAGACGCTGAGTGCTCCGGCTACGCGTCCGGAGTGATCTCGCACCGCAGCTCCGGCACAAACAATACCTTCTTCGTGTTCTTCATCGTCTACGGCGAATCCTTGTATCCTGACTTTTCTCAAGCATTCCTTGAAAGCCAGCGGGTCAGTTATGGTGTTTTGAGTGAAGCGTGTAAAGGGCTGCTGCTTGAGCACGACGTCGACTTCATCATCGGGTAAAAAGGCAAGTATGGCTTTTCCCAAAGCAGTGCAGTGAGGGGATACACTATAGCCTATTCTAGAGCGCATCATTAGGACTTGCGGCGTATCAACTTTGTCCACATATACTATTGACCCTCGATCCAGCACGCCCAGGTGCGCGGTTTCTCCTGTCTTCTGAACCAACTCTTCCAGAAAAGGCCTTGCTTGGGCTCGAACATCGATCCTGTCCAGTTTGGACCTGGCAAGTTCCACTACGCGCATTCCGAGAGAGTACTTTCCGGTTGCGTTGTCACGCTGCACGTATCCTTTGGATTCCAGAGTACCTAATAGCCTGGAAGCAGTACTCTTATGGACTCCGAGAACCTGTCCTACCTCGGTGACGCCTACATTTTCCTGACACGATTCGAGATAATCGAGCATATCAAGAGCTCGTAGAACAGACATAGTGTGTTCACCGTTTCTCTTCCGGCGTTCTAATTCTCCCCTGGAATTGGCTTTGACGCTCGGCATACTGTCACGACACCTTCTTCCCAGGCTATCCTTCCTGTTTAATTATATATGCAAACTCATAAAACGCAACTGAGTTGCGGGGTTAGGATTTTTTCTCTTAGATACAGTTCTTGAAGAAGGAGTCAACGATGAAACGGCGAATAATGCAAACAACCGCATAGTGAGCAACCATGTTGCACATGGCGCAACCATGGGGCTCAATTGCCTCCAGAAAGTATCGTGTACCCTGAACCCGGCGATGAGGGGGACTGGACAGTTGGTAATACAAGGTTATGACGTACTGGTAATTGGTTCAGGTGGGGCGGCTTTAAGAGCGGCTATAGAGGCTAAGGAGGAATTCCCGCAAGGTTCTGTTGCTCTCATAACCAAAGGTAGGCTTGGCGAATCAGGTGTGACTGCGAAAGCGTGTTCCGATAGGATGGCATTTCATGCCACCTTAGAATACACAGAACCCGGAGGGACTGATAACTGGCGGTATCATGCAGATGATGTTTTTCGTATCGGTGGCTACGTATCTGATGAAGATCTTGCCGTCATCTTGGCAAAGAACTCTGCCAATGCAATAACGTACTTGGCAGACCTGGGTGTTTCGTTTGCCAAGAAGCCTGACGGAAGGATTGACCAATTCGTAACTGATGGATCGCTTTACGCCCGCGCCGCATATACAGGGCCATATACCGCTGTTGACATTGAGAAGGCGCTTGTAAGAAAAGCTCGTTCCCTGGATATCAAGGTGTTCGAGGACCACCTGGTCACCTCCCTTCTTACCAACGGTACCGGACGGGTGGTGGGCGCGGTGGGGCTTGGCACGGATTCAGACTCAGTAGAGAGTCCGGTTCAGATCATGTCAAAGTGCGTTATTATTGCTACAGGTGGGGCAGGCCAGGTATTCCAGGCAAATGTGTTTCCTCCGGAAAACACAGGGGATGGGTACGCTATGGCCTACGAAATAGGCGCTGAATTGACCAATATGGAGTTCATCCAGATAGGTATTGCTTCAGTTGCCACCGGTCTTGCTTGTTCGGGGTCTGTGATGAGATGTATCCCCAGGTTTGTAAATGATGAAGGCGAAGAGTTCCTCCTTCGTTACTTGTGTGATCTTCCTCCGGAAGAAATCTACGACTTGGTGTTTGAGAAAGGCGCCACCTGGCCTCTTCAGTCCGAGCATCCCGGAAACCGTATAGATGTTGCGGTCTATAGAGAGGTTAACGCCGGGAAAAGGGTATTTGTGGATTTCTCTCAGAACCCACGTGGTTTTCATTGGGATAAGCTGTCTAGTAAGTGGAAAGACAGGTACATGTCAGAGGTCAGGCAATCTCTTGGGGCGGCCCGTCGGTATGAAAGCCCTATTCTTCGCTATCTGGAAATCAACCCCAAGAGCGTTCAGTGGTTTAAGGATGCAGGTGTTGATCTCGTATCCGGGGACCAAGTGGAGATCGTAAATGCAGTGCAGCACTTCCAAGGCGGAATCAGGATTCGGACGCGTGCCGAGACTAACATTCCCGGCCTTTTCGCTGTAGGAGAGGCTGCCGGAGGACAGCACGGCGCAAACAGGCCCGGGGGACATGCACTCCTTGACTGCCAGGTTTTTGGAAGAATTGCCGGAGAGGAGGCGGCCAATCAGGCAAAGTCCATGACAGGACGTTTGCAAGCTTCTAATGCATCTATAACCCAAGCTTTGGCCCGTATTACACGGCTAAGAAACGGCCCAGGCGTTCCCGCTCATGGAGTTCGCCTCCAATTGCAGAAGATAATGTCAGACTCTGCGTCTGTAGTCCGGACTGACAATGGTCTTGCTAAGGCAGTCTCGGATCTGGCTGAGCTCCAGTCAGCAGGGGTCAGAACAGATGAACGGGGAATTGCCTATGCCGTGGAGACTGAAAACATGCTCAGAGTGGGTGAGATGATACTGAGAGC
>JAPXLY010000079.1:0-6952 GCA_033809295.1 Bacillota bacterium
AATGTTTCCCCAGTAAAGGAGGGGATGAGCACGTCTTGCCAAATTATAGTCCATTGTGAGAATTACTACTACACATGCAATCCCAGCCAAAAAGGCTACCAGTTGACGCTTGAAATAAGCAAAAGGGCCATCAGGCTGCCCATGGCCGACTCCGCCTTGCGTCGCGCTATATACGACGGTAAGCCCGATACCGCACATGACCAACACTGCAGTTATGAGCACGAAATCCAGATTCCTGAGAAGACGCTTGTCAAGGATCAATCGATCTTACCTCTATGCTTTGAAGAATAGGGTTTTCGCTTGGACCCAATCACCGGCACACTGGCAACAAGGGCCAAAGTTCTATCTTTTGAATCAAACCTGACGTTCATACCCGCCTCATCTATCTCCACGTACTTAGCACATGCGATTGCCAAATCCCGCCTCAATTTCTCAAACATCTGAGGGGAGATATCGACTCTGTCATGGGTCAATACGAGCTTCAAACGCTCCTTAGCAAGGTCCTTACTTCTCGGCTTGGGCTTCTTACCCAGGATCCAAGACACAAACTCAAACACCGCACGTCGCCTCCTGAAATCATCTCGCTGCGCCGAGGAATCGTTTGATTCTCCCCCAGAAACTCGGGGCTTCCATTGAAAGAAATGGCACATCCTCTCCTTCAATGCGCGCTGCAATCCGCCTAAATGCTTCGCCCGCTCTGGATACCCCGTCTAAAACTGCGGGTTCACCCCTGTTGGTGGATGTAATCACAGTCTCATCGTCCGGTACCACACCGATAAGATCTATGGCAAGAATATCTATTACGTCTTCGATATCCAGCATATCACCGCGCTTCACCATATCCGGACGAAGCCTGTTGATGACGAGCTTAGGTTTTTCTATACCTTCAGCCTCTAAGAGTCCTACAATTCGGTCTGCGTCTCTGACCGCCGATACTTCAGGCGTAGTTATTATCACCGCTGAGTCTGCGCCTGCTATGGCGTTCTTGAATCCCCTTTCTATTCCTGCAGGACAGTCAAGTATGACATAGTCGAATTCGCTTGCAAGCTCACTTGTGAGTTCCTTCATCTGATCCGGCCGAATAGCCTCCTTATCTTTGGATTGAGCTGCCGGCAGCAGGAAGAGTGTCTGAACCCTCTTATCTCTGATAAGCGCCTGTCTAAGCCTGCATCTTCCTTCCATTGCATGGACAATGTCAAATACTATCCTGTTTTCAAGACCTAACACTATGTCGAGATTACGTAGTCCGATATCTGCATCAACCAGGGCCACCTTTCTACCGCGGACGGCAAGGGCGCAACCAATGTTGGCAACCGCTGTCGTTTTGCCGACACCGCCCTTACCGGAGGTGACCACCATCACCTTCCCATTCATGTAGGTTCCTCCTCAAGTTCAGGTTTCCATCCGGAATAGGCCTCGATTACAATGCGTTCATCTTTGATCCTTGCAACCTCAGGGCTACTGGGCGTCTTATGTTCATCGTCAGGTGAACGGGCAATCAAGTCAGCTATTCTTAGTTGAGTAGGCATGAATCTTAGGGCCACAACCACAGCTCGCCTATTGTCAGGTGTGCCTGCATGGGCAACTCCACGCAGAGAGCCAACTATGATAATATTTCCCCCTGCCACCACCTCAGCGCCGGGATTCACATCTCCCAGCAGTACTACGTTGCCTGAGTGGGTAACGCGCTGGCCTGAACGTAAGGTCCTACCCACCAGCATTGCCTGCTCACTGGGAATGGCAGAGCGCCTATGATCCCGAGCCGCGTTTCTCCGGCCGCTGTATCTTCCTCGAGGTTCGCCTTGCCGCGTTTGCCCGGCCTTACCCTTCTCACCCACGACTGCGGAAATGCTATTCCCCACTCCTCCGGCTACTCGAGAAACGGATATCCCAAAGGATTCGATTATGCTCACCAATTCCCTGACGTCATCCTCGGCAAGAGCAAGCTCTCCTATGTCGAGAATCCCCCGGTTAGCTCCGACAAAAAACCCGTCAGTGCTCTCAAGCTTGGCAGCGAGCTTACCCTTAAGCCTGACAAAATCCTCATCATAAGGCAGAATTATCCAGATCCCATGGCCTGTCCCTTTGAAAATGACGTCTTCAGTCTTCATACCGTTTTAAGTACTCCTCCGAAATTAAAAAATCAGCTTGTTTCATCTATCATGAATTCACCGAGGGTTATCAGAATTCCTGCCTACTCCGCCTCTTCATAAGAAATTCCGAAATACTCCTCAAGTACTTGCCTTGCCACCGGCGCGGCATATGCAGCACCGCCGGACCCGTGCTCTATCATTACCAGCACTACTATCTCAGGTTCTTCAATAGGTGCATAACATGCAAACCAAGCATGGCTCGGGCCTTGGGGGTTTTGAGCAGTCCCTGTCTTTCCTGCCACTCGCAGGGGAAATCCTATGAATGCGCCTCGCGCAGTGCCTCGGGAGACAACACTCTCAAGCCCTTTCTCCAGGATGTCCCAGGACTTGCTCGATATCGGGATGCTGCTCACTACGGCAGGTTGAAACTCCTTGACCGCTCTTCCGTCAGGATCAAGTACGGTTTTCACTATCATAGGTTGGCGTAGAATGCCTCGTTGGGCAATGGCTGAATACACATTTGCAAGCTGTAGCGGTGTAACGAGCAACGCTCCTTGTCCGATGGCAACATCCAGAGTCTCCGTGGGATACCATGTCCGGTCATACCCTTTGAAGTTCCTCATCTTCCACTCCCTGTCAGGCACGAGGCCTGCCTGATCCTTGGGATGCAAGATTATTCCCGTAGGTTGCCCAAGACCGAACATTCTCGCAGTCTGCGCCAAGTCGTCAATTCCTACGCGTCTCCCAAGCTCATAGAATACGATGTTGCACGATTCACTTATTCCGTCTATTATATTGAGCGCGCCATGGCTCCTACCACGCTCTACGGTCCAACATGCTTTGCCGGAAGCGGAATCCCTGCCTGTACAGAAAAACCTGGTCCCAAGGTCTACCTTACCTTGTTCCAGAGCCGCCAAGACGGTCATAACCTTGAAAGTTGAGCCCGGCGCATATGTGTGGCTTATTGCCCTATTAGGTTGCGGGCTGGGAGAAGACATAAGAGACTCTAAGTCCTTTGGCGAAAGCTCGCCTACAAACATGTTAGGGTCATATGAGGGCTTGCTTGCCATCGCAAGGATTTCCCCTGTACGCGGATCCATAGCAATAACGACCCCGGCCTGCGCTTTGCTTGTCTTCTCAGACTTGGCAAGCTCATCAAGTTGAGCCTCAAGAGCTTTTTCCGCTGCGACTTGGATCTCACTGTCAATAGTCAGGACGACATCGTAACCTGATACCGGCGCCACGCTGCCCAGGACTCTGATGGGTTGTGACAAGCTGTTGACCTCTACTTGCTCTCCGCCGTCCGTTCCTCTGAGATACTCCTCGAAGGCCTTCTCAACCCCTACCTTACCTATCTGATCCCCGAGCTTGTAACCTTCACTCTTATGTGCTTTCAGTTCCTCTGCGTCAATTTCCCTTGTATATCCTAGGATATGACCTGCAGTATCACCCAGAACATAGTTTCTCACAGGTACCTCTTCAATGATAACACCGGGAAACTCTGTTCGCCGCTCACCTATGGTGACAACGACGCCCGGATCTACGTCAGCCTTGATCCTGATGGGTTCAAACGGGCGCCCCGGAGTGGAAAGCTTCTGCTCTATGCCTTCGGGAGTCAATTCCAAGACCTGGCTGAGCCAGGCTATAGTCGCCTGCCTATTTGACAGATCCTGAGGGACGACGGACACACAAAACGCAAGCCTGTTCGAAGCAAGCGCAATATCGTTCCTATCCAGTATTTTCCCCCTCGGGGCCGCAACAGGAATTACTCGTACTCGATTCCCCAGGGATAAAGCTTCGTATGCACTGCCCTGTACTACCTGCAAGTACCAAAGACGAGAAGCCAGAACCAGAATCACTGCCATGACCAGGTATCCAAAGTACTTGAGTCTTACCTGAGCAGGTGACAAAGATACCATATTCCCCTCCAATGCTTATATACAGAAGGCGGATTTGACACGTTTACGTAACAGACTAAGCAGATCGCCATAAGTAATCGCCGGCTCCGGAACATGTACGTACCGTGTGGGGTTGCCTTGACAAAATCCGGCCCGCTGGCCGGTGGCCGGATCTTGACACCCCTCGTTGCAGTCACCGGCCTCAGAAAACGTACGTACCGTGCGGGGCCACCCGAGACCTGGAAAACGAGGGAAAACTAATGAACTCATACTTAGGGCTGTAATGACCTACGACGCTCCAAAAACCGGCTGACATATGCATCTACACTACGGGTAATGCGCATCACGAGAGGTGACAGGAGAGCTGAATATGCTGCTTGAGAAACCACTGCGGTTAGCGCTACCCGGTATGATTCAAAAGGCACACCATAAGAAGCCAGCAAGAAGACTTGGAGGCATCCACCGACAAATCCGGAGACAAATACGAGTATCATAGGAACGAGCAACCACTCCTGAAACACCTTCCGGTAAGCGGCGCCTGCCAAATATGCAATTGCCAGGCGAACAAGGGTGAAAAATCCTAAGAACTGCCCGGATGACATGTCTTCCATCAGACCTGCCGCAGCCGCCACAAAGAGCCCGGTTTCCCTGCCGTTTAGCATACTCACAAGTGCTACAAGGCTTCCGATAATGTCAGGCCCGATGCCGCCGATGGAAATGTAGGGACTGACTGTAGTCTCAAAAGCCACCATCAATGCGGACAGAATGGCCAAAGCCCAGTATCTCATCGCTGATAGCCCTCCTCGTCAGAAGCCGGTAGGTCAGACAATGAGGATGGCTCTACGATGATAAGGGCTTCTTCGAGCCGCGCAAAGTCCGCAGCAGGCTTGAGACGCGCAGCAGATCCCACCCCGTACTTCCCTGGAATGAGCTCCACAATCTCGCCGATTATTAGGCCTTTAGGATAAATTCCCCCCAGCCCGGAAGACAAAACCTTATCCCCCACCATGAGTTCAGACTCCATTGCCAGGCATTTCACAAGACACATGCCTGGAGTCCCAGGGTCGCCCTCAACAAGAACCAGGGAGCGATTGCCCTGTACAACCCCGCCGACAGCGGATCTAGGGTCAATAATCAGAAGCACGTTCGCAGTATTTCGAGAGGCCGTAACTACCCGTCCCAGAAGGCCTTCACAAGATACGACAGCCATATCTTTTTGGACACCATGCCCTGTCCCCTTATTTACAATCACCGTATTCAGCCAATTGCCCGGATCTCTGGCAATAATTTCAGCCGCTAAAGTCCTATGGGGTATCCTCTCCTCAAAGTTCAAAAGCTTCCTGAGTCTGATATTTTCAAGCCTCTGCTCTTCAAGGTACACATTCTCAGCAGCAAGAGCGGCTAATTCCTTCTTTAGGAGGTGGTTTTCGCGTACAGAAAACCTCAGGCCCGCCAGATCCCTGCCAACAGTGTTCAACCAACTTACTGCACGGAACAGGCCTGTCTGCACAGGCGCCAGAATTTCACGAACGACATGTTCCGCCGGTGTCAGCCGATCTCGCTCGCCTGAAGTCATATAAATGGTAGCCATCAAGGCCAGCGCTGCCAGGGCCAGGAGCACCGTGTAAGTCTTTCGTTTGGATTCATGTTGCACGAACAAGCCACCCCTACTCGGCTGTTCTCCTCAACCCACCCTTGAAGAACTGGTAAGCAGCCGCCTGAATTTCCGAAAGTCCTCAAGCGCCATACCTGCTCCACGCACAACACAGGTAAGGGGATCATCAGCCCGGATTACAGGTATTCCCGTCACCTCTTGAAGCACGAAGTCAAGGCCCTCGATGAGAGATGCGCCTCCTGACAACACTATGCCTTTGTCAATTATGTCGGCTGCGAGTTCAGGAGGAGTCTTCTCCAGAGTCTGCTTTACTGCTTCGATTATCTCAGCAAGCGGGTCTTTAAGCGCTTGCTCAATTTCACCGGATGAGACTTGTACAGCCTTCGGCAAGCCTGTAACCATGTCTCTTCCTTTGACATCCATGAATTGCCGTGGGTCGCTGCACAGAGCTGCGCCTATACTCTTTTTCACGTTCTCAGCGGTCTTCGATCCGATAACAACGTTATAGGTCTTTTTCACATACTGCATTATGGCTTCATCCATCTCATCGCCTGCAACACGAATCGATCTTGACACAACTATTCCGCCTAATGATATTACAGCGATTTCCGTTGTTCCTCCACCGATATCCACAATCATGTTGCCTGACGGCAGGAACACCGGTAGCCCTGCACCGATGGCTGCAGCAAGCGGCTCTTCAATAACATACGCCTCTCTTGCCCCTGCCTGTAATGCAGCATCCACCACTGCTCTCTTCTCAACTTCGGTAACGCCTGAAGGCGCACCCATGATGACCCTGGGCCGCACAAGCCCTCGACCGTTGTGGGCTTTGACAACAAAGTGACGCAACATAATCTCCGTCATATCAAAGTCGGCTATTACGCCGTCCCTAAGCGGACGAATCACGGTAATATTGCCGGGAGTCTTCCCTACCATTCGATTAGCCTCTTCTCCGGCCTGAAGCAAGACCCCTGAGTCTTTGCGAATGGCAACAACGGAAGGCTCTCTAAGCACTACACCTACTCCCTTTATGTAAACCAGGGAATTCGCGGTCCCCAGATCAACGGCAAGATCCTTGGAAAACAGCGCAAGAATCGGGTCAAGAAACATGCTACTTATTCTCCTTTCTTATGCATCAAGCTCAAGGCTGCCAGGCGCCGGGGACTCCCAGTCCATTGAAGCTGCCATCTGACGTCCGACCGGCCCTCCGTCCATCAAACCCAGTTCTTTCAGGCTCTCGAATCTGTTGTCTCCGACAATTATGTGGTCAAGGACTTCAATGCCGAGGATCATTCCGCAACTGGCCAGCCGGCGCGTGATAGCAATATCAGCATCGCTGGGAGTAG
>JAPXLY010000080.1:0-6751 GCA_033809295.1 Bacillota bacterium
GTCTTCACGTTTCTCAGTTTTGACCGGACAAACGCAGACCCTTTTCCTGGCTTGACATGTTGGAAATCAACAACTGAGTAGACCTCCCCGTCAAGGTCAATAGTAAGGCCTGTGCGAAAATCGTTAGTTGAAATCACATAACCACCTCCGGAATGAACAACCCAGACACTTCATATTTCGCTTCAAGCCTAGATTGTCCTTTCGAATCTCGAAATATCTGATGACTCATAGACTGCCCAACTTCAGCGCCTACATAGACTCTAAGATACACAGCGAAAGCCAATATCAGAGCTCTATGAGCTCTTTGGGAGAGCTTGTGAGATTTGTGATTCCGCTTTCCCGAACTACGACAAGATCCTCAATCCTGACACCTGCAAAACCCGGAATATATATACCCGGCTCAACTGTGACCACCATTCCCGGGCGAAGCTCTTCCGTGACGGCCACAGAAAGCCTGGGCTCTTCATGAACTGCAAGGCCTACTCCATGGCCAAGTCCGTGGCCAAAGTTGTCGCCGTACCCTGCTTCCTCTATGACCTTCCTGGCCAGGCTGTCGATTTCCTGGCCGGTCTTCCCCGGGGCAATCCCTTCCAAGGCAGCCTCCTGGGCGCGAAGGACAATGTCATAGAGCCGGCGTTGCTCGGGAGAAGCTTTCCCCAACGAAACAGTGCGGGTCATATCACCCCTGTAACCATGATAGACTGCGCCGAAGTCCATGACTACAAGCTCACCTTGAGCCAGTTTTTTTCCGGACGCGACTCCATGGGGCATGGCACCGCGTTCTCCTGATGCTACGATTACCTCAAACCCAATGCCTTCTGCGCCATTCTTCCTCATGAACCATTCTATCTCAAGGGCTACGTCGATTTCTGTCATTCCCGGCTTGATTATGTTGAGAATATGAGAAAAAGCAGCATCGCCTATAGCCTCCGCCCGGCGAATCTCCTCGATCTCGTTCTCGTCCTTTGCCGCGCGCAGTGCCTCAACCAAACCTTCTACAGGCACGAGCTCAACCCCGGTAAGAGCTGATGAGAATGTCTCATGCTGCTTATACGTGATTACATCTTTCTCAAATCCCAGCCTGCCGATACCTGCCTCTTCCACTACCTCTTTCAGAGTATCCGCGATTTTCTGTCCGTGCTTGATTACACGGAATTCAGGCGCTTGATAGGCGGCTTGCTCAACATATCGAAAATCCGTAATGAAGCAGGCATGATCCGGGGAAACCACAACAACTCCCGCAGAGCCTGTGAACCCTGTTATGTAACGTCTGTTCTCAGGCCTTGTGATGAGAAGCCCGTCAATTCCCGCAGGTGACAACCTCTCTCGAATGGCAACCAGTCTATTCTTCATCGTTGTCCCCCAGCCCCTCTAAACGTATATCGTGTTCATCATCAAAGAAGTTGGTACGCGAGTCCTCTTCGTCCACTGTTGCTATGCGTGGTGTCACGAATATGATCATCTCCGTCTCTTTTGTGTCAAGCTTCCTGTTTTGGAAAAGCAGCCCCAGTAGGGGAAGATCCCCGAGAATAGGAAGCTTCAAAACGCTTTCTATCTCCTCACGCTGAAGCAGGCCTGCTATAGCAATAGTCTCGCCGTCACGGACAGTGGCAACAAGGTCAGCCTCCCTTGTCCTTACATGAGGGAACCCTTGGGTCTGGTCCGTCCTTAGAATCGACGACACCTCAGGCCGTATTCTTACTGTTATGAGACCGTCTCTATTCACTCGAGGCGTTATGACCAATTTAACTCCTGCCTCGATGAAAGATACGGACTTGGTCTCACCGCCCTGCTCAGATATAATCACAGGTATCTTGTCACCTATGAATACCCTGGCTTCCGTCCCGTCAAGCGTAGTCGTGCTCGGCCTGGCTATAGTCACAGCCTTCCCGGAATCTTCCAACATCTTTAAGAACGCGCCTACTGCAAGGGAAAGGCCCTGGAAGACTCCGGTCGTCGGGTCTGTCCTTATATACACTTTTCCGAACCCGCCATACTCTCCCATTTCTTGAAAGCTGATTCCGAACTGGTCTAACGCATCTTGCGCGATCTCCTCAAGCCTTGCATCAATTCGCACCATCGGAACGGGGACATCAAGTTTTCCGATGATCTTCTCGGCCTCGTCAAGTTCAACGGATACCCCTGTTACTATAACAGAGTTTGTACGGGAATCCATCTGAATCTTGTCCGGGGGAACTACGAGTCTCAGCGCGTCCTTCATGTCTTCAGGGGACGCGTAGTCAAGCTTGACAATCCTGGTCTCAATATGATCGAACCCAGTCTTGAACCTCTCAGGCAGGCCCACTACGAGGGTGTTTCCCACATACCTGTAGGAAAGCCCCGTGGCCCTTGTTACCAGCTCAACTGCGTCAGTAATAGGGACTTCCTTCAGGGACAGCGAAATCTCACCGCGCACAGTAGGGTCGGAAACGATATTGACATTACCGAGTTCTGCCAAGATCTTCAAGACGTCCCTTACATCAGCGCCTTTAAGCTCAATCGTGACCGGACTGCCCAGGGGCCTCTCCCCTGCTGCCTGGGTGGCAAAGCCCGTTATTGCCGTGGCAATTGCCATGACAAGGACTAGGGCGATAAGCCTAATGCATTTGGCGCCTCTTGCTCCGTTAATCATGATTCTCCCCCTCCGCCTAGTTCAAGCACAAACTCCTCGTCCTGCTTAACGACAACGACAGCTCTCTCCTTAACGGATTTTACGGTCGCGCCTTCGATTTCATCTCCGGGTTGCACTATTACACTGGAAGTAGGCGTCTTCACAATTGCGTAAGACGCATCGTCCGACACTATGATCCCGCTTACAAATAGCCTCGGAGGATCCACCGCAGGTTTTTCTTCCTGCTCTTTTGCTTCATCCTCCCCGTCTGCATCTCCGTTTGTCTGCCATTCTATAGCAGTCTCTGTTTCATTGGCCTTGGGCTCATGAGGCATGTCCTCAGTCAGGATATGCGTCTTTACCGCCTCCTGTTCCCGCCCGGCTTCTTCTTCAGGCTCAGCGCCTTCTGATCCGGCGTCCCCCCGGATGCCTTCCGATCCGGCATCCTTACTTGCGTCTTCTGATTCTCTGTCCTCACTGACGCCTTCCGACCCGGCCTCCTCCCTCAGGCTAATCTCAGACGCGGGCTCTCTCTCTGTGTCCTCAGATGAGCCCTCATCTGTGATAGACTGGATCATAGGTACTACCGCCGATGGTTCAGGCACAACAGGTTTGCCGGGAAGTTCCACTTTTGCGTCTGCCTCGGCTATTTCCACAGAGCCCTTAACACCCTTGTTGTCTTCTCTGGGCCTTATGGGCCAATCGGGGATAAAAACCCCCCTCTTCTTTGCCGCAAAAGCCATAGGGGCCTCCTGTTTGTATTCCGTTGCCACCTGGGGAAGCGGGTCTCCAAGCCCCTTGGGCTGAACAGGGGAGACAGTCACCCGTTGCAGACTTCCGGTTGCTTGCTGAGATGCAGGTTTCATCTCTATCGTCAGCCAAACGCAGGTTGACACAGCAACTATCGCTATAAGCGCGATGACCCCGGCCCTAATGTCAAAACCCGAAAAACGCCGTCCCGGCATTAGCCGTCACCACCTTTGGGGACTACATAGACAACCATGGAGAGAGTTGCAGTAAGGATGTGCTCTTCGCTGATGTCCTCAGTTTCTGAAAAACCGGGCGACTCAAGACGCAGGTCGGTTAAGCCAAGCGCGCGCTCCAGTTTCGAAAGCCCCTGAACGAAGCGTTCGACTTGCCGGTAAGACCCTTGGAAGGTGATGGTCATGGGAATCTTGGAATAGTAAGACCCGGCAGCCAAAGCGCCTGCAGATACGCTTGATATCTTTGTCCCTGCCTGTTTTGAGACATCCTCCAACTCACTGATGAAGTAGGGCACTGCACCCTCCGATGTCACGCGAGAGTTGATACTCTCCAGGGCGGATACAGCTTGGGCATAATCATCTCTCATGCGTTGGAGATCATGAATCATGACAGGCAGCGTAGCCATCTTCTGATTGATCGCCTGAGTCTCCGCGTTTACGCTTTCCAATTCCATGGACATAGGCACAAAGACGACTCTGTGAAGAATCCATCCTATGATAACCAAGCATATTATCAAGGTCAGCAACCGCTTTTCAGTCACTTTCCGTAAGATTGACATGTCTAGCCGCCTCCTATAGGCGACAACTTCCCTGTTGCCTCCAGCTTGTAAGTCCCGTCTACCTCATTGACTCTTGTAACCTTCAGTAATTTGACATCACGAAACATGCCGGACTGTTCCAGAGAAATCCCAAACCCGGCTGCTTTAGAAAGCGCGGTAGCCTCTGCCTGAAACAGTACCTTGCCTTCACCGGCAAGTGATAATTGTACAAGGCGCACTCCTTGCGGCATCAAGCCAGGCAAGTTTCTTAGGATTCCATCTACCGGAAGAGGATTCTCCGTTTCCTTCCTGGCCAGTTCAAGCTTGGACTGAATGTCTTTCTTGAGTTTCGCGGTCAAAATAAGCTCTTCCTCGATCCAGGCAAAGCCTGCGAAGTCAGACTCTAAGATAGAAAGGGCTTCCTTGCCCCTGTCGAGCTCTGCACTCTTGAAGCTGTAAAGAAAGGACATAAATAACACAAAAAACAGTATAATTACAAGAGCTGTTACACCGAACAACGCAGGATGCTTGGGTTTCGCCACTTCCTGCGGAAGCAGGTCGACTCCTTTCATCAGCTATCCACCCCTCGATGCGCAAGTCCGATAGCGACTGCAAGTGAAGTCCCGTACGTTGCCAGGTCATCCGCAAGAGGAGAATGTGCGTCGAAAGTGACGTTACTCAAAGGGTCTCCTATTATCACTTCCAGGCCGACACTTGCCTCCAGATACTCTCTGAGACCGCCTAAGTTCGCCCCTCCGCCTGTCAGGACAACCTTTCTTATAGGCGAATGCTCTCTGTTTCTCACTCTGCCCTGGACGTTGCAGTAGTCTATGGATCGCCTTACTTCCACTGCAAGCCTTCGAGCCACCTCTCTCAGGACTTCCATACCCTCCGGATCAAGGCAGCCGTCGTCTTCGGCCTTGCCTACCTCAAGCAAGCTTACTTTGCGCTTCAAGCCCTCTGCTTCGGCGAAGTCCTGTTTCTTGATGCGGGCAATTGCTTGGGTGAAAGTATTACCCCCTATGTTCACCATGCGGGTGAACCTTAAGACCCCTTGTTCTGAATACACCAGATCCGTTGTGCCTCCTCCGATATCCACGAAGAATTGTGAGCCTTCCTCTTCACCGCCACAAAATACACGGCAAATTGAGATTGGTTGAATGTCCAGAAAAAGAGGTTTGACCCCTGCAATCTCCATGGTTTCCACATGGCCTGCCACGAGGCTCTTCGGTGCAGCGACAATCATGACTTCCAGTCTTTCGGGGGAATCATGCCCGCCTCCGACAACGTCAAAGTCTATGCTTGCCTCCTCCACAGGGTAAGGAACGTACGCCCTTGCTTCCCATTTTACTGCTTGAGCCAGTTCCTCCCTGGACATCTTCGGACAGAATACGTGCCTTACGATAACCTCTCCGCCTGATATTGCAGCACACACTTCCCTGCCCCTGATGCCGCCTGTATTGAGAGCCTCTTTCACCGCAAGAGCGACCTCCGGAGGATCCATGACTCTACCGTTACTGATGGCCCCCTGCGGAGTGGGACATACTCCGAGATTTAGGATCTCCAGTTTGCCTCCGGCTTTCCTCGCTTCAACTGCTTTAATGAGGCATGTTCCGATATCAAGCCCGATAATCCGCTTGATTCGGCCGAGTGATAAAATCCTCTTCGCGAGAATCTCCTCCCTTGCTTAGAATCTAAGCCATGGAAACACCATAGGAATAAGGCGTCCGCCGTAAATACACACCATAATGGCGCCTAAGGATATGAACGGCCCGAAAGGAATTTCATCTTTCCTGGACTTAATACCCAGCGCCATGAGACTCACTCCGACTACAGCCCCAATGATGCAGGCAATGACAAATGACGTAAGCCCGCCCGGGACTCCCAAAAAACTTCCGACAAGGGCCATGAATTTTACGTCCCCGCCGCCCATTCCTCCGCGGCTTATGATTGCTATGAGGAATACCAGGCCTCCACAACCTACAACCCCCAGCACCCGGCTGAACACGCCTTGGATTCCTCCGGAAAAGGCGCCTATCAGCAAGCCTACAACCGTCCAAGGAAGCGTCAAGATATCAGGTATGATCTTATGCTTGAAGTCTATACCTGCGGCTACAACCGCAAGGCTTATCAATACAAGCGAATTTCCGGCAGACAACGTAAATCCCTCGGCGCCCAAGACCTTCGCAAACAGTAACCCGGAAACGACCTCCAGTATGGGATACCAAACAGACACCCTCCCCCTGCAGTGTCTACATCTTCCCCATATGACGATATACCCGATAACCGGGATGAGCTCAACCGGCCTGAGCTGAGCCCCGCACTTGGGACAATGCGACCTTGGCGCAACCGGTGACTCTCCGCGAGGAATGCGATGGATACATACTGCCAGGAAGCTCCCTACGACCGTCCCGATTATGAACCCTGCTAATTTCAACACTGTGCCGGCAATCCTCACTTCTCGGTGATCTCAAAATTCTTCATATCAGGCCTATGACCTATGTCCCACAGCTCCTTCAATGAATGCGCTCTCATGCGCCTTCAAGGCCTTCCTCATGATTCAGGAGACACCTGTTTGGCGCAGGCTGCTTGTCCGGCGGCTTGTTCCGGTAAGGCGC
>JAPXLY010000081.1:0-6715 GCA_033809295.1 Bacillota bacterium
GAAAGCAAGCAATGAGTACGTACTTCCTGGGCCGCAGAATAGAATCATGCGGCCCAGGGTACTCATGCGGGAAAGTTTTTCACAAGCGCTATCTGGAGGTGGCAGCATGAAGGGAACTCGACGTACTGGCAAATGGGTGCTTCCAGTGTGCTTCATAGTACCTGCGCTTCTGATTGTTACTTGCCTCACCGCCTACCCACTCAGTTTCATAGTACGAATGAGCGTATCTGATTGGACTTATGGAAATCCCTTTTCTTCAGCTCGGAGTATAGGGCTCAGCAATTTTCGGGAGCTTTTCTCCGGGGAAAACGGTGGACTTAGGCACGCGATGAAGCTTACAATCTTGTTCCTGGTAATGGCAGTACCGGCAGAGGCTATTTTAGGGACATTAATAGCATTGCTGCTCAACCGGAAATGCATCAAGGGTGCATCTGTAATGGTAGGATTGATGACAATTCCTATGGTGATGATGCCTTCGATGGTAGGGACGGTGCAGAGACTGCTTTTTCATCCTCAAGGCGTATTGAACTACTTGCTGGAAGTGGCATTTGGTGTAACTGTGAATTGGTACAGTGCGAGCAATGCAATGATAGCTGTTGTATTGGCTGATATATGGCAATGGACTCCGTTTTTCATTCTCACGTGTTACGCGGGAATACAGGCGCTTCCACATGAGCCGCTGGAGGCGGCACGTGTGGATGGTGCGAATTGGTGGCAGTCGCTGAAGTGGGTTACTTTGCCTCTGCTTGCGCCTGTTCTCTTGGTCTCAATTCTGATTAGGAGCATGGAGTGCCTACGGAATTTCGATATGATTTTCAACTTTTTCGGCGGTGGGCCGGGGAATGCTACGGAGACGTTGCCTGTTTATATTTATCGGCAAAACATATATAGCAGAGCCTTGGGACAGGGATCTGCTGCCGGGCTTGTGCTGGTTGCTGTTATGCTAGTGTTATGCTTGGGTTTGGTTAGAGTACTCAAACGAATGGAATTGGAGTGATAATGTCAGATGAAAGTGCGTAAGAACATCGGCGCAATTTTGGCTAACATGGTAGCATGGATCGTCGTCTTGGTATTCATGTTTCCCATATATTACATTGTTTCATCTGCCTTCAAGACTCCGATTCAGACGTACTCGTATCCACCGGTTTGGTTCTTTCGGCCGGTGCTTGACAACTTCGTGGTAGCGCTTAAGGATCTCAACGTGCTCAGTTACATGAAGAACAGCCTAATTGTGGCAACCATTAGTACGGTCGTATGCATGGTTGTGTCTTATCCGGCTGCATATGGCATAGTTAGAATGAAGTCCGCGGCAAGGAATCGTATAGCATATCTTTTTCTCATCATGCAATCCATTCCAACAATTTCTGTAGTCATTGCTTTCTTTTTCATTGCTCGTGACATCGGTTGGCTTGATACGCGCAAGCTTCTGATAGTGGCGTACCTGTATTGGAACATTGCATACGCCGTATGGCAGCTACGTGGTTTTATATCGGGAATTCCAGTGGAGATTGAAGAAGCAGCTTATGTAGACGGATGTAGTCGATTTATGATTCCATTTCGGATAACTCTGCCTCTTGCTGCCCAAGGAATTATTGCCACAGCGATATTCGTTTTCATCACAGCCTGGAATGAGTTCGTGTTTGCGTTCTTTCTCACATTTACCGAAGCCCAGACGATACCGCTTACGACGAGCCTATTCATGACGCACACAGAAATACTCTGGGGCCCTATGTTCGCCACGGCCACCCTAGCCTGTGCTCCTGTGGTGGTATTCGTGCTTCTTGTTAGGAATTACTTCGTGGGAGCCTTGACGTATGGCGCGATTAAGTGAGCAGAAGCCGGCGCCGGTGCATGCAAGCCTGTTTGGTGTGCTTCAACTTTTGAGCAGGTGAGGTGGTCGTTTTGCGAGAGGGAGTTGTGGCAGATCATGTTGTAAGCGTAGACTTAGGCGGAACAAAGATGATCGCAGGTATCGGGGACAGTGAAGGCAAACTAAGGGGCATGCTTAGGTGGCCGACACATGAAGCCGATGATAGCGTGGTAGATAGATTGGTTCGCCTAATACGGGTTGCTGTGGACAAGTCCGGAATGCCATGGGAGAGGGTAGGCGCGATTGGGGTTGGGGCACCGGGAGTTACAGATGTTAAGCAGGGTGTCGTCAAGTGGGCGCCAAACTTGAGGTGGCGTGATGTACGTCTGAAGGAGATATTGGAATCCGAGTTTGATGTGCCGGTAGTTGTAGATAACGATGTCAATATGATGGCCTTTGGAGAGTATCGATATGGTAGCAGGAAATGCAGCGACCCATTTGTGTGTTTAGCCATTGGCACAGGAGTTGGAGGGTGCACAATAGTTGGGGGACGGGTGCTTCGTGGCTTTCATAATTTTGCAGGCGAGTTTGGTTACATGGTTATGGATCGGGAACATCTTGGCAACCGGTACCTGGATCGCGGTTGTCTGGAGATGTTAATAAGCGGATATGGAATTGCTTCACGTGCCAAGGCTTTATACCCAACCGGTACGAACAAGGCAGCCGTAGACGTCTTCCGGGAAGCACGGAACGGGAATCCTAAGGCCATGATGTTTGCTGAAGAAGTGGCTGATTACCTTACGATGGCGATAGTAAACATCGCGTCTGTGGTTGACCCGGAGGTAGTTGTATTGGGAGGGGGAGTTGTGGACGCAAGCGATCTGTTTCTGGGCCGTGTTTGCTCTTGTGTGCAGACCCTTGTCCCGTCTCCACCGGAGATTGTAGTATCAGGACTGGGCCAAGACGCCGGTGTTCTCGGTGGAGTTGCTGCCGCTTGGGAGGTTGCAGTTGACTCGTCACACGATTTTGGGTGTAGTAGTTAGAAACCAAGGAGATGGTCGTGATGCGGTATCGCACTCTGGGAGACACAGACTTAGTAGTGTCAGTGATAGGATTTGGCGGTTGGGCCATCGGAGGAGACTGGGGAGAAGTGGATGATACCCGGTCTGATGAGGCGCTTCGTACTGCTGTAGACTTAGGGATTACGTTCTTTGATACTGCTGACGTCTATGGTTTCGGCCATTCGGAAAGACTGTGCGGGCGCGTACTGAGCTCGGTTCGGGATAGAGTTGTGATTGCCACCAAAGGCGGTCTACGGTGGAATGAGTCCGGACGGGTCTGGCGTGATTGCTCGCCTAAGTATATTACCGGGGCGGTGGAAGCAAGTTTACGGCGACTGCAGACTGATGTCATCGACCTGTACCAAATTCATGCGCCGGATCCCAAGATACCACAGGCTGAAACTATGGAGTGCCTTTCTAACCTAGTTGATGAGGGTAAAATCAGGTACGTTGGAGTATCCAACTATTCGGTGCCTCAGATGCGAGATGCGGCCGGCAAGAGGCGGGTAGACACATTGCAGACATCCTACCATTTGCTCTATCGTGAAGCAGAATGCGAACTACTCCCATACTGCCGCTCCCAGAATATAGGTGTCATCTCCTATGGGGCATTGGCGCATGGTCTTTTGACAGGCCTGATCGACTCCCAACGCGTGTTCCCAAAGAGTGATTGGAGAGCCAGCTCCAAGGAGTTTGTTTCCGAGGGTCTGAAGAGAAACGTGAGTGTGGCCCAATCAGTGGGAAAGCTTGCGCATGAGCTTGGTAAGTCCACAAGCGAACTGGCTATTGCTTGGACCATAGCGAATCCTGACGTGAATACCGTGATTGTTGGAGCCCGGAATTCAGCTCAAGTGAAGATGAATGCGGGTGCTGATTTCCTCGTGCCGGAAGAGTACATGGCCATACTGAACTCACTTGTTTCAGACAAACAGTGGGCGGACGTTCCTTTCCCAAGACCCACATAGGTTGCCCAGGTGGTTTCACCTGTCGATGTAATGCATCGTGAAGAGACGCGTACTCTTGGTAATAGACGTCCATGCCGGGCCTACGTATAAAGCCGACAATCTCAATAGCATAATCGTATTGCGGCTGGCGCCGCATTCGCTACTGCTCAAGAAGCTGCCGCCACAACCGAGTAAAACACAGGCTCCCTCGCTTTCCAGGCGGTCTATGGCTTTGTCCGCATGGCGGGCCGTCCGGAGTGCTGCTCCTCTCCCGGTGAGCGAAAGTCCGGAACATGCCTCAAACAGATAGCTGCTCCCATCACGCCGAGGTATAGTATCTGCTGCCATGGGAGGCGGCACACCCAGGCTATGACAGGGAGGCAGAAAGAAGCAATCGCAGACGCCTGCGCAACGTTGCGCGATACGAAATAGAGCACCAGCCATAGTACGCCTGTAGGCAGCACAACCACTGGAGCGGTGAGAATGCATGAGCCGAAAAACGTGGCTATTGCCTTCCCGCCTCTGAATCCAAACCAGACAGGCAGGATATGCCCGATCACGGCTGCAGCCCCGGCCACCATTTGACCTTCCGCTCCTCCTATTGCCCGGCCGGCGATTGCGGCAATCATTCCCTTGGCTACATCCAAGCAGGCTACCAGCACGCCATACCTCACGCCCAGCAGCCTTCCGACATTGAGTCCTCCGGCAGTACCGGAGTTATGTTTGCGTACGTCAATGCCTGCTACCGCTCTGCCCACAATCACGGCAAAAGATACAGAACCTACGCAATAGCCAACGATTGAGGCTAAAAGGAATTGCACAGGCTACACCTCCCTGACAGCAACTTCAATACCGTTTCTCTGATTCGGCACATACTGCATCATTCAAGCCGTACGCGTACGCCTACAGCTCAGGTCCTCTATGACTCAAGCCACGCTGTGTCCATATCAACCGTGACTAACTTAGCATACAGGCCGCCGAGTTCTATGAGTTCCTTATGGGCTCCTTCTTCCACTATCTCGCCTTCATCCAGGACCACAATTCTATCGGCATGGCAGATGGTTGACAGGCGGTGGGCGATGACTATCGTGGTCCTGCCTCCTATAAGCCTCTCCAGTGCGGCTGCAATCTTGGCCTCTGTCTCAGTATCCACAGATGATGTGGCTTCATCCAAAATGAGGATAGGCGCATCGTAAAGGAGAGCTCTTGCTATTGCAAGTCTCTGTTTCTGTCCGCCTGAAAGCCTTACCCCTCGTTCACCTATGTGAGTGTCATACCCGTTTGGCATCTCCCGGATAAATTCGTCAGCTCCTGCGGCAATTGCAGCTTCAATGATTTCTTCTAAATCGGCGTCCGGGCTTCCGTACGCGATGTTTTCAGCGACCGTCCCGTTAAACAGGAACACGTCCTGTAACACCATGCTGATGTGACGGCGAAGAGACGAGATCTTGACAGTGCGGATGTCTATTCCGTCCACCAGAATGCGTCCTTCATTGGGATCATAGAACCTGGGGATAAGGTTAGCCATTGTGGTCTTTCCGACACCTGTGGGACCGACAAGCGCTACCATTTCGCCGGGTTTAATTTCCAGGTTTATGTGCTTTAATACCGGGATTTCGTCATAGTTGAACGAGACATTATCATAGGTTATGTATCCTTCAACACTCTCCAGTTCCACGGCATCAGGGGCATCATGTATATCTGGTTCTGTGTCGAGGACTTCAAAATAGCGGTCTGAGGCAGCCAGGGCTTGTTGAAGGGATTCGTTAAGCCGGTTAAGCTGCATGATAGGCTGGTAAAAGGAAGTGACATAAAGAAGAAACCCGGTGATATCGGCAATGGACATCTGATCTCTGATCGCCATCAAGCCGCCGAACAACACAACTGAGACTGTGCCGAGGCCTGCGAAGAAGTCAATTCCACCGTGAAAACAAGCGCTTATTGACACAGCCTTTGTAATAGCCGAAGAGTGCACCATAATGCGTTTTCCGACAGACTCCATTTCCCGCTCCTCTTGTGTGAACACTTGAATCTCCCGTATCCCGCTGAGATTATCGTGCAAGGCTGCATTGAGATCGCCCAGTCTCGCCTGGGCATAACGGAACAGGGGACGGACGTACCGGTTATACATGATGAATCCGAGTATGATAAGGGGGATAGGCACCAGAGTGTACTGAGCAAGCCTTGGATTGATTGAAAACAGCACCGCGAACACGCCGAGGACTGTGAGGAAGCTGACGATGACTTCCGGGATCACATGGGCAATCAAGGTTTCAAAATGGTGGGTATCATTGATTGCCCGGGACATGATCTGTCCTGTCCGAGTGGTAGTGTAGTATTTAGGAGAGAGTGTTTGAAGATGTGCGTATATCTCTTTCCTTGCAGCAGCCACACTGCCCCACCCCGCAACGTGGGTAGCCCAGACCTGAAGGGCTCGAAGCGCAGGCTTGAGAGCGTACACCAGAAGTAGGACAAGAGATATGTTGATTACTTGGCTCGCACCGGCAGTCCTATGGACGACGCTTTCCTCAATTATGCTGACAAGGCTTCTTATTAACCAAGGGCCTGCCAGGTTAGCACCTGTCACCCCCAGCATCGCAATGAATGCAAGAACCATCCAACGCCAGTACTCGCGTGAGATTACAATAAGACGCGATATGTGCCGCAAAGTTCAATCACCCCGTGTTATCCTTTCTATGTCCAGGCTATTATGATTGCGCAGTCTACCAGTGCTTCAAGTCCTTCTTCATCTACATTGGCCCTGAAGCGTTTCCTTTACTCCCACAGATATCATTGTTCTTCTTTCAGGGAAAAGTTCCTTCGGAATAGTATCATGTTGGCCCTAACCTTTGAAGCGGATCCTCATGAGATTCGTCAGATGAAGCCGTTTGATTCCATTA
>JAPXLY010000082.1:0-6608 GCA_033809295.1 Bacillota bacterium
ACCTTGCGTCCGGACAGCGTGCGAATATCCAGGAAGCAGACATAGTAGTGTCCGGTGGCAGAGGCCTTGGGAAACCTGAGAATTTTGCGCTCCTGGAGGAGCTTGCCCAACTGCTGGGAGGCGCGGTAGGCGCCTCGCGAGCCGCAGTTGACGCAGGTTGGATACCATATGCGCATCAAGTAGGACAAACCGGTAAAACTGTAAGGCCAAAGCTCTATGTAGCATGCGGCATATCCGGAGCTGTCCAGCACTTGGCGGGAATGTCCTCGTCTGACGTAATAGTCGCAATTAACAAGGATCCCAACGCGCCGATATTTTCCATAGCCACCTACGGCATCATAGGAGATGCTCTGGAGATTATACCTGCGCTCATAGATGAGCTCCGGAAAAACCCTTGACATAAATGACAATAAATGTATTGATTTGACAATCATTCCATTTCCGCCAGAAGGACTCTCTCATGCAATCAGGCTCCTCGGAGACACTATTCTTAGGGGTGGAGCTATGAGTCGGAGAAACCGCAGCATCGTTTCGGATCAAGTAAAATATGAAATTGCAAAAGAACTAGGATTCGCTGATAAAATCGGTGTTGAGAATGGATTGTACGACTACGGCAACATCACCACTCGAGAAGCCGGTCTAATAGTCCGCGGGCTGATTCAAAAAGCCGAGGAACTCATGTCAGGCCAGCTCAGGAAGTAAGATCGGCATGTGGAATCCGGTAAGCTGACAAAGCAAAGAAGGGGCTTCGGCCCCTTCAAAATTAACCCTGTCGGTGACTTAGTTAAACTCATTCATAACCCGATCAATACCATGTTCCACCCAAACCGCCACAGCGTCTGCTGCCTTCAGCAAGGCCCCTGAAATAATAGGAATTTCTTCCTTTTCAAACCAATCAATCACATGACAACTCATGTCCACAGCAGGACCGGGCATTCCAATTCCAATGCGAAGCCTGGGGATTTCTTCCGTTTTAACACCATCAATAATGGATTTCAACCCGTTATGTCCGCCATCACTTCCCTTGGCGCGAATCCTCAGCCTGCCTTGTTCCAACGCGATATCATCTAAAACAATCAGCATGTTACCGGGATGCAAATTGTACCAAGTCACCATGGCGCCAACCGCAAGGCCGCTACGATTCATATACGTCAGGGGTTTGGCAAGAACAACATTTATCCCCGCTATCTTCCCATATCCTATGAGCGACGAAAACCTGTACTCTCCAAAGCGGATCCCATGTCGAGCAGACAATATATCCATTACCCGAAATCCGGCGTTGTGTCGGGAACCTTCATATTGGCTACCGGGATTACCCAGCCCGACGACGAGTCTTATATCTCTGTCGGATTCTCTGCTACTCTGTTTCATGTCCTCCGGTAGCGACATGATCCTCAGTTGCCCCTTCAGCCGTCAATTCCTCATCCTCTTCCTCAGCTTCCTCTTCCTCTTCAACCACGATATCGGGAGCGGCAACGAGGATGATTACTTCGTCTTCCCCTGTGTTCGCCTGGACATCCTCCGGGAGGTCAAGGTCTCCTACCTTGATGGAATCGCCGATCTCCAGCTTGGAAACGTCTACCTCTACGCGCTCAGGGATATCCATAGGAAGTGCATGCACTTCCAGCTCCCATATCATGTGCTGCATGATGCCTCCGTCGTTTGGCCTGCTCTCTTCACCCACAAGCACTACCGGCACCTTAGTGGTAATAGCTTCATCCATAGATATGGCTTGGAAATCCACGTGAATCACATTACCGCGCACGACATCTGATTGTACTTCCTTAAGAATTGCAGTCTTCTCAATCTCATCCGGGCCTTTCTCATCTGCATCCTTAGACAGGACCAGTCTGATTAACGTACCTCCGCCAAGCCCGGCTTGCATTGCTTTTCCGAATTCGCGCTCATCCAGGGAAATGATGGTCGTCTCTTCACCTTTCCCGTAGACAACAGCAGGTACCCTGCGGCTCGCCCGCATTCTTCTCGCAGCGCCTTTGCCTGTTTGCTGCCGTAATTCTCCCCTTATGATCACCTGTCTCACGTCGTGTCAACTCCTTCTAACAGTGCCGCCTACTCAAATAACGTCGAGACCGGAAGGTCCTGGTAGATACGCTTGATTGCCTCTGCTAAAAGAGGTGCGACCGACAGGACTTCAGTTCTCGCCGGACGTCTGCTTTCACTCAGCGGTATAGTGTTTGTGACAATTACTTTCTGAAGGACCGATGCTGACAAATTGTCCTTTGCTTGCCCCGATAGAAGGGCGTGAGTGCATGCTGCAAGTACCTGTTTTGCTCCTGCATCATGCAGCGCCTCCGCCGCTTGGACAATTGTGCCGCCGGTGTCAATTATATCATCAACTAGTATAACAGTCTTGCCTTTCACATCTCCAATAATGTTCATCACTTCTGAAATATTCGGCGCAGGACGTCTCTTATCAATTACTATCAAGCCGACGCCTAGTTTCTCCGCCATTGCCCGCGCCCGTACCGTTCCCCCGATGTCGGGAGATGCGATAACACAATTGGAGAGGCCGGAATCCCTAACGTATTTTACAAGAATCGGCATGGCAAGCAAAGGATCGACAGGAATATCGAAGAAACCTTGAATCTGTCCTGCATGGAGGTCTATTGTCAGGATTCTGTCACATCCTGCGGTAACAAGGAGGTTAGCGACTAATTTGGCGGTAATCGGGTCTCTGGCCTTAGCCTTCCTGTCCTGCCTTGCATAGCCATAATAAGGGATCACTGCAGTCACCGTTCTTGCAGACGCCCGACGCATGGCATCAACAATAATCAAGAGCTCCATGAGATTATCATTCACCGGTGGGCAAGTAGGTTGTACCAAAAAGCAATCCACGCCCCTGACTGTCTCGTCTATGCCTACTCGTATTTCGCCGTCCTTGAACCTGTCCACTCTCATGGCAGAGACTCCTATGTCAAGGTGAGAAGCAATCTCGAAGGCAAGCTCAGGATGAGCCAGCCCTGTAAACAACTTCAGCCTCTTATAAGACGGCAATATCAGATGCACCCCGTCGTTACCATTCATTGCACAAGCCCTCCTATATATCGCAGGTTCCGCCGGAATCTTCTTGAGAACCTGATTTCTTACCCTCTTTGAGTCGCTTCTTTACCCAGCCCTGAATATTCTTTTGCCTTCCACGGGCTATTCCAAGGGCTCCTTCAGGCACATCTTCCGTGATAGTGGAACCTGCAGCAATATAAGCTCCCTTGCCGATTTTCACAGGCGCCACAAAGTTGGTGTTACTGCCCACAAATACTCCGTCTGAAATAATAGTAGGATACTTGTAACATCCATCGTAGTTACAGGTTATCGTTCCTGCTCCTATGTTAACCCCTTCACCTACCGTCGCATCGCCGAGATAAGTCTGATGAGGAACTTTACTGCCTTTTCCTACAGTTGATTTTTTCACCTCTACAAAAGTCCCGACCTTGGAACGCTCAAGAAGGACAGTCCCTGTGCGAAGATACGCATAAGGGCCTACAGATACATCTTCACCTACTTCAGCTTCAATAACAACAGCATTACTTATGGAAGCGCCTTCAGACACCTTTGAGTCTATAATGCGGGCAAATGGCCCGATTATACAGTTTTCACCGATGACTGTGTCACCCTGGATTACTGAAAACGGCAGGATTTTCGTATCCTGTCCTATGACAACGTCGAAATCCACAAACGTAGTCGCGGGATCCACCATGGTGACACCTGAAAGCATGAGGCGCTCCCGTATCCTGTCCCTGAAGATTTTCTCAGCCTCTGCCAGTTGGAGTCGGGTATTGATGCCCTGTGCAGCTAAAGGGTCTTCTGAGACTATAGCCTCAACATGAAGGCCTTGTTTCATCATCACTTCGATTACGTCTGTCAGATAGTATTCTCCCTGAACGTTATCGGGAGTAATGCGGGAAAGGGCATTAAATAAGTCACGCTTTTCGAAGCAGTAGACAGAACTGTTGACTTCTTTTATCAATGCTTCCTGAGGAGAGCAGTCTTTTTCTTCGACAATCCGGCTCACCCGTCCTGAAGTATCACGCACCACTCGCCCGTAACCCAACGGGTCTTCAACGATTGATGATAACAGTGTTGCTGAAGCCTTTGTTTCTTGATGGTGGTTGACAAGGGATGTCAGGTCGGATTCAGTTAGGTAGGCCGCATCTCCGGCAGCCACCAATACTGTACCTTCATATGCGGAAAGCGCGTCTTTAGCCTGCATGACAGCATGGCCGGTTCCCTTTTGCTCAGTCTGAAGAACACATACCGCCCTCCGGCCCACAATTTCCTCAACAAGTTCAGCCAAGTGCCCTACCACAACAAAAGTGCGCTCCGCCCCTGCAGCCTCCAGCGCATCGAGGACCAACATAATCATGGGCTTCCCGCAAATTTCGTGGACGACTTTCGGTAGTTTTGACCGCATTCTTGTTCCAAGGCCGGCCGCGAGAATAATAGCCTGAAATCCTGGCATGATTCGCAACTCCCTACAACAACATACCTACTCCAACTTCTGTTTAGGCAGTTAGGAGTAGGTTTTTAGCATACCATATATATGTTCAACATGATGTTGCCGGTTTCCTCTATTATACGACCGGAAAACACTAAAGAAAGACTCTCTAACCAAAACAGGCCAAAGCCATTTGCAATGTAGCCTCTGCCCATGAACAGAGACTACGTGATTTCAGCAAATGGCTCCTTCTCTTTGCCGGGGAAATAGCTTATCCCCTGACGCGCGCGTAATACTCCCTACTCCCATCCTTTACTTTCGAAGCCACAATGTGCTCATCAATCAACTGAAAAAGCAGATGATCATGGGGCTTAAGTCCAAGCCGGTTACGCACGTGTTCCGGTATTGTTATTGTTCCGTCGCCATGAACACTGGTTAGCCCGAAAAATCCCCCTTCCCTCCACACCCACTTCCCCTCCTTTTCAGTCATCCAGGAATGTCATGAACCTATTTTATACTAATATGAACCAATTTTCAAGCTTTTTCTGGAAATTAACCCATTTAATGCCTAATTGCTGGCCCTTACGGCTGCTGGCACATAGTATCTCCCCATATCTCAGCTAAGCGCTGCTATTAGCCTTTCATTCAAACAGGGGGAGTCCGAGGGCATCATATACTTCATCTGTGACTACACCTGTTGCGCTCATGGAATTAGCCTTCTGGAACTCCTTTACCGCATCAATCGTAGTCTGCTCGTACATTCCGTCCTGCGCTCCCGGGTCAAAACCCAGCATTTTCAGGCGTGTTTGCACAGCCAACACGTCCGGCCCACGTTCTCCCGGGCCTATCTCGCGCCTGGGATCACGCAAGGGGCCGAAAGGATTACCTATTATGACCACATGCGTACCCATGGGGATCCAGTCAAAAATGAGTTCAACGTCATGGTTAAGCATCCTGATGCATCCTCCGCTGACGAAACCCCCGATCTGCCAAGGCTTATTTGTGCCATGGATGCCGTACTTACCCCACGGCATATTGAGTCCTAACCACCTTGTGCCGAAACCCCCGCTCCATTCCCCTTTGGACACAACTTGCCATTGCCCGGGCGGAGACGGTGTGGATGGCTTACCTACAGCTACAGGAAATTTTCGGTAAGCCTTTCCGTCTGAGAAAACTGTGAGAGTCCTTTCCACTGTGTCCACCACTATGTCTATCCGCCCTGCCGGCCTTGTAATTTCGGTTTGACCTGACGGGCTTGGGATATCCATCTGTAGGGATGGTTTTGCAGCCAATTGCAGCATTTCCTGAGTCAAATCGTCCTCAGGCTCACAATCGCATGAGTATTCCTTTACCGGGCCTGGCTCGTCAATTTCAGGCGCTGTATGCAGGCCTAATTCTTTCTTCTTGATTCCGCTTTCCCATTGCCACATGACGGCTGTGCCCAGAATTACAACGGCAATGACTATGAGCGCGCAGAATCGATGCACCCAAACCACCCCCTGAACATATAGGGCAGCAAAGACTCATCGTGAAGTATTCCCGGCGGGTTTCTACGACTAAACTTAGTATTTCACAGTTGGGCTTAAGCCTGTCACGTCACAAAGAAAAAGCGGAAACAAGCTAGGGGCGATCCTCCTGAACATGGCAGCGATCCACCTGAACAGGGCAGCGATCCACCTGAAGCAATGCTCGGCTTACCGCTGTGCAAGTCTACTTGATTCCCTGCGAGATATCAATATTGACGCAGGCTTAGCTTCTTGGCTATACTTCAACTAAGTAGATCACCATGAGACCGTTGTTCTCTCCCATATTATGTTAACACAGCTCGCTTGAATCGCAGAAATTGGCTGCCATCTTCGACGAAACTGGCAGTTACAGGACAAGTTCAACAGTCTCCACCATAAGTGATCGTCAGTTTTAGAAAGTGTACGTACTGTACAGGGTTGCCGGTGTTGCACTAAGGGGACGGCGCCCCAAGCGGGTTGCCTTGACAAAAGCCGGCCCCTAGGCCGGTGGCCGGATTTTGACACCCCTCGTTGCAATCACCGGCCTCAGAGAACGTACGTACCGTGCGGGGCTACCCAAGACAATCGGAAAACGAGCGAAAACTAATGAAGTCATACTTAAATGCCCGTCATTGTCTAAGGAGAGCGCA
>JAPXLY010000083.1:0-6521 GCA_033809295.1 Bacillota bacterium
TCAGGGCTCTGTCGAACGTTTGCTGCAAAAGCGTCCGCTCACCTATGATTGCCTGAAACTGCTTGGGCTTTTTTCGCGTGCTCCTCGGCCACAACCTCTCTCCGCGTCCGCCTGCCATTATTACTACACAAGTCTTCACTCCCGGCCCCCTCCGGTTCATGTTCCTGTGTCACCACCCCGGAACCTCTTGCTCACTGATAAGCCTGATGATTCCTTCCGCAATTTCATTAGCCCAGCCTTGTCCACAAGTCCCCGTCCATCAGGCAACCAAGACATCTTCCTGTGAGGCGGTTTGCAATTTCGTCAACCGGGCGTCCGAAGAAATCTTGCGTATATCGTATTAACCTCTGCCAACACATTATCAATAGAATAATTCTCGATTGTCTTTCTGCCCGCATCGCCCATTGTCACCCTGGCATCTCCGTTATCGGCTAATTGCACTATGCGATCTGACAACGTGCGCCAATCATCAAGGGCTACCAGATATCCGTCATGTCCATCTGTAACAAGGTCTCTGTTCCCTCTGACATCTGTGGCAACAACGGGTTTTCCAGCAGCCATAGCCTCCATAATGCAGCGGGGCAGTCCTTCATGTCTCGAAGTAATTACAACAACGTCAGCGGCTGCCAGAATCCTCGGGACGTCTTCTCGGTACCCCAGGAATCGCACAGACTGTGCCATGTTCATCCCTTCGACAGTCTGCTCAAGATACTCATGAAGCTCTCCTCTCCCCACTAGAAGGAGCTCAGATCCTGGAATCTTAGAGTGTGCGCACTTCCAAGCCTTCAGTAGCTGGATGTGGTTCTTCCGCGTGGTAAACTCGCCTATGCACACTGCAACATAGTCTTCCTCCGGTATTTTTAGGGATTTCCGTGCCTGCTCTCTGGAGACTGCAGAGTAGTATCGGAGATCGAGGCCGACACCATGGACATAATGCAGATTCGTCCCTTCTTGATAGCCAAGTTCACGTGCCAGTTCCAAGTCCTCAGCATTCATTACAAGTATAGCTGCGGTCCATGGAACAGCGATCTTCTCTGCAGTGCGATAGACTAGCTGATTCTTGAGTGGAGCACCTTTGTAGAAGTGGAACCCGTGCGCTGTGTATATTACAGGAACATCCGAATTCCTCAGTGCGTAACGCGTCACAAAAGAGGCAATAGGAGTATGTGTATGCACGAAGTCATACTTTTCTTCCTCACATAACAGCTTAATAGCGTTCATCGCTTTGACATTGTTCAACGCATACACTGAACGGGCAAACGGAACATCCCAGACCCTACCCTTGATAATTCCTTCGAGACGAACATCTACTTTGCATGCAACGTCCACTTGACATCCCATATCCTCAAGCATTTTTATGAAAGGAAGGTGAAAATGCTTGATATGCTCTGCTACTCTCGCCGTAAAAAGAACCTTGCCCGTAGAAATCATATCCTCTCTAACCGGTAATATTGACTCGCTACTGTCTCCCTCATTCCAATTGACGCGATTTCAGGGGCATTCACCGTCTTCTTTGCATGGTTCTTCCGGTAGGGCCTATCCCCACTGATTCTGCGGTCTTTCGCACGACACCCCATACTGTTTCTCCTAAGTTCTTCCGTATCCACCGCCTGGTCTTCGCAACAAGTCTTCGTCTCGGCGGCAGCCAGGACGCATTCCAATAATGAATGGTGTGGCTGTTCTCAGTCATTCGCATGATGCCGTATTCGCAGCTAAGCGGACAGAACCACTCACTCGGATATATATGGACATCGTCGGCAAGCACCTGATACTCGCCGTTTGGCACGAAACCATGACATGCTATTGATTTCTCGGTAACAGCGATGACATTGGTTGTGATATCAAGGTCTCCCCCAGGTAGTATGAATCGTCTCTTGTCATACTCCTCCAAATGATCACGCATCCAACTATTGCCCCTTTGAGCGCCAATAACCACCGGGCATATGAACTGATCATCCTGAAAGCCTGAGAAGACTCCGTGGGCTAAGAACCCGTCCAATGGTTTCAGGACCTCGACATCTGTATCCAGATATACGCCGCCGTATTCATACAGCACCTTGAGTCTTACATAGTCGCTTACGAATGCCCACTTCTGCTCCAGATACGCTTCTTCTGCATATCGGTTCTGCCTAATATCGAAATTGCCTTCGTTCCATTCACGAATATCCCAGTCCGGCATCATTCTTCGCCAGCTTGAAATACACCTATTCACCAACTCTGTCTTCTTTGCCCCGCCGAACCAGCAATAGTGAATTGTCTTAGGTATCATCATTTCGACCTCCGGTTCCCCTTGTGCCGGCACACTTGGTACCCGCGTTCATCCCGTAAACGCACTGATATGTATCACTATCTGCGTTGACCGAGTCTGACGCAGGCGCGCTTTCCTCGACGGACGCGAGTCCACCGGCTCTGTCCAGTCCGTTTGCTTTATCCGGTGTAAATGCCACTTTCAGAGTCCTTAGCATTATCTGCAAGTCCATCAATAATGAGAAACTGCGTATGTAATACAGGTCATACTTCAGTTTGTCTTCGGGATTCGTTGAATACCGGCCTTCTATCTGAGCCAAACCTGTAATGCCCGGCTTCACTTGCAGTCGATATCTGTAATCAGGGATACTGTCACTGAACTGATCCACGAAGAACGGACGCTCAGGACGGGGGCCAACGAAGCTCATGTCTCCTTGTAGGACATTGATTAGCTGGGGAAGTTCATCAAGTCTCAGGTTTCGTAGTATCCGTCCCACCCCGGTGATTCGCGGATCTCCTTCCCATGTAAGGACAGGCCCGGTGTCGCGTTCGGCATCTTGTATCATGGTCCGGAATTTGAGCAGCTTGAACGGCTTCCCCTTCCAGCCTATCCTTTCCTGCGAGTAGAAAGGGCTGCCCGGCGATGTCACTGCAATCGCAGCAATGATGACGAGCATGAGAGGCGACAGGATTATGAGAAGGACCAAAGCTAAACACGTGTCAAATGTCCTTTTGACAAGCTGTTGCCCGCCGGTAATCGACAAACCCTCGACTCGAAGAATCATGAGATCGTCGAGTCTGCCCAGGCGTGCGCGGTGGAGCAAGATATCATAAAGGTCGGGAACTACATACACGTCCTTACCCAGGGCGAGGCATATCCGAATAACGTCTTCCCTGATATTCTCAGGCACCGAATCCCCGAAGCATACGATATCAACAGCCTCAAGCATCTCGGAATTATGGGCTTCCGCGGAATCAACCATATGGGTTACACGCAAAGAATGGCCGAAGAGTGCGCTAATCCTTGCGGCTACCACTTGATTCTGCGATACGCTTCCGACAACCGCCACCTGCCTGGCCTTGCGTTCCCGGGGAATTAAGCGTGTGATTAGGAGTCGCGAGGAAGAAAGGAAGAGAACGTGAAAGATGAAGCCCAGGATGAATATGGTCCTGGGAAAAGCAAAATCCCTGGTGAGAAAGGCCAGAGCCATTCCGCCGATGCCTGTGAGGAAGGCGCTCAGGGTTGCGTTGTAGACTATTTCGACCGGCCACTCGAACTCATCGTCATATCCCCCGACAAGCCACAAGGATATTACACTCAGGAGCCCGATCCACGGGGACAGTCGAAGGAAGGCATTTAGGTTTACCTGGGGAATGGCAGTCCCGAACTTAATGAGAAACCCCAGCAGGTAAGCAGCGTTTGCTAAAACCGCATCGAGTATGCCAAGACTAAGGGCAGACCATCTGTTAGATGCTAAGTTCAATAGTGCTCACCTCTCGTAGGGCCAGCGCCCAGAGCAGCCACAAATGCCGAAAATGCAGACTGTCTATGAACAGGCCGCAAGCAACAAGGGCAACAAGGCTTGCAGTAAGCCATAGCCCGTTTCCGGTGAGCCACAGCCTGTCTCCGGTAAGCCACACCGCACTATTTCTACCGGCTGCCATGGCTGCAGTCTCGGCCTTATTGCAGGTTTTTCTCGCTATCTCAGTACCTGCTTTGCCCATGTTGTCAGTGCCCTGCCGGGCCGTGCCGCCGACGTTGCTCTCCTTCTCAGAACCTCTCTGGGTTACACCACCGACATTGCCCATCATCCTATCGCATGCCCCACCCACTGTCCGACTGCCTGCCATGTCCGCCGTATTGCCGCGCACCCTACCTGCAACTGTCCGGGTATCTGCCGAGCGCACCGCCTCGTCACACGCCCTACCCACAATCTGCCTGCCTGCCTTGGCCACCGTCACAGCGCCTGCCTTAGCCACCGCAACAACCGTAAGAATGAGCGGAATCACCAGCGCCGCCAACCCCACAACCCCGTTCTCAGCCAAAACGCGGAGGTATGTGTTGTGGGTGGAAGGCGTGATAAAACTTGCGCCCAACGCCCTTTGTATACCGGGCGAGAGAAATTCAAAGTTGCCCGGCCCTACTCCGATCACGGGATGACTTCTCCAAAGCTCCAAAGCAGCCTGCCATGCATAGAGACGACCGCCTGTATCGTACTCGTACAAGCCGACAGCAAACTGCCTCATGTCGTCACTCTGCAGCAGCCCCGTGCCTTCGGCGAAGAGTCTCCCCAGCCCCAGCCCAGCGGCAATCCTGGCCATGTAGTGCTTCGCTCCGAAAACTACTGACCTTACGTAACCTGTGTGCGGCAGGACTCTCCCGGATAAGCTAATGGTGACACTGTTGCCTGTGGATGTATACATTACAGGCAAGACCACGAGGACTATGAATGCGATACCTGCCAAGTGGGCAATCTTCCTCTTCTGACTCGTCCCGGACAGGCTTGTCATAACCAGAACCCCTAATCCCCAGCACAGCACCGCTGAACGGCTGGCAGTGTGGAATATCGCTGAGACCATGAGGAAGAGGGCTACCCAAGAACCCAAGCTTCCGGCCTTGCCTTTGTCCAGTGCCTTCCCGGACAGGAACAGCGCAGCAGGCATTAAGAAAGACCCTGCCACGTTAGGATCCTTAAATAGACCCATAGGCCTATCGGCAAAAGTCATTCGAGAAAGAGTAGGCAGGCTCAATATGTTGCCTAGGAAACCTGTCCATATGAGAGCGGCTGTGGCAAATGCTGCTATCATATAGGCGTTGATCAGTTGCCGGCGAAAACCGTCTTTCTCCAAGGTCAAACTATATATTAGTATTGCAAAAGCAATTAGATAGGCGGTTATCCCGAAGAAGCGAACCGCTGCTTTCAGTGACACCGCACCTGTCAATCCCACAGCATTAACCAGCAGGAACACTGGCAGCGACACCAGTACAATCCTGGGCAGTTTTGGGATGTTGCGGCTCATAACAGGTAGTCCGGCTACCAAAGCAAAGAGCGCCAGAATATCACATGGTGCAGGTTCAAAGAAGACCAAAAACCCCGTAGCTACCGCTGCCTGAGTCAGGATGAATGAGACATCGGTGGTGCGTCGATGAGTTCCAGTCTTGGTGGTTGGAAAAGTTCCGGTATTCACGATGCATCTCCCTAGAGTATCCGGGTTAATTGTTATTCGCTAACCACTCTTCATTTCCTTCCGGGCAAGTGATGTGTACTCAATTAGCACCCCCATGTCTAAAGGCAGAGGATTCCCGAGTGATTAAGCCGAAGTCCATCTCCGGCGAAAAGAGGCGGGTAAACCTAAACACCTGTTTTCAGCGTCTGCGTTAAGTGGCTTGTACACAATTCAGTGAGATGGGAGACTCCGGTTTTTTAAGCGGAAACACGGAGATTTCAGACTTCAGTTAGCTGAGACAAGGGGATCGTCGGTCAAAAACATGGGCGTTTCAGGCTTCAACTGATCCATAGTACATAACGGTACATCAACCAGAAATGGCTGGCACTGCCTGCCAGGACAAACAAGTGGAATATCTCGTGGAACCCGAACCGTCCCGGGATGGGATTAGGACGCTTGAGCGCATAAATCACCGCACCCACAGTGTAGAAGACTCCCCCGATAAGGAGCCACGCAATTCCGCCTGCCGGCATAGAGCGCACGAGAGGCGGAAGGGCAATGACAGCCAGCCATCCCATGCCCACATAAAATAGAGTATATAACCAGCGAGGCGCGTTCATCCAGAATATCTTCATGACTATACCTAAGATTGCTATCCCTAAGATAGTTCCGAAAATACTCCATCCCCAAGGCCCCCGCAACGGCACGAGGCAAATAGGTGTGTACGACCCTGCAATCAGGATATAGATCATCATATGGTCGATGCGCCTTAGGATCTCCGTTATGCGTTTAGGAAGAGAGAGACTATGATAGACAGTGCTCGCAGTGTAAAGCAGGATGAGACTTGCCCCGAAGATTGCAAACGAGACTATATGCCAGGTCGTGGCATACAAGGCGGCTAAGTAAACAAGCACGATCAATCCGGGAATAGCAAAGATCGCCCCAATCATGTGTGTCAATCCGCTTACAGGATCCTTCAGTTCATAGGTCATAGCGCGCCTCCTTGTACATTTCCCGCCCTTCTTTTGGCCGGCCTGCTTCGTCATAGGTTCACCTGTTCTAAGGGTTCTCCCGGCAAAAGAAGTGACAGTAGGGACAAAGACCAA
>JAPXLY010000084.1:0-6322 GCA_033809295.1 Bacillota bacterium
GTCCTGTCCTTCTCTTCCTTGTACATTAGACTTAAATGAACTTCAAGTCATAGACTATAGTTCCTTGATGACCGCAACCCAGATGATACCTTATTTGATCCTGAAGGATGTGAGATCTCCCTTGCACTCCTGCCACTCAACAGATATGTTGTCAACTCTTGACCAGGTTGAACCCTCTTCAAGAAGTCTTATGTACGGAAGTATCTTTGCTTTCTCCCCTTCTGCGACTACTTCAACGCGGCCGTCGCACAAGTTCTTGACCCAACCGGTAAGCCCAAAGGCGTTCGCATATCGCCCTGCGAAACTCCGGAAACCCACGCCCTGGACACGGCCGGAAATCAGCGCCTTTACCCTGGCGTAATCGCAGCGCATATCACTGTTTGACCCTGTCATGACCAGGCTTCCTCCTGCCTCTTCAGTTCATTCCATATTGTAACGCTATTTCCACAATATATTGTGCAATAATTCAACATCTCTGTGATTAAGACCTTCTCACTTAGGGCATGAATATGATTGCCGACGGTTCCACGGCAATTAAGAAGGGATTATGACGTGAGTCATATTCTTAAGGAGAACGTAACCTTTCACTCGTTGTGAACATTCGTTCTCTCACTTCGAGAACGCCGTCACCGTCGGCCAGTGTGTCGATGAATAGGCAAGGTAAGCAGTATAAGTAAGTAGCACAATATCTCGGCGACAAAAACGGCAAAGGCAACTCGGCAAGAAAAACACTCGTAACGAGCCGTCAGGCATATACGCCTGACGGCTCGTTATTTCGGAAGAATAAAAAAATGGTCGGAGCGGCGAGACTTGAACTCGCGACCTCCTGAACCCCATTCAGGCGCGCTAGCCAAACTGCGCTACGCCCCGGCCAAACTCCGGCATATCTTGTATTGTGAAGGTAGTTGTATTATATCAGACCCCGGCAATGTCCGCAACTTATTTCACTTTTCACATACTTCTTTCCGCTGCCTGTTTCGCTTTCCTGCAGTCTTTCACATTCCCCTTCCCAACTGCTCATGCCTTCTGCTGATGAACAGGTAAAGCCCTCCGACAAAGAACGCTCCTCCGACAATGTTGCCCATGGTAACGGGAAGAAGGTTCTTCAGGAAGAAAGATTGCCATGTTACAACTGACGTAGACCCCACTGCGAAGAGGCACGCCGGTATGGTGAACATATTCGCTATGCTGTTTTCTAACCCGAGAGTAACAAAAGTCATAATCGGCAGATGGCTTACTATGGCTTTGTCAACTACGGTATGACTCTTAGTAGCCATCCATACAGCAAGACAACCCATCCAGTTAGCGCCCACCCCACGCCAAAATGCAGCCACAAAAGGCAGGCTGCATTTCCCTCTGGCCAGTGAGTGTACATAAGTCATCCACGGCTCACTCATGAGCACGCCGCCTGCGCGCCCGAAAAGGTACGCTACTGCAACACCTCCCGCTAGATTACCAATCCATACCCAAAACCAATTCCTTAGCAAATCCTGAAGCTGAACCTCACGCCTTAGATACGCCACAGTAAAAAACATGCAATTCCCCGTAAAAAGTTCAGCGCCTGCGATAATCACATATATCATGCCTACCGGGAACACCGCTGCGTACAGCAATTTCTGCAGTCCCGGTATTCCTTGAGGCCACGGAGCTCCCGTACTTGCAATTAGCGCGATAAAAGCCCCAAAAGCAATGTAGGCCCCCGCCAGAAAGCTAGATGCCAAAAGAACATCCACCGGGAGCCGTGCTTTGCTCTTGCCTGAAGCTGAAACAGACTCTATAGTCTCATGCAGGCCTAATAATCCCATCGCAATCCACACCTTCCCTTGCTACGACTTATTCAGCGACATGGTGAGAATTCGATGAGACTCCCTGATTATCCTCCTACCTCACAGCATCTTTCAAGGACTTGCCTGCCTTGAAGACAGGGGCTTTTCGAGCGCCTATACGGATCGTCGCTCCTGTCCTCGGATCGCGTCCGGACCTGGCTGCCCTCTGGCGCACTTCGAAGCTGCCAAAGCCTACAAGCGTCACCTTCTCACCTGCCGCGAGGGCTTCAGTCACCGTGTTAAACACCGCATCAACAGCTTTGGCTGAATCCTTCTTAGTAAAACCTGTCTTAGCTGCCACTCTCTCCACTAACTCCGTCTTCGTCATGTTTCGATCCCCCTTTCGGAGGTATAGTGCCCACAACGAAGAGGATTTATGAGATTTACCCCTACAGAATCCTACAGAATGATACAGATGAGCCCTCCGCTTCCCTCATTGACAATTCTCTGCAACGTCTCCTGAAGCTTCTGCTGGGCATTCTCCGGCATGCGATAGAGCTTGCTTTCTATACCCTCTTTAACCAGCTCGTGCAGGGACTTCCCAAGGAAATCAGTGGTCCAAATCCGCTCAGGGTCTTTTTCGAACTCATCGGAAAGCCTTCTGACAAGCTCCTCGCCTTGTCTCTCTGTACCTACGTATGTGGTGACTTCTGTCTCGATATTCGCACGAATCATGTGAATGGACGGGGCGGCCGCTCTCAGCCTCACTCCGAACCTGCTTCCTTGCCGAATAAGCTCAGGCTCCTCAAGTTCCAGTTCATCCAAGAGAGGCATGACAATTCCGTATCCTAACTCATCTGCGTCTCTCAGGCCGTCTGCCACCTTATCGTACTCCCTCTTAGACACGGAAAGCTCTCTCATTAGCCTGAGAAGGTGATGGTCGCCTTCGACCTCAAGCCCGCTGACCTCGCGGATAACCTGGAAGAACAGCTCTCTTGGAGCATCAAGGTCAATGACTACCTGTCCTGTGCCTAAATCTAGAGTCGTGAGATCCGCGTGGGATACGAAGTCTTGTGCGGCAAAGCCTTTGACAGTCCCTGAAATATCCCGAATTCTCTTGACTTCCTTCACTGCGGAAACGATGGCATCTTGAAACTTCTGTCTTAACCAGTGTTCTGCTGAAACCTCATTGAGCCAGACAGGTAAGCGGACACTTACCTCGCGGACAGGGAACTCATACAGCACTTCTCGCAACGCACCGAGAACATCTTCAATATCCATTCTGAGACAGTCCATTGGTATCACGGGCACTCCGTATTTCGCTGCAAGTTTCGTCGCAAGATCCAGCGTCTCTCTTGCCCAAGGATGTGTTGAGTTGAGCACTGCAGCGAAAGGCTTTCCGAGATCATGAAGCTCTCCGATGACTCTCTCCTCTGCAGGAACGTAGCTTCCTCTCGCGATGTCTGTGATGCTGCCGTCTGTAAGAATAACAAGACCGATTGTGGAATGGTCAGAGATAACCTTCCGTGTTCCGAACTCAGCTGCTTCTTCAAAGGGTATCTCATAGTCAAACCACGGTGTCATCACCATTCGAGGCCCATCGTCCTCCTCGTACCCCAACGCCCCTTCCACGGAATACCCTACACAATCCACCAGCCTGACCCTGACGTCAATATTGTCCTGAATCGTTACGGACACGGCTTCACTCGGAACAAACTTCGGCTCAGTTGTCATGATAGTCCTGCCTGCGCCACTTTGCGGCAATTCATCCACTGATCTCTCTTTGTCATACACATCATCAATATTGGGAATGACCAGGAGGTCCATGAACCGCTTAATAAACGTGGACTTCCCAGTCCTCACCGGACCGACTACTCCAACATAAACGTCACCGCCGGTCCTCGTTGCCATATCCTGGAAGATATCGAATCTTTCCATATCCGGTCCCTCCCCCTGGGCCCCATATCACATCCGGCTTTCAGAATAATGTATATGAGTGGGAGAGACAATTATTCGTCTTGTCACTCTCCTTTTATTAGAGTCAGCGCCTCAGCTCTTGCAGCTGCGTCCTTTTTGAAAAGGCCTCTGACAGCCGAAGTCACGGCAACGCTTCCAGGCTTGCTTATTCCCCGCATTGACATACATAGATGCACTGCTTCCACCACCACAATCACGCCATGAGGTTTTAGCGCTTCGAATATCATGTCCGCCACTTCACTGGTAAGCCTCTCTTGAAGTTGAGGCCTCCTGGCAAGGATTTCTACGACTCTGGCAAGTTTGCTGAGGCCTACAACCCTTCCTCCCTTGGGAAGATACGCAACATGAGCCTTGCCGTGAAACGGAAGCAAGTGGTGTTCACACATGGAATAGAAGGGGATATCCTTGATTATGACCATCTCTTCATGTTCTTCGTTAAATACAGGCGTCAATTCTTCTCGCGGGTCTTTGCCCAGTCCGCAGAATATCTCCTGAAACATTCTGGCGATCCGGTCAGGTGTATCTTTCAGCCCCTCTCGTTCCGGGTCTTCTCCAATGGCCTCGAGAATCTCTCTAACTGCCTTCATGATTCGTACATCATCCAATTTGCGTTTGTCCCTCCTATTAGCACAGTAACCTGTGCCGTATATAGTCAATGCCAAATGCCGCATAGCTTCTGACTGTTAACACAACACAGTCTCGACTGCCCTGAACTGTATGAGCCTACTACATCACCGGGCCTCCACATCGAAGGATCCTTGCAAGGAGAAGGGCCATAGCGTGGATATCCATGGCATTGTGTTCCAGAATAGGACGGATCTGTGCTGAACGGGGATTCATCACGAAGTCATGGTACACCTCAGGTATCATGTAACCTGGGATATCCTCGCCGCGCTCATAACCCAGGACGTAAGACGCAACTGTCACAAGCTTACAATTGGGAAGCATCTCCCTGAAGAGCCTTCTCGCAGTCCAAAGAAGGTCAAAGTGGAAATGATCCTCCGGGCAGCACGTCCCGTAATACGCCATACGATCTCGAATATACGGCATATCAAATCTGAGTCCGTTATATGTCACCACAACACCGGCACTCTCCAACTCACGTCTCACCGCAGCAAGAACGGCAACTTCCTCTTCATAAGATCTGGCGAAAAACTGCCTCAGACGCATTTGACCGTCGTCATGCTCTCTCATCATCCCAATGAGGAAAAGCGGTTGAGTGCTGCTAAGGCCGCAAGTTTCGATATCGAGAAACACCATCTCTCCTGGTGAATATAGTGTCAACACGTGCCAATCAGACGCCTTTGTCCCTGAAAAGAACCTTGCATCCCTTTGCTCAACTGCTTCGGCAATTGCCTTCGCCTGATCTCCCCAGCGTGTATGCGAACACAAGCTCTCTATGTCCTCATATCCTTCGTCCTTCAACTTCCCTTCAGTGACAGGACCTACTCCACGTATTACCTGCAGGTTCCTAAGAAGCGCAGACTTCTCCGAAGGAAGCTGAATGTCAACTCGTGAGTAAGTGCGTTCCTCGACGTAATAATCGCCTTCCCCAAGAAGCTCGCGTGCAGGGACAAAGGATACTTCAGGTATCAATTAAGGTTCCTCCTTAGCCTATTACATCACTTGGTTTTCGTATGTACCCGAAACAGTATCTCTACCTCGCTATTCTTGGGCACCCTTACTTCAAATACTGCCGTATTCGCGTCGCGCTTCTCAAAAGGCACCGGGCTGGAAATAGTCCAATCACCATACAGCTTCTCTACGACAGCAACGTCAATGTCTTCGTCTTTTCGGTTTCTCACCTTAATACAATACGCTTCTTCGCGAGTCTTCTCAACAAGCTTGAAATCGGTTACTATCCGCTCGCCTACCACATCAAAGGCATCACCGACATAGAGCCTGACCGCTTCGTCCCTGGGCGTATGGGAAATTGAATCCTCCCCGATAAAATCCATGCTCCCGTCGGATAAAGCCTTGTACATACGCGCCCTGCCTGCAGGCAGAGGCATTCCAAGGCCTGACTCTTCACTATTTGTGAACTCCAGAACGGTCTTGGCGTTCTTGGTCTCGCTTTGGCCCGGGTAAAGGCTGCTGTCGTATGCATAGCGATAGCCGGAGCTTTCAAAAAAGTACAGTTTCTTTGTGGACACATGCGGAGACTCTAGGAGTTGTATCTGTTTCAACTGGTTATTGGCAACAGTAGTCGTACCTGACAAGGTGTATGTATGGTACTCAAATCCGGGCATCTCCTCAAACACCATTGCGGCGTCAGCCACTGACTCAGTGACCATCATGGTTTTGGCGACACCTCGGGCAGGTGAGGCTACAGGGAGTGTGTGTATGTTTCCTGCGATTAACTTCAGTTTCGCATCTCGATAAGTTGCCCCGCTTTTGTTGTTCAGTGTAACCCAACCTGTGAGCGCACATGACTCGTCTGTATCATCCAAGATACATACATAATCCGCTGACCAATTAAGACCTGTGGTAAGATACGCTATCTCTACCTCATGCCTTCGAGTCCACTCTGCCTCAGCATGCCACACCAGTGTCGGACGGGTAATTAACCCTGAAGGCAA
>JAPXLY010000085.1:0-6319 GCA_033809295.1 Bacillota bacterium
GTAGTGCGGCGCATTTCGATAGGTGCAAAGACCACTCCTTCTCTGAATCCTTCCACCTTGCCTTGCCTGTGACCGGCTATGTATCCGAGGAGAAAGGCGACAACAAGCAGCAGTAGCCAACCTTCAAGCGCCATATGCCTTCCCCCTGTATGAGCGGCTGATAAGGTCAGCGATTACTGCAGTAACAGGGGCGCATACGCCAACAAGCGCTGTAGTGCGCATATCAATGATCAATGCTGCGATCATCACTGCAAGAGACAAGAGGATCAACTGCGTTTTCCCTATCACACTCACAAGATTCGTGGCGGTTCCTCCCTTGTCACGAGAATAGTCAAGCAAATCGTCTATGAATTCAACAGCCGTCATGAGCAGGAGGCTTGCCAGTGTTGCAGGCCACCCGAATATGCTCCAGGAGGCAAGCGCTACGACTGCTGATTCCATCCAGGCGCTGAGCCCTAAGGGAAGCATCTGCGCCGGGTCTTTCAGCATTCCCACAGCGTATGCTGAAAGCATAAGAGGCGCGGCTAATCTCAGGTTAATGCTACATGCAAAGACCGCAAAAATTAAAGTGTAGACTACGCTTCCGGAACCCAGGACATCGATGAGAGAAGGGTTGCCTGCGGCTAAGTCTACCGCATAGTCCAGAAAATCATCGAGAAGCTTAATTGCGACGCCGGCAAGCGCCACTGCAAGGAGATCTGAAACCAGCCTAGAGGTTATGAAGGACATGTCGTCTTACCTCCTTGAGGCCTTCTCTTGTAGCTGCAGAAACAGGAAGCACCTTATACCCTGTGAACACTCTCCTTATCCTTGCAAAGCCGCGTTTTGCACCCGGCAGATCCATTTTATTCGCGACAATACAGTATCCGCCCCTTGGCCCTGCAAAGGCTGCCAGTTGCATATCAAGGTCTCCTTCTTGCGGGTCAGACAGTCCGTCTGCTTGGCCAAAGAGGTGTGCGTCTATTACATGAAGAATGATTTGTGCGCCACGTATGGCAGACAGAGTCTGGGCCATTGCTTTCCGGGTCAGCGGGTCATCATGGATCTCGCCAATGAGGCCTGTCGTGTCCACAAGTTCCACTGTCTTCTTGCCCTTTCCCGCCCTGAACTCAAGGGGCAGCGACTGGAGGCATTTTGTTTGGTGGGGCAGTGTCCCCACAAGTTCCCTTATGGCAATGTCCATTGGATACTTCCTGGAATACCGGGCACCTCCGGGGTCTTGAAAAGTAATCTCGACATCGCGTACCTTCATGTAATCAGCAAGCGCAAGAGCAAGAAGAGTCTTACCTACGTTTGGTTTACCCAAAACGATGCACCGCTTCATTGTTGCCTTCTATGTCTTCCCTTCGAATAAGCATGAGTTCTTCACGGGTCAACTGCTTTCTGTCTACAAGCCTGAGTGCCTGACGTCTTATGGCACGCTCAATAAGGTTTCTGACGAGGCGGGCATTGCCTGAATGTTCACTCAGAGATCCCAAGTTTCTGCTGAGCATCGCTTCAAGTTTGGCCCTGGCGGCAAGATCCAGTCTGTAGTCCCGTTTCTTTAGCATGAGGTCTGCAATGAGCATCAACTCTTCCGTGGTGTAATCAGGGAACTCGATGTGAATGGGGAATCGTGAACGTATACCCGGATTTGACTGGACGAATTTCGCCATCTCCTCGCGATACCCGGCCAGTATCACTATGAACCTGTCTCTGTTGTCTTCCATGGCCTTAATCAGAGTGGAGATTGATTCCTTGCCGAAATCTTTCTCGCCGCCTGTAGCCAAAGAATACGCCTCATCAATAAAGAGTATGCCACCTAAGGCTTTCTTAATCTGATCCCGAGTCTTTTGGGCGGTGTGACCTATATATTCTCCGACAAGGTCAGCCCGCTCTCTCTCGACAAGATGGCCTTTTTCCAATACACCCATTTCACGAAAGATCTTCCCCATGAGGCGGGCACAAGTAGTCTTCCCTGTGCCGGGGTTGCCGCTAAATACCATGTGCAAGACTAAAGACTCTGATGCCAACTGCCGCATCTCTCTAATACGCTGAATCCGGACGTACGCCACCAGCTCACGGATTAGAGCTTTGACTGCTGCAAGCCCGATTAGACTGTCCATCTCGGAGAGGGCATCATTCAGCCTCCACTCGCCGGCATCAGGGCTTTCGGCATCTATCTGTCTCTTCCTGGCATGGGAGTCGGATGACGTCCTTAAGGCTTGTATAGCTTCGACCGGGCTCAGCCGGCCTTCTTCTAAGCCGACAAGGACAAGGTTGGGATTCCTGGGTTCAAAAGCAGGCATGGCCCTGGCCCTCCTTAAGTAGGGTTGATACATCTACTAATTTACGGATCAGGACCATACATCTTATGTCTCTCCCGCGGCAACGGTCACAATTTCGAGAGAGGAGCCGTATCGTCTCAGCCGCGGTGGGACAGAGGCTTCAAGCAATGAGGCGTGCCTACAATTAGAGATAGGATATACGTCAAGGTTGCCTTATCAAGGACTTCACACCTTGCCAAGGCATCGTCAAGATTATCCCCCACGCACAGAATCCCGTGGTTGGCCAACAGGACTGCCGTATTATCACCCAGCGCCCGGACTGTATTTTCGGCAAGTTCAATACTACCGGGTTTTCCATACTCGGCAACTTTGACCTCATCTTTGAATGCGAATGTGCATGCGTCAATGATAAGCGGGAGAGGTTTACGCACAACTGCAAGCGCAGACGCAATCGGCGGATGAGCATGGACAATAGCGCTTACGTCAGGACGTGCCAGATAGACATTCCTGTGCAGATGGAATTCTATGGACGGCTTGTAACGCCCTTCATAAGTGCCGTCCCCAAGGTCAACTACTACAATGTCCTCAGGTTGAAGAGTCTCATAGGGCAAACTGCTGGGGGTAATCAGGAATGCATTGGCGCCGGGATGCCTGACACTGACATTCCCTCCTGTGCCCACTGTTAACCCTAATCTCAGCATTGATCCGGCTGTTTCAATGACCTGGTTTCTGAGAGCCTCAGACTCCATTTCTTCCGCCTCCTCAAAAGCGAATTATAAGAACGTGTATAGTCAATTCGCGATAATTGACTCAGGTATGAACGATGGCTGCATTTCTTATCTTAAACCTCTACACATTGCCGGTAATTAACCATGGAATAGGGCGGGAAGACCCCGCGGTCCGTGACTATGGCGCTGACAAACTTAGCAGGTGTCACATCAAAAGCAGGATAGTATCCCTTTGCCTTAGGCGTGGCAGTACGTTGCCCTCGGCACATCAGAACCTCGTCAGGATCCCTTTCCTCTATGATGACTTCAGCGGCTGTAAGAGCTTTCGGATCCGGCCCGTCACAAAAAGCAAAGAACGGAACACCGAAATGATGAGCGCTCACTGCAATGCTGTATTCTCAGGCCGGATCAAAAACGGGAGTTCCACTTTCGTCCTACGGGTCATGTTCGTTGCCCCTCTACCAGAATATCCAGCGTAGCCATGAAGAGCCTCTCAAGGCGCCCCTTGGCTTCGGCAAAGATCTCGCCGACTTCTTCGTGCCGAACCTTCCCAGGCAACATGCCTGCACCATAGTTGGTGGTGACAGTCACTGTAGCGTAGTTGATGTCAGCTTCGTTTGCAAGAACGACTTCAGGGACAATGGTCATGCCCACAACATCCCCGCCCACCAGCCGCATCATGGAGATCTCAGCCGGTGTTTCGAATCTGGGCCCTTCAGCGGAGACATATGTCCCGTACGGGTGAATGTGGATGTCATTGTCTTTCGCTGCCTTCAGTATCTTCCCACGAAGAAATCCTGAGAAAGGCTCCGTGACGTCCACGTGTTTAAAATCAGGGTCTTCTTCATCAAAGAATGTTCCGATTCTACGTCTTGTCCAGTCTATGAACTGGGACAAGAGCACCAGTTCCCCCGGGGGCAACAGCATATGTAATGAGCCGACAGCGGCTGTTGACATAATGTATTCCACGCCCAAATCCTTCATTGCCTTTATGTTGGCCCTGTAATTGACTATGTGCGGAGGAAGTGAATGAGATACTCCGTGTCTCGGCACAAATGCTATTTCGGAACCCTTATACCGCGCAATGGAAACACGGGCTGTACCATATCTGTTAGTGACATCCTCTTCCCTTATGACAGGCAGGCCCTCCAGCCTGTAGAATCCGGTTCCTCCTATTATGCCGAACTTCGCCATGAGTCAGGCCTCCTTTCCATACTCTGTTTCGTCGCCCTTTTGGCTCCTTCCTGCCAGACGTCTCTATAGGAATTCCCGCATGGCTTCATTGGAAAGCATCAAACCGCTGCGGGTAAGCCTGAGCCTTCTCCTGTCCCATTCAAGCAGCCCAGAGGCTACCCCTTTCTCAATAGCCTTGCCAAAGGTGTCCTGCATTGACACTCCGAAACGCCGCCGGAATTCCTCCTCCCCGACACCGTCAGTCATTCGTAGCCCCATAATCATTACAGTTGACATCTCATCCGCCTTGGAGAAAACCTCCCTTTCGTGTACCGCCGAACCCAGGCTCCAAATCGAGCCTGTGTAATCTATGGGATCAGTGAGGTTGCTCCATCTTTCTCCGTTTACATATGAATGCGCGCCTGCACCGAGACTGAAATAGGGCCCAAGCCTCCAATAGATGATATTATGGCGGGATTCGTACCCGGGTAAAGCGAAATTGGATATCTCATAATGCTGGTATCCTGCATTTTTCAACTTGTCCTTTGCAAGATAGTACATATCTATCTCGAGATCCTCATCACAAGGCGCCTGTGTTCCGGACTCTACCGCACGCCACAAAGGCGTTCCTTTTTCGAGCATCAATCCGTACGCGGAGATATGCTCGGGCCTTAACCCCAACACTTCGTCAAGAGTCTCCTCCCAGTCCTTCATAGTCTGGCCGGGGATGGCGTAAATGAGATCCATGTTTACGTTATCAAACCCCGCCTCCCGGGCAGACTGAAATGCCCGAATGGAGTCGGCTGCCGTATGCGCCCGGCCCAACGTCGCCAGGAGGCTGTCATTTAGTGACTGGATCCCTATACTGAGGCGTGTCATCCCCATTTCCCTGAGCGAACCCAGTTTCCTCGAATCCACTGTCCCCGGATTGGCTTCCACCGTTATTTCTGCGTTATGCGCCATGGGGAATAGTCGGAGAATCTCAGTCACCGGTCGCCGAAGTGACTCCGTGGAAAGACACGTTGGGGTTCCTCCTCCCAAGTAAAAGGTGACTACTTCTACTCCCAGCTCTCTTACGGCCTCCGACTGGATTCTTGCTTCCTCAAGAAGCGCTTCCAGATATCGATTTACCGTCTCCCTTGCGTGATCAAAGGAGTCCATGCAGTAGGAATTGAAATCGCAGTAATCGCACTTTTTGATGCAAAAAGGAATGTGAACATATAGGCCTAGTCTACCTTGAGAACCGCCATGAACGCTTCCTGAGGAATCTCCACATTCCCCAACTGCTTCATGCGCCTTTTCCCTTCCCTCTGTTTCTCCAGGAGTTTCCGTTTTCGTGAGACATCTCCTCCATAACATTTCTGCAATACGTTCTTGCGCATTGCCCGCACAGTCTCCCTGGCAATCACTCGAGACCCCACGGCAGCTTGGATTGGCACATCAAAAAGCTGACGAGGAATGATTCCTCGGAGCTTCTCCACTAATTGACGCCCTCGCTCTTCAGCCTTGTCCTTGTGGATCATGCACGAGAGGGCATCCACAGGCTGATCATTCAGGAGAATGTCCAGCTTGACAAGGTTCGACTCAAAATGCCCGACATAATCATAATCCAAAGACGCATATCCTCTTGTCCGTGATTTCAGCCGATCGAAGAAGTCCAAAAGAATCTCAGAAAGAGGCAATTCGTAGATGAGTCTGACGCGGCTTTCACTCAAGTACTCCATATCCTTGTACTGTCCCCGTCTTTCCTGACACAGCTCCATTACAGGCCCTATATAGTCAGAAGGGGTAATGATCGCAGCCTCGACAAACGGCTCTTCAATAGCCCGGATTTTCGAGGTTGGAGGCAGCTTGGACGGGCTGTCAATTTCCACTCGTTCTCCGGAAGTCTTCTCCACCCGATACACTACGCTCGGGGCTGTGGTTATCAAGCTCAAATCAAACTCACGTTCCAAGCGCTCTTGAATTATGTCCATGTGTAACAGTCCGAGAAAACCGCACCTGAAACCAAAACCTAAAGCGACTGACGTCTCAGGCTCAAACTCAAGGGAAGCGTCGTTTAATCGGAGCTTGGTTAAGGCGTCGCGAAGGTCTTCGTACTGACCGGACTCTACAGGATAAAGCCCACAGAACACCATAGGCCGTACCCGC
>JAPXLY010000086.1:0-6316 GCA_033809295.1 Bacillota bacterium
TCACCTATGGAACTCCCTCCCGACACGATGACCATGTCTGATTCGCCATGGGCTTTCCCAAGGATTTCTCGCATTCGAGCATACTCATCCCTTACGATACCCCACAATCCAGGCCTGCCGCCTATAGCCTTAACCGCACTATAGAGTGCGTAGGCATTCATATCCCGAATCTGTCCCGGGAGAGGGGCTTCAGAAATATTCACAAGTTCATCTCCGGTGGAAACAACTGCAACTTTCGGCCCTACTGCGACCTCGACTTCAGCAACCCCCATAGCTGCAAAAGCTGCGATATCAGACGGACGTAACCTGCTCCCCTGTGGAAGCACCAATGCCCCTCTCGAAATATCTTCTGTTGCACCGACAACATTTTCACCCGGAGCCACAGAATGAGTCACCGCAATAGTCTTATCATCCATTACCTCGCACATCTCTACCATAACCACTGCATCTGCGCCTTCAGGCATCATACCTCCTGTAGCTATGGCTGCGCACTCATGGGAGCCCAGCGACACCTTTGCACGCTCACCCATGCCAATTCGGCCTTTCAACGCAAGGAGCGCAGGAAGCCCCTGGCTTGCGCCGAAAGTGGAAGAAGCCGGAACTGCATAGCCGTCCTTCGTGGACCTGGCAAACCCCGGCAAGTCAACAGGGGATGTAATATCCCGAGCCAGGATACGGCTGACTGCGTCCTCGATGTTGACTGTCTCAGTCTCCTTCGGCCCCGCCATTATATAGTGCCTGAATTTGTCCCAAGCCTCAACACGCGGGGTCAGAGACAGAAAAAGCGACATCTCATTCTCCACCGTCCTCTGAAAGAAGCCAATTAGCAGCGCCGGCAAGTTGCGACAATGCGCCGCGCATCTCTTCGCGTAATACTTCACGGATAGGGCCGTCTGCGATGATTCTCCCGCCTTCCATAATTACGGTCCTGTCAGACAGAAACGGAATCTCCGTAACGTCATGAGTCACATAAATCGTTGTCAAGCGGTTCTTCTTGATTATCCGGCCTAATTCTTCGAGGAGCGCCATCCGTGTAGGCACGTCCAATGAACTCATTGGCTCGTCCAACAGAAGAACCTCAGGCCTTAAAACCATGGCCCGTGCCAGGCTGACCCTTTGGCTTTCACCTCCGGAGAGGGAACGGCCGCGCCTTTGGGCCAAATGCCCAATCCCAAAGAGAGCAAGGGCATCATCGACCCTGGCCTTCACTTCACTCTGAGGCACATGCCGCATCCTAAGCCCGATAGCTACGTTATCGAAGACTGTCGCATCCAGAAGATACGGCCTCTGGAGGACCATAGCCATGCGCCGCCTGGCGTCAAGAGCCTTGATTTCCTTGCCCACAACGCGTCCTCCGGCGTATACGCTACCTTCACCGGGGTTCAGAAGGCAAGCTATTACCTGCAAAAGCGTGCTCTTACCTGCACCGTTTGCGCCAATCACGGAGACATTCTCTCCGGGATGTATCCTAAAACTTGAAACATCCAGGGTCACCCTGGATCCCCTCTTTAACTTTACATCCCTAAGCTCGATAATAGCTTGCCCCGCCTTCACACTATAGCCCCCTTGAATTAGCCTTGCTGTTGAACCCGAAGGCTAACCCAAAATCCCGGAGTTAGCCTCACTGTTGAATCCAAGAGTTAACCTTATCGTTGAATGCGCGGATCGGCCTTGCCGCAGAATCCGGGAATTAACCCTGCTGTTGAATCCGGGTAAGACTTGCATTGATGAGATAGGTAATTCCCACCAGGATAATGCTTAAGGCTATCGCAAACCCAAAATTCCCCTTGGACACCTCCATGGAAGTAGCCGTCGTGAGCACCCGGGTTTGTCCTAAGAGATTACCCCCTACCATCATGGAAGCGCCGACCTCTGCCACTACCCGGCCGAACCCTGCCATGATCGCTGCAAGCACCGAAAGCCTGGCTTCCCTTATCAGGACACAGAGGAGCTGCCATGAGGATGCTCCAAGAGACAGCATCTGTAGACGTATACCCGGGTCAAGCTGCCCTACGCCTGCCATGGTAAAGCCGGTCACTATCGGTAACGCGATTACCGTCTGCGCAATAACCATGGCTGTCGGCGTATACATCAGCCTAAGAAATCCGAAAGGCCCTGTCCTCCAAAGGAATATGCTTACCCAGAGGCCCACGACTACAGGAGGAAGGCCCATACCTGTATTGACGAACCCTGCTATTCTCCGGCGTCCTCGATGTGACCATAGAGAAAGGGCAGTTCCCAAAGGTACACCGATTGCAGCGCTGATTACGATTGCGGTCCCGGAGACTCTAAGGGTAAGAAGGGCAATCCGAAGCACCTCGCGGTCTCCTTTGATGAGCAGGCGAAACGCTTCAGTGAGCCCTTCCGCTATCAGCTCCAACTCTCCCTCACCCTCCGAGTTCTTCCATACTCTTGCCCGCGTCAGGGAAGAACAGCGGGCTTCCGTACTTGTCAACACCGAACTCACTGATTATCGCCTGGACCTCGTCAGATACCATAAACTCTACGAATGCCTGTCCGCCTGGGCCTTCCACTACTTTGTGCTTATCGGGGTTAACTTGCATGACATGATAGATATTAAGGAGGATCGCGTCGCCTTCAACCAATATCACCAAATCCAAGCGATCCTTCATAGACAAGTAAGTTCCGCGGTCAGTCAGGCAATATGCCAATTTCTCATTGGCAATGTTGAGGGTATTCGCCATTCCGGTCCCGGCCTCTAAGTACCATGGATTCCCTGACGGTTGAAATTGAAGTTTATTCCAAACTTCCTTCTCTTTCTTATGTGTGCCGGAGTCATCTGCTCTGGAAACGAAGACTGCCTCAGTATCTGCAATCTTCTTCAGCGCATCGGCTGCAGACTCAAAGCCTTTAACTCCTGCGGGATCCTCAGGCGAACCCACAATTACGAAGTCGTTGTGCATTACAAGCTGCCTGTTAACTACGTCACCGGCCTCGACAAGTTTCATTTCTGAAGCGGGAGCATGACAAAGAAGCACATCCGCTTCACCTTTCTCACCAAGGGCAAGCGCTGCGCCGGTTCCTACTGCAATTGTCTTCACGTTGTATCCTGTTTTCTCCTGGAAAATCGGGAGGAGCACATCAAGGAGCCCGGTATCCCGGGTACTTGTGGTTGTTGCAAGGATAAGTTCTTTCGAGGACCCAAAAACCGCTGTACCTACACACAACAGAATCATCAGGGAAACAACTGGAATCAACATAAAACGCCTTGACATTTAACAACATCTCCTTTCCAAATACGGGAGGCTGACAGGTTTCCCTGCGAGCCCTTGGGCCACGTTTCATAGGTGTTATTCCATGCGTGGCCGCCGGTCAGTTACCATCGCCTTCTATCAGGTAAACTGACTCGGAGATTCAGATTGGCCAGTGGCTTATACACAACCACCTCCTATTCAAGCAGAAATTCGATATGATCTCTGTAATCAGGTTCTGTCTGTTTCTTATCATCTTCGTATATAGGCTCTGTGTCGTCATCCTGGACGACCTCTATATCGTCACATCCAGGCGCTACAGGATCTTCCTCGTAGTCATCCCGGATAACCCCTCGCCCGTCCTCGCCTGTTGGTTCCTTATGATCTTCCTCACCAGGCTGCACAAATCCTGCACTGCTTTGATACGAAGGTTCGGCAGGTTCCGCAGGTTCGGCAGATTCGTCAGCGGCAAGCTCTATGAACCCCTTGGGGATATTATAGTTGTCAACCAGCTCTGCACCGGAATAGTAATGCTTCAGTATGTCAACGTAATTGTAGATGGGAACTCCGTCACTTGTGCACATTAAAGCCATGCCCTGTGCGCCCCATTGACTCAAACCTACACCATGGCCTTTCCCTACACCGTCAAATACCACAACCGCTGACGAGCTAAGCTCAGTCCGGCTTTCCACAGCCGTTTCCCGTCCTTCGCCGTCCCAGACGCTAACGTGGAATCTCGGACTATGCAGGCCGAGTTTTTGACGAATCTGCTCCCTTGTAAGACTGATAGTCCTGCTTCCGTCGGAAAACCTATATGCCAGGACCTTGTCGCCTGACCAAATAGAAGGCTCGATCCATCCTGCACAATCAGGTTTGAGGCCGAGTCGCCGAAAGAGCCGGTCACTATCTATCGCAAACGGCTCTTTCCAGCGATAGTAAGGAGACATCCAGTCAAAATCCTGCCTGGCAGTGAGGTATGGCTCGTCATTACCGCCCAGCCATACCTCCTCATCACCTTCTGTCGTTCCGCCCCCTGAAGCGAAATAGTGGGCTCTGATGGGGACGCCTTCGTAGACGAGGACCTGACCGCGGGTTTCAAGGACCGCGGTTCTAAATGCCTCCACCCCGTTTTTCCCTAAATACACCTGAGATAGTACGGTATCATCCACGTCATAGCCTTTTGACTTATTTTCGTTCATTCGCCTCAGCGCATAGGTCCTTGTTGCAACAGCCTGGGCTTTGAGGGCTTCCGGCGCCCATGAAGGGTAGACCTCCCCTGCCAGGACGCCCTCGGTATAGGTCTCCAAATCCACAAGGTTGATTGCGATTATCTCAGGAGAACCGTTCCTTGAGGTTCCATACGATATCTCAAGCGCCCCGGGATAGCGTCTCTTCCCTATTTGAAACGCAGCGGACGCATGATCCCCGGGGAGAATGCAGAGGCCTTCGAGAAAAGAGACAGCCACCCCCGACGGATAGCAAAGCACGACCTCGCCAGGGACATTACCTGCTCTTATCCGGAAAGGCTCCTTTAAAGGAGCAAGGCTTATGTATGGCTGACTATTGTATGGCTGACTATCAGAACCCTCCGGTCTGCGCCAGGCCTCTCTCTCTTCCTCTGCCGGCTTTGCCAATGGCAGAGGGAAAACATGGGCATCCTGCTCTAACAAGAACTCAAACGGCAAGGACACAGATAAGGCAACCCTCACAACTACTTGAGGGCCTTCTCCGTATACCGGCCTGCACCAGGCGGTCATCAGGGCAAGTGCAATAACTGCCCAAAGGACTGCCCTACGCACGAACTCCGGCGCTCCTTGAAATATCCATAGCTACGATGTGGCCGCCGTGAAATATGGGAACTACGTCTACACAATCGATCCTCGCAGCGACCTTCACATCCTCTCCGAATCCGGCTTTGGCAAGGTTACGTCCATGGGACGACTGGGATAAGGCTTCCCCGAGACGGTTGCGGAAAGTCTCATACAGAAGACGCGCTGTGCGGCATCCGTCAGTCTCTTCAAGCCTTGCGTTTGTCAAGCCGTCCAATTTGCTTGCGAATCCCCCTGCACAAACCGCATCCTCCATGGCAAATCTTCCGTTCTGTCCTGCGCAGATAATGAGGATATCCCTACCAAGAGTCACAGCCAGTTCGCAACAAGCGGACAGATTCCAAAACTCGCCGACTATTACGTCAGGAGCTGTCTTCGCAGTCCTTATTGCCCTTGTTCCGTTTGTTGTTGTCATTATCAGCTTCTTGTCCTTTACCCGATCCTCAGTGAATTCCAGCGGCGAATTGCCCAGATCGAAACCATCTATCTTCTCATTCTTCCTCTCCCCGCACAGAAGATAGTCGTCCCTGGCATAGGCCCTGGATATGTCCATAGCCTCTTCCACGGACACAGTGGGGATCACCCCATCACAACCGTTGGCGACAGCATTTGCTATGCAAGTGCCTGCCCTCAGAACATCAATAACTATAGCTGTGATATCTTCAAAGTTCTTGCCCTCAATTTCCTGAGGTACTAATGCTACATCGACTCGCACTCCTCATGCGACCTCCTCTCCACACTTCAGCGACACTTAGAACTATCTATCAAACCCTTGAACCATACTGTTTACCATTTCTTGCACCGCATCTCCGTCAGTGACCCAGTATTGCTTGAAAAAATCCCCTGGTATGGTCTGGGTAAGCACATCTCCGCCTGTCCTTATCAGAAACCATCCGGCGGAAGCTATGTCTCTTTGTGACAGGTCTGTCTTCACATGCTCCAACAGAATCTTGGTGAGCTTAGGCGCTTGGCGTATATTGCGGTAATTTGCAGCTTCATTTATGAGGACCCCAAGCAGGTTTTGCTGCCTACCCACTCGGGTTATGTCTCCTAGGACGTCAGCTCGAAATCGCACATACTGAAGGGCTTTTTCACCGTCAAGTATCTGCCTTCCCTTCTTGATATCGACTGTCAGTCCGCCTGCCCTGTCCACATAGCGCATATTCTTGTCCACATCTACTTCAATACCGCCAATCGCGTCAATCACTCCGATAAACCCATTGAAATCCACCTCAGCGAAACGGTCAATAGGTATCCCGATAAGCCCTTCGACCG
>JAPXLY010000087.1:0-6162 GCA_033809295.1 Bacillota bacterium
CTTCTGCTTGAGGATTCCACCTCTGACATAGTCCAGGCCCTCATAGAAATAGTTGGAGATGAAACGCGCCCCGGCGAAGAGGTTTCTTTAGAGGCTTGGCTCAGAATTAAGAAGGAGATTGCAGAGCGAGTCCATAGCCTCTATCCGCGAACACCTGTATCCCGAATTGAAGAAGACATCGACTATATCTACGGACTCATTATTGAGTTGTCCAAAGGGGCGTGTCCTCGGGAAAAGGGTGTGGAGGGCGAGGTTATCAGCAGGGAAGAATGGCAGGCGCCTGCCAGGATGGATCTCATGATCTCTTCCATGAAGGGTTCAGGCTGCCAGAATGCATGTTCATGGTGTTACGCATCGGATATGCCTGATATACCCGAGCTGGACACTGCTTCCTGGAAAAAAGTCTTGGATTTGCTATGGCAAGCCGGCGTCCCGCATATAGATTTCACAGGGGGAGAGCCCACAACCAGGCCTGACTTGCTTGAACTCGTGGAGTATGCCGAAAAATTCGTAACAGGGCTCATCACCAACGGGAGAACCATGTCGGGTCTTGCCAAAGACCTGAAAAGAGTGAGTTTGGATTATGTCCAGATAAGTATTGAATCGGCTACGCCTGAGATTCACGACAGGATCGTGAGGTCCCCGGGTGCGTGGAAGGAGACAGTCAGCGGAATCCGGGCTGCGCTTGACGAAGGGCTTTATACGTCCACCAATACAACGTTGACCCGGGAGAACGCAGATGACTTCCCTCAGCTTATCCGCTTCCTTGCAAGTTTGGGTGTTCGTTACATCGGATGCAACAGCTTGATTAAGACAGGGCGCGGGGCAAGCCACAAAGATGCCTTGGAAGAGGCTGAACTCGAAGCAGTCCTCAGAAAGTCCCTTGAGATTGCAAACGAACTCAAGCTTGAGTTTAACTGGTTCACACCCACGTGTTATCTGAAGTTCAATCCTCTCAACCTGGGGTTAGGAGCGAAATCTTGTTCCGCGTGCATAACTAACATGGCAGTAAGGCCTGACGGGGTAGTCGCGCCTTGCCAGTCATGGTTACATGATGAAGGGCTCGGTAACATCCTCGAAGTCCCGTGGAGGCGGATTTTCAACCACCCCCTTGCACGCAGAATTAGAGAGCATGAATTTAAAGCTCCTCTGTGCAAAGAATGCGAGCACCTTGCCATATGCGGCGGCGCCTGCCAGATAGAACGGGTCTTGCCTCAAAGAACCACAGGTAGCATAGGAAGTAAGACAGGCGCTGATAAGTAAGGAAAGGAGGACATTATGATGCGAAAGAAGCTTCCCAACGTAAGACAGACAACGCTTATACAAGCATGTGTCTTCCTTGTAGTTGCTTGCTGCATTTTTGCGGCGCCGGTATTCGCAGACACCGGGACCTACAAGATCAAGAATTACACCGTGGAAATAACCCCTCAGCCTGACGGAAGCTGGGTGGCTGACTATATGCAAGAGTGGGAAGTGCTTGGGGGGTCGATTCCCTGGGTCACTGTAGGCCTGCCAAACGCGGACTATGAAGTCGCCTCATGGACCGGTTCGGCAGTGCGGGTGAAGCCTGACAATCAAGGTGCATGGACCGGGGTTTATGTCCAACTGGATGGTGATTACAGAAAGGGAGAGAGCTTCAATTTCGGATTCAAGGTGACTCAACGTAGAATGGCATACCCCAAGGGTGATTCACACGTCGAGTTTTCCTTCACCCCGGGTTGGTACGATAACAGCAACGTTGAACGCATGGTTATTACCTTAAGAAACCCCTGGTCGTCTGAAGACTTGAAGCTTGTATCGCCTGCAGCCTCTGAGAGGCGTGACGACAAGGTTGTGTGGGTAACATCGCTCCGGCCGGGTGAGCGTTTCAAGGTAAATTTCGCGTTTTCACCTGAAGTCTTTACCGGGCTCCGGAGAACCCCGGAACAAAAACCGGCATCCGGATATAGTGGGTCCGCGAAAACAGCCGCCCCTGCTATTTTGGGGTTTATAATTCTTGTCATAGTCGTCCTGGTGTTCATCATGATTATCAGCGCTATCTTCAGGAATCGCCGAAGGGATTACAAGGGCAGGCGTGGAATTTACTATGGGACTCCCAGGCCTTTCGGTGCACCTGTCATAGTAGCGCCAGGCACGAAACTTGGGAAGCTGCCAGGTAAGAAGAAAGGGTCTTCCGGCTCAGGGGATTCTAAGAAATCCGGGAGCGGCGGTGGCGGGTTCGGCGGAAGGTCCGCAGGGTGTCATTGTGTATCGTGCGCATGTGCCTGTGTGTCCTGTGCATGCGCATGTGCGTGCGCAGGAGGACGGGGCGCAGGTTGTGCCGGGAAGTTCAGCCGGATCGATGATGGCAGCGAAGATGACGCAAGGAAAAGAGCTGACAAGGCATGATTCTGATTTCTCCAACCAGGAATCGCCTCATCCGGTTTCTCTGCTCTCTACTGGTGATCGCCCTCGCAAGTGTAGCAGTCTCAGGGTGCCGGATTGAGAAAAAGACTCCTCAGTCTTCCGGCACCGTGCTGGACAGGCCTTATGACGAGAACGTTGAGGTCCCGTCAGGAGATCCTGATTTCCCCCGTTTAGGTGAGTACTGGGTAGTCGACCCGGACGGCTTAGTAGGAGCATCCTCAGTCCGGATGGCCAATGAAACACTGGACGATTTGAAATCCCGGCGTACCGCTGAGGTGGTCGTAGTCGTCCAAAAAGGCGTTAAGCACCCGGTTGAATGGTCCACTCATTACGGCAGATGGCTCAGGTTAGGTGAAGTGGAAGGACCCCATCAAAACAACGGTATCGTATTCTTGATAATACCTGATGCACCCGGCGGGTCGGGAAAGGTTTGGTACAGTATTGGCAGAGGCTTGCCGAAATTGACATCGTCTGATATGGGTCCTCTCATCGAAGAGGCAGCCTCATATGCTAATGCTGATGATCTGGACGGAGCAGTGATATCCATCGCAAGGAATATCCATGATATCCTCCGAAGGATATATGGGAGGGAAGAAGAATGAAAAAAGGGTGCCTCTTCGGGGCAATAATAGGCATTGTAATCTTAGTTGTGCTTGTTTCGGGATTCTCCTGGATAATGGGGATACAGAGGAACTTGGTTCAACAGCAACAGAATGTGTTGGCGCAGGAAGGCCGTTATGGGGCGGCTCTCGAGACTCTGGGTGAGAAAATAAAAGGAATATGGGCAATTCAGCGAGATTTCCTTGAACACGAAAAGGGCACGCTGACCGACGTAATAAAGGCAAGAGCGGAGGCTTTGGACCGCTCAGGCCGGGAGTTCGCGGATGCGGCAGCAGAAGGCGATCCTAACAAGACTATCGAAGCGGCTACAAGATTCCAGGAAGCAGCCCGCGGGCTTTCGCTGTCAGTCAATGTGGTCGCTCTTCAAGAAGCCTATCCCCAGTTGTTTTCTCCTCCTATAGTGCAACAGACCATGCGTGGCCTTGAGGAAGCCGTAAATGAGATTCGCACATCCCTCGATGACTGGCAAGTGTCTATCAGGACATACAACACTTATAGGGGACAATGGCCACAAAGCTTCGTAGCAGGGATTCTAGGCTTCCCCGGCACCTATGATTATTATAAGGCTGAGAAAGCCAAGCTGGATATGGAGGAGCTTATGCCTTCCAGATAACAAAAGAGAGGACGGATAGGCTGACCAAGCCTGCCTACAAGAAATAAAGAAGGGGTGAGTTGTGTTGACGAGTACCGTTGTTGAGCTCACGGGACATATCATCGATTCAAGGACTCTTCCCAACGTGCTGGACGCCATTATTGCACAAGGTGGCGACTTCGACATCGAAGAATTCAAAGTAGGTAGGAAGAATGAAGATCCCAGCTATGCCAGGATATTAATTAGAGCCAAGAGTCAAGAAGGCCTCGACATGATACTGGATGAAATAAGGCCTTTAGGTGTGGTCGAACTCCATCAAGATGAGATAGCGGTAGAGCCGGCGCCGAAAGACGGAGTGTTTCCCGACAACTTCTATTCCAGCACTAACCTGGACACGTTTGTGAAGATTCGCGGTTCGTGGATCCCCGTGGACGATATTGAGATGGACTGTGGTATTGTCGTCGATTTCTCCGGGGTTTCTCCGACGGCGCGCTGCGTACCTATAGGCAGCATCAAAAAAGGTGACAACGTAATTGTCGGAGGGAAAGGCATTAAGGTAATTCCTCTGGAGAAGTCAAGAAAACGAGAAGTCTTCAGCTTCATGGGAAGCGCAGTCTCCAGCGAGCGTCCGAAGATTTTGGCCTTGGCAAATATTGCGGAGACAATGAGAGACATCAGAGCTCGTAACAAGAAGATTCTTGCAGTGGTAGGGCCTGCAGTTATCCATACCGGCGCAGGCAAGCACCTGTCCTCGCTGATAGAAGCAGGCTACATTAACGTGCTGTTCGGCGGAAATGCAGTAGCAACCCATGATGTGGAATGGGCCTTGCTCGGGACGTCTCTGGGGGTCTACTTAGACACCGGAATTGCAGCTCCTGCAGGCCATACCCACCATATCAAAGCCATCAACGCAATCCGCAAGCATGGCAGCTTTGAAAAAGCGGTAGAAGCAGGCGAGCTTACCAGAGGGGTCATGTACTCATGTGTGACGCGCGGGATAAGCTATGTTCTGGCAGGATCCATACGAGACGACGGCCCGATGCCCGGTGTCATCACTGATTCTGTGGAAGCTCAAGAAGCCATGCGTCGCAACTTGAAAGACGTTGAGTTAGCGCTGATGCTGTCCACAATGTTGCATTCGATAGCTACAGGCAACCTGTTGCCGGGGAACGTCAAGACTGTATGCGTTGACATTAACCCGGCTACTGTTACAAAACTTGCAGACCGCGGAAGCCACCAAGCTGTAGGTGTAGTCAGTGACGTCGAGCTGTTCCTGAAAGAACTGGCGCACCAGCTTGTGGGATAGCCACACTGAACCCGGAGGGCATACTGAAAATGCCATGGCAAGGCCTGAGAGGTGAACCCTTTGATGCTGAGAAACGCTACACTAATCGCTCCACTTGTGGCATGGATTATTGCTCAACTGCTCAAGTTCATGCTGGATGCAGCCTCAAAGCGAAGGCCTGACTTTACAAGATTGGTAAATCCGGGGGGAATGCCAAGCTCACACTCGACCCTCGTATCCTGCATGTCAGTTATGGTAGGAAGGATTTACGGCTGGGAATCACCTCTCTTTGCTATGGCGTCTGTTCTGTCCCTCATAGTCCTGTATGACGCTGCAGGCGTTAGGCGAGCTGCAGGAAGACAGGCGCGAGTCATCAATCGCATGCTCGAAGACATATACAAAAAAGGCAAGGTGCCTGAACAACGTCTCAGGGAGCTGTTGGGCCACACGCCTTTGGAGGTTTTTGCAGGTGTTGCGCTAGGCGCCATAGTAGCCTTCAGTTGGCCTGTTGCGTAATATGTCAACCGGTAAGGATCGCTCCCGGCGCAACTCATAGGCATTCCCGGCATAACTCAGGGGCATTCCAGGAATAACTCATGGGTATTCCAGGCATGACTCATGGGCCTTTCCGGCATGATTCATAGGCCTTAATAGGCCTTTGCTACTTGCGATATCGGGGCACACCGCGCATTGCATATGTGTATATATATAGCACAGGCAGAAGCTTGAGCAAGTAGGAGGGGATGTCTTTGTCCCGGCTCAAACGACTCCTTATGCTAGTCCTCTTAAATCCCATTTTTCCCGCGTTTCTGTGGGGGCCTTTCACCCATACGCACATTAACAGGAAAGCCTTGGCGAGAGCTAAGAAGCTGATGGAAAGTGGAGACGATACGATTAACCAAGATATGGTAGGTATGCTCACGTCGTCGAGAGAGACTCAAGAATCATATGCACTTGCAGCCAATACGGCAGACGCCATATCCAGCTATCATACGTTGAATAATTTCACTGCCTATGACTATACGCATAATTCTATTCCTGATAACGCAAGAGGGCTTCCGAATTTCGGTTATACCCTGGTAGATACCTGGCATAGGATACCGGAATCGGCGTGGAACTCTTGTGATGCAAGGCTCCTTGATTTGGCAATTGCGTGCGGCTGGCTCTCCCATCAAGTAGCAGATTGGTACGCTCATTATGCTTGTATGGACGGTGACGGTAATCTGTGTGACCCGGAGGACGCCATAGCTGATGAAGT
>JAPXLY010000088.1:0-6094 GCA_033809295.1 Bacillota bacterium
GCCTTTGCTATCCCTGCGCCTGCCATAGCTGCAAGAGCCACAGGCGGGGTCAGGTCAGCAACTATGCCGAAATAGAATGCGAACATATGAGCAGCGATAGCCGGAACCCCTAACTTCAAGAGCGCAGGCGCGGCTATTGTTGAGGTGATGACATAGTTGGCTGTGGTAGGCGCTCCCATCCCAAGCACAAGGGAAGTCAACATAGTGAACATCAACGTCGGTAAGAGCTGGCCACGGGCGAGCTCTATCAGTCCATTGGCCAACTTAAGCCCAAGTCCGGTCAGGGTCACGGTTCCGACTATCATACCCGCAGCCGCACAGGCGATTACCACTCCCAGAGCATTTCGGGCCCCCTGTTCCAGAGCGGATATGATATCACCCCGCTTCATCCTGGTGGCACGCGATAAGAAGCTTGAGAGCACTGCAACGACAAGCCCCCAGAGGGCGGCTTTCATCGGAGTGTTACCTGTTACAAGCAGGTAAACGATGATGACAAGCGGCAGAAAGAGCTGGCCCCGTTCACGCATGATTTTCCAGAACCTAGGCAACTTATCCCGTTCCAATCCTCTCAGGCCTGTCTTCTTTGCCTCGAGGTGAACCACAATGAAGACGCCGGCGAAATAAAGGAGCGCCGGGATGACTGCGGATTTCACTATCTGAAGATAAGGAACCCCGATGAATTCGGCCATCAGGAACGCAGCAGCGCCCATAATAGGGGGCATTATCTGCCCGCCGGTTGAGGCAGACGCCTCTACTGCGCCTGCGAACTCAGGCCTATAGCCTAATCTTTTCATCATGGGAATTGTGAAACTTCCTGACCCCACAGTGTTCGCTACTGAGCTTCCTGACACAGTCCCTTCAAACGCACTGGTGATGACGGCAACCTTCGCAGGACCGCCTGCGGCATGGCCTGCAATTGAATTGGAAATGTCAATGAAGAACTGGCCGATGCCTGTCTTTTCAAGAAACGCCCCAAACAGTATGAAAAGGAATATGAATACAGAGGACACTCCCAGAGGAATACCGAATATCCCTTCAGTGGTATAAAACATGTGACTCACAAGCCTCTGCAAAGAAGCGCCCCTGTGCTGAAAGAAGCCGGGTATGTAACGTCCGAAGTAGCAATAGGCCAAAGCGACGGTCACCACTGTCAGGATGGGTATACCCACAACTCTCCTTGTGGCCTCCAGCACCACCAGGATTCCGATTGCTCCGATTACTATGTCCAGCCTTGTATAAGCGCCTGCCCTAATAAGCAGGGGATGAAAATTCCATACGGGGTAGCTCATGACAAAGACAGCCAGGACAGCAAGGCAGACATCGTACCAGGCAAGCTTATGCGCACCTTTTCGTGTCGCAGGGTAAAGGAGATATGTCAAAGCAACGCCAAACCCTAGGTGAACAGCTCTCTGTATTTGTGCGGGAAGCACACCGAAAGCAGCGGTATACAACTGAAACAGCGAAAACGCGATTGCGATTACGGAGACTGCTATGGAAAAAACGCCCGGGATCCTTCGATAAGCTGATTCCCTGTCATACTTCATGAGAATCTCTTCGATTTCTTCATCACTTACGACTTCGTAAGCGCCTATCTCTACATCTGTGGTATTCCTTAGTTCTGCCCTCTCATCCACTCATATCTCCTCCCTAGAAAAGGTGCCAGAAGAGGTTCTCGCACCACTCTTATCCGGAGGCCGGTCCCTGGTTTAGCAAGGCTTGCCAATACTACTTCTTCTCCTCCTACAGTAAGGACATGGCCTGGGACAGGGCTCACAGCAACCAGGAATGGTTCAATTTCTCGGCGCATCCCGGTAATACGGATCTTTCCTCCTTCGACCACTGACTCCTCTCGTTCATCCGGCATAGTGGGCAAGCCTGCCCCGAAAGATTCATATTCTGTCTCGACAAGGTATATCTTACCATCTCGTTCGATTCTAAAGACTTCCTTGACAGGTGTCCTTTCAACAGAGTGGACAAACTCCAAGACAAAGCCGTCCCCCTCTTTCACCGGTGCCTGATATAGCCGGACTCCCGAATACATCTCCTCAACCTTGAAGGTCAGGCGCGGGGAAAAGAGGGAAATCCACAGGATAGTCCCTGCGGCAATCACGACAATGATAAGCCTTAGAACCCTCATGACATCATGACCGGCGCGGCGCTCATTCCGACAACCGGGCGTGCCCGTCAATTCCCTCTGCACGCCCGGCTGGCAACCGCGGCCTCCTCCGGATTCTACAATACGTCCCGGCGTATAGCCCCACTGCTATACGCTTTTACTTCACGATACCCTTCTCCCTGAAGTACTTCTCAGCGCCGGGGTGGAGAGGTGTGCTGACTCCGACAAGTGCCCCTTCCAGGCTGATTTCTTTGCCTTTAGCATGCGTTGTGGCAAGTTCAGGAAGGTTATCGAACAACGCTGCAGTCATCTTATACACAACATCAGTATCCAGATCCCGTCGTGCGATAAGAACAGCCTGCACGGCAACGGTCTGAACAAGCTCAGGCTGGTTGATGTAGCAATCTGCGGGGATTATGGCTTTGCCATAGAATCCGTACTTGCCATGCAGCTTCTGGAACATCTCATCAGTGACATAGAGAACCTTTATCTTGTGCATCGTAGCGGTATCTTGTATACCTGCATTGGGTATGCCTGCAGTAACAAAGAACGCGTCAATGTGCCTGTCTTTGAAGGCCTCTGCGGATTCTGCGAAGCTCAAGTACTGCACCTGCGCAAGGTCCTTATATGCAAGGCCATAAGTCTCCAAGAGCTGCCTTGCGTTAGCCTCAGTCCCGCTGCCGGGAGCACCTACCGAAACCTTCTTACCTTTCAGGTCAGCTATGGAATCAATCCCGGATTCCGCACGCACCACGACTTGGATCAACTCCGGATACAGGGACGCTATAACCGCGAATTTCTGCAGCTTCCCGCCGTCCTTGAACATCTCAGTCCCGTTCCACGCGTAATCTGCGATGTCAGTTTGGACCAGGGCCAGGTCGACTTCTCCGTTTTCGATCATCCTGATATTTGCCACAGAAGCACCGGTGCTCTGGACACTAACGCTGACATCTTTCACTTTGGAATTGATAATCTGAGACATTGCCCCGCCCAGGGGATAGTAAGTGCCTGCAGTGCCACCTGTAGCCATAACCAGTTGCGCGGTGGCAGCCAGGGAGGGAACAGCCATAATAAGAACAAGACACACAACGACACATGACAGTAGAAGCCTTCTCATAGTCTCAACCTCCTGATTCTTCTACATTGCAATTGTCTCACGTTGACCACTCTTTGCTATTGCATTCTGATAATAGATCGCTTTCATGCAATTACAATTTTTACATTCGACGACTCTGTGTGAATTCCTTCCTTGTAGCGATAATCTTGCTCCCTTCTCTCTTCTGCCTCCTACCGCCCGCCTTTACCCAGGAGCCTTGCCATGGAGCGACGGAGATGTTAGTATTTGCTTATAATGAGTATTATCTCAAGTACTGACGTCAATTTCAATACCCTGTTAAGCGACCCCCTGATGTCTTATTGATATGCGATGGCCTACCGCGATATCGTTCTCTTGAAAGGAGAGAGCTTTCCGTGAATGCAACACCTAAACGTCTTTTTGCCGTTCTTTCCATAGTCCTCGTGGCACTGCTCGTAGCCGGCTGCGAGAATCCTTTCATTGACTCCTGGTCCGGTGAAGCTGTGGATGACGCTCTCGTCACTTTCGAAGGCGAGACTTATAACCTCGCTACGCTGCAAAAAATGAAAATCCCACCCGGCGATTATAACGTAATCGTGGGTTCGCCCGAACATCATTCCATTGAAACAACAATCCCGCTGGGAACTCGCGATATATCCAAAGTTGAGCTGGTTCCGTATTCCCGAGTTTACAGCCCTTTTGTGATTGAGGCTGCTCTATCGCCCACACTGGATATGCTTGGACAACCCGTAGACGCAAGATGGAATTACTCATCAGATGACGTCCAAGTCATAGCTTGGGTCATGTGGAACATGCCGGAGGATTCATTCCACTACCAGACAATAAGGTGGTACAGGCCGGATGGGATCCTCTATCGCGAAGAGGAGCTGCCCAGGTTTAAGTCTACGCCCGGCTCGCCGGTTGTTACTGCACCGGGCCTTCCCTTGCACCTGCAGCCTGGATGGGCTGTGCCGGCTCCTATTGATCTTCCCGGTATTTGGGTTGTGGAAATCATCATGGACAGCGTTTTGGCAGCGAGAATGTCATTTTCAGTCTAGGTAAGGGCTCATAAGACCGTTGTTCTCTCCCATATTATGTTAACACAGCCCGCCCGAATCGCAAAAACCGGCCGACGTCTTCGGCGAAACCGGCGATTACTGGAGAAGTCCAACGGTCTCGCTCATAAGTAATCGGTAGGTTACGGTTTTCCATGTATAATCACTGTTAGCTCTACATGCTAGCTATTCTTATAGACGCCGTAAAGGGGTGCCATTTTCGGGCTCGCTCTCCGGGAGAGCCACTCGGTCATACGAAACCTACAAGATCAGTCCGGATGGCTCTGTAGGTAAGCCATCCGGCTAAGGTGCCGCGCGGGAGAGTTCCGTACGCTTTCTCACGGGTGGGCAGAGCTCCCGTCTAGGCTGATAGTGACAATTAGCATGCCACAGCACACCCGTTGGAACGCAAAGGAACATGGAGTCTCCGGAGTCTCTGGAAGGGAACTGAAGCGAGCAATTGTAGCAGGCAACCGAAGTAGTCAGGCAGGTAACCGAGGCAGACAACTGTAGCAGGCACCTGAGACCGGCAACCGACACTGAGGCAACCGAGGCCCCGTTGCCTACTTTGAAAATAGCCCCGATCGAGGCCGTGTCCCCCCAAGGTGACCGCATTTTCATCCTGCGTGATGTCGACCCTGTCGGCATGGGAGACTCACGGGAAAATGTACTCAAAATAGGAACTAAGTCCCACGAGGGTGGGTAGGCGGAAGCACTCTCGACGAGGCCAAGCGAGGCCTGCAGCGACGCGCACTCGACGCGCAACCGACGCCAACCGAGGCTTGACAGCGGCAACAGACACGCATATACTATGTAGCTAGATACAACTGTAAATGCACCTAAGTGGCGTACGACAGGTGCCCGACATATGGTGCCTGAATGCGCCACATTTGTTGAGGAGGGATTATCGCGACATGCCAACCTACGAGTACAAGTGCGAGAAATGTGGGCAATTTGAGGAATTTCAACGCATGTCGGATGAGCCTCTCTCACACTGTCCCAAGTGTGGCAGTCCTGTCAGACGGCTCATCAGCAAAAATGTAGGCATTATTTTCAAAGGGTCAGGTTTTTATGTTACTGACCATCGCAGTGAAGACTACAAGCAGAAGGCCACAGGCGACGGCAAGGGCGCATCCGGTGCAGGTGCCTTGGACGCTGCCGGTAGCTGAGGACTTTTGAAATCTCTTTTATCGGGCGCAGAATCATGCCATTCCTTTGGCGGGTTCTGCGCCCCGCGCTTACCGCCTTCTCATCGGCCATGTCCGCATGTCCGCTTCCCCGTAGCGCCAATTTTGTCTTTAGGATAATATGTACATATGAAATATAATACAGGGCGTGGCGTCTCGCATGCGTAGACTGGATCTTAAGAAAATTCTGAAGCTAACCGATCTCATACTGGCAGGTCTGATAGTGCTGGCCGCTATTGTGCTGGCAGTTGCGCAACTACGGGCAGGACAAAGAGACCATCAACTTTCCGTTGCCGGGTGCTCGGTAATTGTCGAGGTCTACGGAAAGAGGACCCATAGTATTCCCTTTGCCGGGATTTCAGGCTCATCGGTCCTTAGCATACCAATAGGAGACGGCCACGAAGTTACATTAGAGATTCTGGAAAGCGGTAAAGTCAGGGTGGCTGAATCCACTTGCCCGGATAAGATCTGTGTGCGGACGAGTTGGATAAGCCGGCCCGGGCAGTCCATAGTCTGTTTGCCAAATAGGGTAGTCGTGCGGATAGATGGCAGCGAAATCCCGCACGACCCGGGGCCGGATTTGGAGTTGGATGCAATAACATACTAACTGCGGTTGGTTGTATGCGCCCATTGCAAAGGCTGGGCATCTGGGCACGTTGCC
>JAPXLY010000089.1:0-6030 GCA_033809295.1 Bacillota bacterium
TGCCAGATCCGGCCCAGCTCAAGGGAGGCAAAGCCCATATTCAGATGCCCGGTGATAATGTAAAGAAAGCCTATACCGCCCAGTATGAGAGCGGAGCCCAGGGTTGCCAAGATCAGATAATTGAAAGCGGCTTCGGCTGCGCGAGGATGTCTACAGGAACTCACCAGGCCACAGCAGCTCAGCGTAGCTACCTCCACCAAAACAAAAACGTTGAAAAGATCATTGGTAACAGCCATACCTGCCAGGGATCCTACGAGCAACAGGTAAAGCACGTAGAACCGGGCGGTTCGCACTGAACCGCCGACTTCATGGGCCATGTTGGCAACCGTGGAGAGGGCCACAGGCAGACTGATACCTGATACCAGCAATAGGAAGAATGCGCTTAAGCTGCCTACCACGAGTTCTATACCCCACGGAGCAGGCCGGCCTCCCATACTGTAAATGATGGGAATCCCATTCTTCGCAAGAACAAGTGAGCCCAGATATCCCGCGGCCAGGACACCCAGAGCCAGGACGGATATGACGAGACTCTCCACGAGCCTTATCCGACGTGCGAAGGTGGACAAGACAAATGCGACAAATAAAGGAGCAATGACGACAAATACAGGTAAGTTAGATACGATGGTTGCCGTCATCTCTATGTCACCTCACGCTTCATCTCCGCTATGCGCCGGGCATCAGTGGTGCCGTAAGATTGATATAACCTGATGATCAGTGCCAGGGCGAAAGCGGTCACGCTGACACTGACTACTATGCCGGTCAACATAAGGGCTGATGGAACCGGGTTTATATACAAGGCCTCAGGGTTTGACTGACGAAGTATAGGCACCGCACCTCCTCGGATGTTCCCTGCTGCGATGAACATTAGGAAAATAGCACTTTCCATGATGTTAATCCCTATCAGCTTCTTAAATAAATTGGAGCGAGTGAGTACGGTGAAAGCGCCTATAAGAAACAAGATTACGGCTGCAAAGTACGGATAGTTGATGATGAGCTTATCCAGCAGAGTCTTCATGACTCTTCCTCCATCATGGTAAAGAACAATGTAATCATTGTACTTGCCACTCTTATGCCAACTCCGAGGCCGATTAGGGAGATTAATCCTCCCGAGGAGAGGGTTCCGAGGGTTCCCAGGTCAATTCCTGCCAGCTTGTTGGCAAGAAACGGAGCTCCTTTGATTATGCCTACCATACCCATGATCCCGTACCAGAGTGTGCCATAGCTCTCAGTCAGAGTGGTGATTCTCTCCGGCATCTTGGCACGGCCCCTTTCAAGCCCATAGATGGTGGCAAAGGCAATGAACGCCAGTCCCACTACGATCCCGCCGGCAAAGGAACCTCCGGGGGAAACATGGCCATGAAAGATGACATACAACCCGTACATCTGTATGAAAGGCAGAAGCAATGCAGCTACGCGCTTCAGAATGAAATCCCTCACTGTCAGTCGCCCTTTCCTTCCGTCGTTTTCAGGGTAATGACCACTGCCAGAACCGCCGTAAACAACACAATTGTTTCGAACATGGTGTCATAAGCCCGGTAGTCAAGGACAATGGCTGTAATCATATTGAGGACTCCCGTCTCTTCCCAGGCATTTTCGATGTAGCGGCGAGTCACTTGATTGTGGGCGGGATTGCCCGGCATTCCGTAGGGAGGCAACTCAGCCACAGCGGTAAGGATTATGAAGACAGCCAGCGCTGCAATGAGCAGTATTGGCAAAGCCCATAACCTCACTGTTACTCCTCCCTTCGACTCGTGCGAAAAATAGCCACCATCATCAAAACAGTCATGCCGATTCCCGCAGCAGCTTCGGTAATGGCAATATCAGGGGTGTTCATCTGCAGCCAAACCAAAGCCATAATCAGACTATAGGCTCCGTAGACAATGACTGCGTGCACCAAATCTTTGATAAAACACATGGCTAACGATGCAGCCACCAGGATCAGGAGCATGACCATGGTTCCGTAATCAACAGCAGTAAGCGCCACATGCTCACCCCTTAATCACTTTTGTGCCTTCTACGGGATGCACCCCGTGAATCAGGCCGGCTTTAGCTACCAGATGAGTCATGGTAGGATTGATTGTCCAAAACAGAAGTAGGGCAACCAGCAACTTGATACGCATAGCCCAATTGGGGCTTTGCAGCATAAGCCCCAGTCCTGCCAACCCCACACCCAGGGTATCCCCCATACCCACCCCGTGTAGGCGAGTATACGGATCAGGTAGGCGAAACAGCCCGAGGGTACCCAGCGCGAAAGCGCAAAAAGATCCTACAAACGAAAGATTCGATAAGAACCTAATCATGGGAAACCGCTTCCTCTCCTCCATCACCTTCGAACCCGCCAAGCTCCGGCAGCCTGAGTTGCCAATCACTGGGAGTCAGCACTCTGAGTATCCAGAGCCCTCCCACAAACGCGCACAATATGAAGACAAAAGCTACATCAATGAATCCATAGTCGCCTCTCATGAAGGCCATCAAGAGAATGATTACACTGACCTTACTACTAATAGCGTTTATGGAGAGCAGCCGATCAATGACTGTCGGACCGATAATCGCGCGCAGGAGTACGAACAGAATCATCACCATGAGACCTACCAGTAACCACAGCATGCTTCGACCTCCTCTCGCCCCACGATTCCAGATAGCTGATTTCACGAATGATCTGCCAATTGAATAGTTCGGCTGCTGTCTCTTCTGTAAGCGCATGGACAATGAATAGGCCTGTCTCAGGATCAATGTCAATACTTACAGTGCCGGGCGTGATAGTTATGCAGTTGGCCAAAAGCACCCTTCCCCAGTGGCTTTCAACAGGAGGCCTCATGACTACGAACACAGGCCCTACCGGCGGACTCGATAGCAAAATGGTTTTGGCGACCGCGATGTTGGATTGGATGATGAATCTGGTCAGAGTCAGAATGCAGTGGCCGAAGAGCAGCAGCTCTTCGACGGAAAGTAGATGGGGCAGTCTCGGGCCTAGTTCCTGCCAGAACCAAATAGTCAAAGCCGATAGTACAGCTCCGGCCAGAAGATGCTGAAGATCTACTTCTGCAGAGATTGCTAACCAAAATGCCAGTAGCAGAGCAAACAAGATTAGGGATCGCTTGCCCACTGTTACCCCCCTCAGCAGGGATTTCAATAAACTCACCCCGTCCATGATAGTGGTACCGAAACGTCCGGTTGCGAACGTTGCCATGCGAACGTTGCCAACAAAAAAAGCGCAGGCAAAGTCCCACCGGGGCTAAGACACAACGCTTGGACCACTCCTACGGGGTTAGCTGACGGGTTCGGGCACCCAAGTTGCCCTACCTGGTATGATGTTCCAGGATTCACCCCAATTAAGGGATCCCCCGTTTCCTTGAGAGGAATTCGGAGATAACGTGTATTTTGAGCTTTGACAAACCACAATTATAATTCTAACAGGAAAACTCCTGAAGTCAAGGGCAAAAAGCAGGCAGTGGAGGCGAGTCGTTGACGTTCGGAGTTGGCGTATGCTAAACTGAACCTATCTGACAGGGAGCTGCTACAGTCGGGAACAAGTGCAGGAACCACCTGTTGATATACGGTTTGAAGAACTGCACGTGACCAGAGAAGATATGCAATACCAGGAGGCGGAAGAATTGACGGTTAATGAGCAAATGGACGTTCTCAGAAGAGGATGCGCTGAGATCATCTCTGAGAAGGACCTTGAAAGCAAGCTGGAGAAGTCGATAAGAACAGGGAAGCCTCTCAGGGTCAAGCTGGGATTAGACCCTTCCGCTCCCGATATTCACTTGGGACACGCAGTAGTTCTCAGGAAGATGCGTGAGTTCCAGGAGCTGGGCCATGAAGTATTTTTGGTGGTAGGGGATTTTACCGGGCGTATCGGAGACCCTTCCGGCAAGTCTGAAACCAGGCCTCAGCTTACGATGGAGAAGATAATGGAGAATGCTAGGACTTATCAGGAACAGGCCTTCAAGATATTGGATCCTGCCCGCACCCATACTGTGTTCAATGGGGAATGGCTCTCCAAGCTTACCTTCGAAGACGTAATCAACTTGGCTTCCAAGTACACAGTAGCAAGGATGTTGGAGCGGGAAGAATTCCGTGGCAGATTCCACGAAGAAAGGCCTATCTACATACATGAGTTCTTCTACCCGTTTATGCAGGCGTACGATTCCATTGCTCTGGACATAGATGTAGAGCTCGGAGGCACTGATCAGAAGTTCAACATATTATTCGGGAGAACACTCCAACGCGAATTTAATCAAGAGCCTCAGGTTGCAATCCTCATGCCCATACTTGTAGGGCTTGACGGCGTAAAGAAAATGAGCAAGAGCCTGGGTAATTACATAGGTGTTACAGAGGCTCCCCAGGAAAGCTACGGTAAGGTCATGTCCATTCCGGACGAAGTAATGATGACCTACTATGAGCTTGCGACTGAGCTTCCGGAGGACGAAGTCACAGGTATCGGTAAAGCGCTCGCTTCCGCCAAGTTGCACCCTCGTGACGCAAAGAGGAGGCTTGCCAGGGAGATTGTAGCCGTCTACCATGGCCGTGAGGCTGCCATCGAAGCCGAGGAGGAATTCGATACTGTCTTCCGTGACGGAGGCCTTCCCGAAAGTATCCCTGACATTGTAGTTTCTGCGGAACATCTTGCAGAAGGGAAAATATGGTGTCCTAAGCTGTTGGTTATGGCAGGCCTTGCAGGCAGCAACAGCGAAGCACGCAGGTTAATCGAGCAAGGCGCGGTAACTGTAGATGGCGAAAGAATACAGGATTCTACAGAGGATCTCGCTGTGCGCTCCGGCATGATCCTAAAAGTTGGCAAGCGCAAGTTTGCCAGGATTCAAGTAAGTTAACTTTGCCAGGATTCAGGCAAGTAAGCTAATAAGCCTTTTCTTTTCCCGCACTCCAATGAATATGATCTAGTATGTAGGTTCGCCTGCACGTCTACTGTTTGCTGGCGCATAATCCTGTTGCAGATAGCACAGCCTGCCAACGCTTGTATAGGCATCACCCCAAATCCAGCAAACATACGGGTGGGTTCAATTGGAACGAGGCGTGCGAAAAGCACGCCACCCCCTTCCAAAGGAGCATTGACCGGCGGCCACGACGCCGACACCTTGTTATCTGTAGGAGGAAGGGCGCAACGACGCTATGCGCTACGCTTAGATGCTGAATGAAGGAGGCAGGAGGCTGGGAGGAAATGGCGGGGTTCTACCGATGGTCCGGGGGTCTCTTCCCACGCCCCTGGTGGGTGGATTTGGGAAATTGGCTGGCCACGCTACTTCGTGGAATGAGACAAATACCAAGAGCTTCGGGGTTTAGAATCAGCAGATACCCAAGGTATTCCAGGAAGCGGAAAACGGACTCTATGTTTTCTGCCAGGCGGTCAGGTTTTTCTACACCGAGATTACGCGCGCCACGAGCCGGTTGGGGCGGAATGTCCTCAAAGCCCCCAAGGCGGGGGCCGGTATTCGTCCGAATTCTCTTGCTGGCTGTCTTAGGAATAGTGATTTTTGCCATAATAGACTGGCGTCTACGGCCTACCCTTCACCAGTTGGCTACAGCCAGAGCCAGAGTCCTTGCAACGGAAGCGGTGACGTCCGCTGTCGCCTTAGAAATTGCCGAAGGCATAAGATGGGAAGACCTTTATGCGCTTCGGCCTGACAGCGCCGGAAAAGTCGTTCTTGTTCAGCCGAATACAGGGGAGATTGACAGGCTGACTTCAAAAGTGACCCTAAGAGTACAAGAATACCTGAACAAAATCAATGAGACGAGAATCAGAATCCCTCTGGGTCAAATTCTCGGGACTCATGTTCTTGCGAACGTAGGTCCCAGAATTGTCATATCAATAACCCCTATAGGCACTGTCACCACAAGGATACTCAGTGATTTTGAACAGGCGGGCATAAACCAGATTCGTCATAAGATCTACCTTGAAGTCACTGCACATATGCAAGTCATTGTCCCTATGGTGGTGGCAACAGACGACATAGTTGCGCAGGTTCCCATAACCGAGGTTTTGATAATGGGAGACGTCCCCGAGACTTA
>JAPXLY010000090.1:0-5999 GCA_033809295.1 Bacillota bacterium
GCTCGGGCCCAAGCAGTGGGGTAAGGTTCGAAGTCCCCGCTATGAAAAAAGATTACTCCCCTGAGGAAATCTCAGCAATGATCCTTCAGAAGATGAAGATGGATGCTGAGAAATTCTTAGGTGAACCCGTTACAGAGGCGGTTATTACCGTTCCCGCGTACTTTAATGACTCGCAAAGACAAGCAACCAAGGACGCAGGGCGTATAGCCGGGCTTGAGGTGCTTAGGATTGTCAATGAGCCCACGGCTGCCGCGTTAGCTTACGGACTTGACAAGAAAGAGAATGAGACGATCCTTGTATGGGACCTGGGAGGTGGGACGTTCGACGTGTCCATACTGGAAGTGGGCGACGGTATATTTGAAGTCAAGTCCACTGCAGGCGATACCCATCTTGGCGGAGATGACTACGACCAGAGGATTGTGGACTACATTGCAAGCGAATTCAGGCGCGATCAGGGTATTGATTTGAAGAAGGACCGTCAAGCGTTACAGAGGCTGATTGAAGCTGCTGAGAAGGCTAAGATAGAGATGTCTCAGGTCTTTGAAACCACCATCAGCCTTCCGTTCATAACTGCTGACCAGACCGGTCCGAAGCACTTGGAGACAAAGATCACCAGGGCCAAGTTTGAAGAGCTCACCGCTGACCTTACCGAAAGGTGCAAAGGCCCGTTTAGGCAGGCGATTGCCGACGCGAAACTCTCCATCGGCGACATCGATGAGGTCGTGCTGGTAGGTGGCGCCACCCGTATGCCGGTCATACAGGATCTTGTGAAGAATCTTACCGGAAAGGAGCCTCACAGAGGCGTAAACCCGGATGAGGTTGTAGCGGTCGGTGCGGCTATTCAAGCAGGGGTCCTGTCCGGAGAGGTAAAGGACATAGTCCTCTTGGACGTAACTCCTCTTTCGCTGGGTATCGAGACCCTTGGTGGTGTGTTCACCAGGCTTATTGAGAGAAATACGACTATACCCACGCGCAAGAGCCAGATCTTCAGTACAGCGGCAGACGGCCAGACGTCAGTTGACATCCACGTGCTCCAAGGGGAGCGTGAATTTGCGCGCGACAATAGGACGCTTGGAAGGTTCACGTTGCATGGAATTCCTCCTGCGCCCCGGGGAATTCCGCAGATTGAGGTGACTTTCGATATCGATGCAAACGGTATAGTCAACGTGACAGCCAAGGATCTCGGGACCGGAAAAGAGCAGCGTATCACAATTACTGCATCGACTCAGTTATCGAAAGAGGAAATCGAGAAGCTGGTGCGTGCTGCGGAACAGGCTGCTGAGGAAGACAAGAAACACCGCGAGGACGTTGAGCTGAAGAACGCTGCTGATACTTTAGTCTACACAACTGAGAGGACTTTGAAAGAATCCGGGGACAAGATCCCGCAAGAAACAAAGTCAAAAATAGAATCTGAACTGGAACGGCTTAAGAAGGCCATCGCCGATGATGACATGGAGTCTATAAGGAAGTTCATGGAAGAGGTAAAAGAAGCTTCTTACAAGATGTCCGAAGAGCTTTATAAAGGTGCACAAGCGTCGTCAAGTAGCGGGGCTGCCGGAGGGGCCGGCCCTGGTAGCGCAACCGGGTCAGAAGGGCATGAGCACAGTGGCAGAGATGATGACGACGTTATTGACGCTGACTTTAAACCCGTAGACTGAGGCTGAGGCCATGGCTGAAGTCATACATGAATATAGGCGGTGGTTGTGCAAATGAAGTCTGAAAATGGTAAATGCAAGGCTTGCGCTTCCGATATGAAAACGGAATGCAATATGACTACTGAAGGTAACGATGCCTGTAAGGCAACTACCAGAAGTGATACGGCGGAGGAAGTTGCAACCCGCGAGACTATGGCCGGTGAAGTTGAGGCGCGGGAGGGCCTGGAGGAAAGGTTGGCTGAGACTGAGGCTAAAGCCCGAGAGAATTGGAACATGTATTTGCGTGCTTTAGCTGATCTCAACAACTATCAACGTAGGATGGCGAGGGATCTCGCGTTTCACATACGGTCAGGGAAGAAGGACATGATCCTCAAGCTTCTTGCCGTTGTTGATGATATGGAGCGCGCTCTGGCTGCAGAGGCGGACTACGGAGCCTTACGTGAAGGTGTTGAGATGATCTTGAGAAAACTCTTGGATATCCTTGCTGCTGAAGGAGTCGCGCCCATCGAGGCAGTGGGCTTGCCGTTTGACCCCAAATTCCATGAAGCCGTAGCTGCTTGTGAAGACCCGAAAGTCGATACGGATACAGTTGTGGAAGAGTTTAGGCGAGGGTACACTTACGAAGATGAGGTCATCAGAGCTACCATGGCCCGTGTGGCGAGGCCGACCAACGCCTAGCCGGAGCCTGTCGATGGCTGTTTGTGAGCCTACCGGTAGCCGGTTGGAGACCCGCCGGTAGCTTGATCATAGTTTCGGAGAGCGCTGATACAGGAAAGTGGACCCGGCCAAACGAATACAAAGATAGACTTAGTCAAACGAATACAAACGTGAATTGAGGGGGAGGGGTAGGGCCCTCCCTTTTCATTAGATTGGACGTCCTGCTGTTTGATGGCTAAGGATGCAGGAATTCTGTAAGCTTCGGGATGGGCGGTGTTGCAGTACATTCGACACCGATGGTATGATGCATATGGTGTGATGCGTGTACATGGTATGACGCATATAGAAACCCTCAGGAGGTGCAGCGTTCCATGACTGACATGGACAGATATCCCGAGATTCGAACACAAGGCAGAATTCTGATGGGCCCCGGGCCGAGTAATGTTCATCCCCGAGTGCTTCGAGCGCTTTCAGCGCCGGTTATCGGCCACCTCGATAAGGAATTCCTGGAGATAATGAACGCAACCAAGGACCTGTTAGCCCAGACATTTATGACGTCAAACGAGCTTACCATTCCGATATCGGGGACGGGAAGCGCAGGTATGGAGACTTCTCTTGTCAACTTCATCGAGCCCGGTAATAAGGTGCTGATATGCATAAACGGGCTCTTTGGCCAGAGAATGGCGGATATCGTCGAAAGATGCGGTGGGGATCTGGCAATTGTCCAAGGAGAGTGGGGCAAGATCATTGAACCGGGTGAAATCGAGAAGGCTCTGGCGAAGCGTCCTGCGGATATCGTAGGGATTGTGCACGCTGAGACATCTACCGGAGTGCTGCAACCAATAAAGCCTGTGGCGGAAATTGCCAAGAAGTATGGCGCGCTCCTTGTAGTGGATGCTGTGACTTCGCTGGGCGGTGCGCCTGTTCGGGTCGATGATGACGGGATGGATGTGGTCTACAGCGGCACTCAGAAATGCCTATCCTGTCCTCCGGGACTGGCTCCGATTACTGTGAACAAGCGCGCTGAGGAGAAGCTGGCTGCACGTAAGAACAAGGTGCAGAGCTGGTATCTTGATATAACAATGCTTCGCAGTTACTGGGGCAAAGAGCGGTTCTACCACCATACTGCGCCTATCAATATGATTTATGCTCTCTATGAGAGTCTCCGTATTATTTATGAAGAAGGACCGGAAGCTCGCTTCGCAAGGCATATCCTGCATAGCAAAGCCCTTAAGGCAGGCCTTACCGCTATGGGCCTTAAGCTTTTTGCCCAGGACGGCTACCAAGCCCCGATGTTGAATTCAGTTGAGATTCCTGAAGGTGTGGACGATGCTAAAGTGCGTAATTACTTACTGGCCAATTACGGACTGGAGATAGGAGGAGGCCTCGGCCCAATCAAGGGACGCATCTGGCGCATAGGTCTTATGGGCCATTCCTGCACCCGTGAGAATGTGATGCTTGTCCTCGCAGGGTTGGAGGAAGCCCTCGCTGCCCAGGGATTCAAAGTAGAGGCCGGAGCCGGAATCTCCGCTGCAAGAGAGGCTTACAGCTCTGTGTAGGCTGCCACGGAAGAAATTGCTGCACATTGGCAGGACTTCTTATCAATATCTAGAAACTGGTTGCTGAACTTACCCATAATATGTTCCCATAGGATTTGAGGATAGCTTCAGACGGAGAAACCATCAACTCCACAGCGCTGCTCATGAATCATCACTGCATGATCTAAGAGATGTGTTGAAGTGTCCGCTCTTGCCCCTGGGGCTGAAGTGGAGATAGCGTTGATAGCCGGAATCTGAGTCTAATAAGGCTTGCAAGGAGGGATTGTCATGTCCGAATCTGTCGAAAGCGAGGAGAAAGGGACTGCAGTCCGAGTTGAAGTGGCGCTGAGTCATAACATGCTGTGGCCCGGGCGTCCCGGCTCCGTTTGGGCGCTGGTGAAGCTGGTAGCGGGAAAAGCTGAGACAACGGGTGAAGATGATCGCCTTCCACTTAACCTTGCTCTTGTGCTGGATAGAAGTGGTTCAATGCATGGCGAGCCTCTTGAGTTTATGAAAGAGGCTGTGAGTTTTGTGGTGGATCAAGTCGCAGCTTGTGACTTCCTGTCTATTATTACTTTTGACCAAGATGTTGACGTGATTTGCCCGTCGCAAAATGTTGCCAATAAGGATAGCTTGAAGAAGGTTGTCAAGTCCATTTCTTCCGGCGGGAGTACCAATCTTTCAGGCGGTTTTCTTCGAGGTTATAGGGAAGTCCTGAAGGAATGTAAGCCCGGAAAAGTAAACCGAGTTCTCCTTCTTACAGACGGCGAGGCCAACGTCGGCATAACCGAGCCTTCTCTTCTTGCTGACAAGGCTAAGGGCATGGTGGGGAAAGGAGTGTCTGTCTCCACAGTCGGAGTTGGGGCAACCTTCAATGAAGATCTCCTTATGACGCTGGCAGAGGCAGGTCAAGGGCATTATTACTATGTAAGCAATCCTGACGAGATTCCCAAAGTCTTTGCTGATGAGCTGGAAGGGCTGCTGTCCGTTGTTGCCCAGGCTATTAGCGTATCCATGGAAGGCCTGAGCGGTTGCCATGTAGCAGGAGTCCTTGGATATGAACCGGTATTCACCGTTACAGGCGCAAGCATTGAACTTCCCGACATGTATGAGAACGAAGTGAAGATTCTTGCATTACAGATTGATCATCCTCCCTTTGCTCCGGGAGAACACGATGTATTTAAGTTGGTGCTGGACTATACAGGCGCCACAGGGGATCTTGACGCAGTTACGCTTCAAGTGACAGCGAGACTTAGTGCAGCAAGCGGTCCCGAGGACGCCTTTGAACCTAATTTCGAAGTTATCAAGGTAGTAGAGTTGATTCGAACTGCTGTCGCTAAAGACGAGAGTTCAGAGGCAGTGCATAGAGGCGATTGGGAGACAGGACGTAGAGTGTTAGAGGAACGGTTAGATGTGCTGAGTGCTCTGTTAGATATGGCGTCTGCGCCTGATCCGGAGATTGATGAAGAGGTCAGAGATTTGAGTAAGTTGCTGGAGGGTATGGACAGCGCTTCTCCACAGTGGATAGGCGAAAGTACATTAGACTCGCTGGCGTTTCAAAAGGAACTTAAGTACCAGAGCTACCAGACGAGAAGAAGCCGCCCCAAGAAGTGAACCGCCACTTTTCGGACGTGTCACGCACTACATGTCGAATTACATAGAATGCAATCTGTAGAACAATAAGCCGCGTCTTTCGGACGGGGCCTGCTTTTGTTGTTACCTGAACACCTAAAACACCCTCTGGTTATCTCCTACCTGTAGAGCCTGATGCCGAGTCGCCCCTGGGTGTGGACGGCAGGTCGTCGACTTCTCTTATCTCAGCAGCACAAAATGGAATGAAGATAAGCTGCGCGATACGATCCCCTTCTCGAATTCTACGCGGTATCAGTGTCAGATTTACAGCAACTGCAAACATTTGGCCGACGTATCCTGAATCAACTGTCCCTGACAGTATAGATATCCCTTCAGCGTTTAGACTGGATCTGCCACAAATACGGCCGAATACTCCTTCCGGGATGCTCGCCTTAATATTCAGCGGTATTTTTCTCGGCACGAATGGCCAAAGTATCGTAGAACTAATGGCATACATGTCATACCCTGCGTCAGATGGGTATTTCTTAAAGGCTAAAGGATATTTGTGGGTAATCCT
>JAPXLY010000091.1:0-5954 GCA_033809295.1 Bacillota bacterium
CTCAAATGGACGGATTCGTGGGTCTAATCCGCCAAGTTATCATTGAGTGCGGAATCCCCGAGGATTGTATTTATGAAAAGGCTCGTATAGAACTACCCGGTTATTACCGTCCAGAGAAGAAATGGGATCTCATTGTGATATACAGGGGAGCGCTAGGCGTAGCTCTGGAATTCAAGTCCCAGTGCGGTCCTTCATTCGGTAACAATTTCAATAACAGAGTTGAGGAAGCCATTGGTAGTGCTAACGACCTATGGACTGCGTATAGGGAAGGCAGACTTGGCTACACAATTAGGCCCTGGCTTGGATACTTGTTCCTATTGGAGGATTGCAGAGAGTCATCAGTACCCGTCTCGGTAAGAGAGCCTCATTTTCAGGTTGATCGAGTGTTCAAAGATGCCTCCTATAAGGAGCGTTATGCAATCTTCTGTCGAAGACTCGTTCTAGAGCGTCTTTATGACGCAACCTGCCTCCTTACAGCGGATTTCAATCACACCCCCCCAATAGTCGCAACACCGGATCAATCCTTGTCTTTCCAGCACTTCGTATCATCTCTTCAGGCGCAAATGTCGATTCTAAGGAATCTGTAACGGTGTCGGGAGCGGTAATGCGAGGCTTGCCTCTGCGAGGATTACCTGCATTTTCTCGGCAGCATGGTCAAAATGTGGCATGCCCGGCCCCAAATGGCGAGTTGCTATCGCCTCTTCAACACCACTAAGCTCTCAGTACGCATCCTCTTATCTTTCAATCCGGTAGCCGGGTTGTTATTGTAGAAGAACATCCTGCGAGTCACTATTGTGTCAACAAGGGTAATTTTGTGAGTCCATCCTAACGCGGTGAAATGCTGAAGGAAAATATCATCAATAGGCATAGGACGCCCCCTTAATGTAGCCGGACCCACGAAAAGAAACAGGTACGAAGATATCTTTTCCTGTAATCGGGTTAGGGCGCCAAGGACCCCCCAGAAATATACATCGAAGATCTTCAGCAAGTTTTCCTCTTCTACTTGCCTCCGAATCCTGTGATATATGTCTGACCTGATTTCACAAGGCTCCACATCCCTGTACGGGATTTCTTTCTTGCTCAACTCTTTGATAAGAGACTCAGGGTAGCCAAGCCAAAACAGATCCATCTTGGCATGACGTATATATTCTTGTGCCTGCAAGTAAGGGGGTGAAGTGATGAGTATATCCATTTCCTCAGCTAAATCCATTGTGAGAGTATCCACACCACCTCTGACAGTGGATTCTACAGGCTTCGGAGAGAGCGCGTGATGTTCCGCGACTCCTTTGATAATGGCGCACACTTCTTCCTCAACTTTTTCATAGAATATGTCCTGCCAATTGTCTTTGAGAAGTCGGCCTACCCTCTTTCCGGACCTCGGAGACTTAGAAAGCTTCTGACGCTCTATATCATCATGAGAGAAGATGCGAGTAATCTTAAGTAGGGGTATTGTCAAGAGTGACTTAGCCTCTTCATCTGTTAATGAGTGATAGAAACCCCATACTTTAAAGAGGAAAGGCAGGAACTCCCGGGGAAACCAGTAGCGGACGTTGGACCAATCGGGAATGAACTCATGGTTACAGCGTTTCATCTCAGCAAGTAAATTGCCTACGTCTTGTTTAGGCTGTTTCATTGTGGCAACCTTGTGCAAGGTCTCTAAGAGGGGGTTCAAGTCCCAAAGCTCGTAATCATGGCCATAAACGCCTGATACAACCCCTGTGGTACCATAGCCTGCAAAAGGATCGAAAACAGTCATCCCGGGATCGGCATATTCATTCAATACATATGCAATTACCTGCGGAATGAACTTGGCAGGATATCCATATAAGCCAAACGTCCCATATGTAGTTGAAGGTATTTCCGTTACTTCGTCTCGAAAGCTTATCTGCTTTCTTGGCACATTGCCTGCGGACTCCATTGCCGTCCGACTCCGTTACTTAAAAGCCTCACCGCCGAGGTATGCGCGTCTTACCGCTTCATCATGCAAGAGATCTTCGCCTTTCCCTTCCAGGGAAATTGCGCCTGACTCCATAACATATCCGTAATCAGCAACACTGAGAGCAGCCTGGGCATTCTGCTCTATCAAAAGCAGCGTGACACCTTCAGAATGGATCTCCTGAATGATTGCGAAAACCTCTTCCACCAAGATAGGAGCAAGGCCAAGCGAAGGTTCATCCATCAGAAGAAGGGTGGGCCTCGACATGAGCCCTCTTGCGATAGCGAGCATCTGCTGCTCGCCTCCGGACAGGGTTCCGCCTTTCTGACGAACGCGTTCTTTCAACCGCGGAAACAGCTTGAACACCCAATCTAAGTCACGGCTAATCCCATTGGCATCCGTCCTTGTATATGCGCCTAAATGAAGGTTTTCCAAGACTGTAAGATCAGGGAATATCTGCCTGCCTTCAGGCACCATGCTAATCCCCATTTGAACAATCCCGGTGACGCTCTTGTCCAGAAGGTTCGAATCCTTAAAAGATATACTGCCTTCTTTTGGCCTTTTCAGCCCGCAGATTGTCCTCAACAAAGTAGTCTTCCCCGCCCCGTTAGAACCCACAAGCGTAACCAAGGAGCCTTGGGGCACAGTCATGGAAACCCCTTTGATTGCGTGAATTCCATCATAGTAGACGTGAATATCCTTAATGTCGAGCAATTACCCCGCCCCCCAGATAGGCCTTGATTACCCTTTCGTTCGACTGGATCTCAGAAGGAGTGCCTTCTGCGATGATCTGGCCGTGGTCCAGTACAGTCATGCGTTCACAGATATTCATCACTACCTTCATCTCATGCTCAATCAGGAGGATAGTGAGGTTATATCTGTCACGCACGTCAAGGATAAGCTGCATCAACTGCTCAGTCTCTGCCGGATTCATCCCTGCTGCCGGCTCATCCAGTAGAAGGACCCTTGGCTTGGTAGCCAGGGCACGGGCGATTTCCAGACGGCGTTGCTGTCCATACGGAAGTGCACTGGCCCGGTAGTGCGCTACATCTTCCAGGCCTACGTCCTCCAGCAACTCCCCGGATGTACGCAGCATACCGGATTCTTCTTTCCTGTATCTCGGAAGAGCCAGCAACGCTTCTCCAAGCGTCGCCTCGCGCCTGAGATGGTGGCCGACCAGCACGTTCTCAAGAACCGTGAGGTTGCGAAAGAGTCTGATGTTCTGGAAAGTGCGAGCGATGCCCATCCTGGCGATCTCATCAGGATTAAGTCCTGTGATGTCTTTTCCGAACAGCTTGACTGATCCCGCGGTCGGACTCAAGACCCCGGATATGATATTAAATACCGTAGTCTTGCCTGCTCCGTTCGGGCCAATCAGCCCATATAACGCCCGTTCTGAAATTGAAAGATCAAAGTTGCTGACAGCCGCAAGGCCTCCGAATTGCATTCCGATATTCTCGCAGACAAGCGCGAAATCATTCATATTCGACATAGCCCACTTACACCTGCTTATGTGAGAATGTACGGCGAAATCTTGCCGCAAGGTTTCTCAGAGAATCCAGACCTAGTTCTCTGTCTCCCATGAATCCCTTGGGATAGAATAATATAACTGCCATCAGGGCAATGGAAAAAACCACCATGCGCATACCCGGAATTCCAGGCAGGAACATCCCTAGAATAACCCTGGGTTCCTCCAGCGCTCTAAGAACTTCCATCGCAACCGTCACCAGCGTAGCTGCTATTACACTGCCTGTAATGCTTCCTAAACCACCTAGCACTGCCATCATTAACACTGTAAAGGTCAACGGGAAACGAAACATGTTTGGGTCGATGGTGGTTATGAGATTTCCCAGCAACCCTCCGCCGACACCCGCCATCATTGCCGATACTACGAAAGCAAGGCACTTATGGTAAAAGAGATTCACACCCATTGCCTCGGCAGCGACTTCATCGTCTCGAACTGCTTTCAGCGCCCGTCCGTAACTGGAGTTCGTAAGCCTTACCATCACCAAGATACAAATCAGGGCAAAAGTCCAACTCCAGTAGAGGTTAGTGTGGGGAGGAATCCCCTTGAGGCCCAGCGCGCCATTGGTAATGGTTCTGGTATTTGTAAATACGACGCGGATAATCTCTGCAAATCCCAGCGTGGTAATGCCCAAGTAATCATCGCGAAAACGTATGGCAGGTGCCCCGACTGCAAATCCTACTAACCCTGATACCAGGCCGGCCATTAAAAGGGCAGGTAAAAACCCCCACTGGATGGAGTTCAGCGGCCAAATCAAAGGATCAATAAAGAATACCGCAGACTTCGTCTGGGGTGTCATTGTCAGTAACGCCGTGGTATATGCACCGACAGCCATGAACCCGGCAATCCCGAGAGAAAACTGGCCTGCAAACCCATTGCACAGGTTAAGACCCAGCGTAATCCCAATGTATATTGCAGAGAGATTCAAAATACGAACCTTATAAGCGTCCCAGCCGGTCTCGACCCAGAAGAGGCACAGGTAAAACACGAGAAGCAACGCAACTACAATTCCGCCTTTTCTCATGAGGTCATTGCTTCGGTTTCCGGTCATTATGTTCTCACCCTTTGCTTCTCACCAAGTAAGCCTGTAGGCCTAAACAGAAGCATCAAAATCAACAAAACAAAAGCAAAAGCATCACGGTAGCCTGCCAAACCCGGCAAGAAAGCCACTAACATAATCTCTCCGAAGCCAAGGAGAAAGCCACCTAAGACTGCTCCGGCAATATTGCCGATACCACCGAATACCGCAGCGATAAAGCATTTCAATCCAGGGAATAACCCCATATTCGGATTGATCTCGACAAATCGAAGTCCCCACATGATACCTCCGATAGCCGCAAGCGCTGAACCTATGGCAAAGGTGACCGAGATTGCCCGGTCAACTTCAACGCCCATCAGCCGTGCCACGTCAAAATCCCACTGGGCAGCTCGCATAGCAAGGCCTATCTTCGTCTTGTATACAATATAGTTGAGTATTGCAAGAAGAACCACTGTCAGTACAGGGATTATGAAGAAAAGAGCCACAACCCTGATCCTGCCCAGTTGAATGGGAATCTGAAACAACTGAGGCCGAAAGAATGTCTTCGGCCTTCCCCCGAATATCACCAGGCCGAGGTTTGCCATGAGAAACGATACCCCTATAGCCGAAATCAATGCTGATATGCGTGGCGCATCCCTAAGAGGCCTGTAGGCTGCCCGCTCAATGACAACGCCCAGCAGGGCAGTGAGGACAATCGCCATGACGAAGGAGACCTGCCAAGGAAGAGCAAAAATAGCTATGCCATAAAAAGTGAAGTAGGTACTAATCATGAAGATTTCGCCATGGGCAAAGTTGATGAGTCTCAGGATACCGTATACCATTGTATATCCAATGGCTAAGAGAGCGTAGAGGCTACCTAACGTAATCCCGTTAGCAATATTTTGCATGAGTATTTCCAGCGTCACCGTCTCCAGCCTCCCATCGGACACAGAACAAGTCGTTCCCTGGGGGCTAAGCCCCCAGGGAAGCTTCAAAACCCTACTCAACGAGCAAGTTCCATGACGAATGACTCGCTCTGATGAGGACCACTACCGGATTATGAACTAGCGCGGATGCACAACGTCAACGAGTTTGAACTCTCCGTTTTGCACCTGGAGCACGACTGCGCTCTTGGTGGCATCACCATTGGCGTCGAGGGTAATAATACCGGTGGCACCCATGAAATCCTTAGTCTTGGCCATTGCATCCCTGATTGCCACAGGATCGACTACCCCTGCTCTCTCAATGGCATCCAGCACCAGCATGTAACAGTCGTAACCCAAAGCTGCAAACGTGTTAGGTGCCTTGTTGAACTCGGCCTTGTAAAGGGCAACAAACTCTTCAGACGCAGGGGTTATAGGAGCATCAGCGCTGTAGTGCGTGCTGAAGTATACCCCCTCGACGTCCTTTCCGCCAATCTCAATGAACTCAGGAGCTTCGAAAGTATCTCCTCCGAGGAAAGGCATGGCAAGTCC
>JAPXLY010000092.1:0-5894 GCA_033809295.1 Bacillota bacterium
AGCCGTCATGGGACAGCCCTTGGGGAGCAGGCAGGCCCGGATGGCACATAGAATGCTCTGCGCTGGCTTTGGAATACTTGGGAAGCGGCTTTGATATGCACGGAGGCGGTGACGAGCTTATTTTCCCACACCATGAGAACGAAATCGCACAATCAGAGGCTTTCACAGGTAAAGAGCCGTTTGCAAGGTACTTCGTGCATCATGCAATGCTGAACATAGATGATGTGAAAATGTCTAAGTCTTTGGGGAACTTCTTTTCAGTGCGAGATGTCCTCAAGGAGTATGAACCTGGCGTAATCAGGCATTTCTTTGCCTCGCGCCACTACAGAAGCCCTGCGAATTACGGAGTGGAGGAGCTGGAGGCTGCGGGTACGGCATACAGGCGTCTCGTATCGACTTTGGATGCAGGACGTAGAGCGCTGGCTGAGGCGGAAAAAGCTGGGGCGGAAAAGGCTGAGGCGAAGGAAGAGGGAGAAGGAGGGTCTTTTGCTTTTGCTTCTCTTATGGCTGATGCCGAGGAAGCCGAGGGGAAGTTCATCCAAGGGATGGACGATGATTTCAATACCGCTGTGGGGATTGCCGCGCTTCACGATCTGGCACGCTCAATCAATGAGTTTCTTCACACAAGAGGTGGGATGGGCAGGTGTAACAGGGAAGATCTTGAGGGTTTGCACAAGGCAGTGGAAACCTTCGAGACCATCGGCGGAATCCTGGGCTTATTCCAAGAGTCCGGCGCGAGTGGCGATTCAGGCCTTTCGGAGAGCCTTGTCAGCCTGTTGATTGAGGTCAGAAATGACTTGCGTCAAGAGAAGGAATGGGCGCTGGCAGATAAGATCCGTGATTCTTTGAAAGATATCGGCATAGTCTTGGAAGACACATCAATAGGCACAATATGGAAGAGGATATGATGGGCTGTCTGGATCCTGAAAGCGTGGATGCAATCCCGCCCGGTGTTCTCGCATATATCGGAGATGCAGTGTACGAACTATACGTGCGAGAGTGTCTCCTCAAGAGCGAGCTCATAGGTGAGCGCCAAGACGTTGATTTGGACGAGCTTCATAAGGAAGCAGTCTCGCGTGTTTGCGCTACTGCCCAAGCCCATGCCCTGGCTGATTTGGAGTCATTTCTAATGCCTGATGAAGCAGATGTGGCAAGGCGTGCGCGCAACATCAAAGTAGGTAGAGGGCCAAGGAGTATGCCGGTTCTTGATTACCGCCACTCCACCGGGTTTGAAGCGGTCATCGGCTACCTTTACCTGCTTGGCAGAGATGCAAGACTTGACGAACTACTGACAAAGGCACTAAGTCTGACAGAGGCCCGGCTGGCTGAGTCTAACCGTAATCCCAAAGAGAAAGAGTAGCACACATCAGTTTTCGCTCGTTGTCCGAGGTCTTGGCTGGCCCCGCACGGTAAGTACGTTTTCTGAGGCCGGTGATTGCAACGAGGGGTGTCAGAATTCGGCCACCGGCCTACGGGACGGATTTTGCCAAGGTAACCTGCTTGGGGTGCCGTCTCGAGTGCAACACCGGCAACCCCACACGGTACATGCAACATGCACTTTCTGGAACCGGCGATCACTTATGGTGGAGACCGTTGCTCTTTCCCATATTATGTTAACATAGCCCGCCCGAATCGCAAAAACCGGCCGACGTCTTCGGCGAGACTGGCGGTTACCGAAGAAGTCCAACGGCCTCATGGTGATCTACTTAGGCATAGGTAGTAAGCAGGTTGAATGAAGCCAAGCACTCTTAGGGTATCAGCCCACTTCAGCCTACTTGTTAATGCGCGTAGGTCAATGGATTAGTGTGACATTACCGGTCTAAGTGGACAGGGGAGGTCCCGGAGAGCAGCGAGTTGGGACAAGAGGAGGTACGGCATGAAAGTAAGACTGATAAGTTATACTCCTGATCCTGAGAGGACTGTTGCAATCGCAGCCAGACGTTGCTATTCAGACCTTGATTCTTGCGAGTTGGCATGCGGGCTGTCCCCGGAGGAGGCAACGAAGCTCATCAATACTATTCTGGAGGCAGGACACCTTTCTCCTACTGAACACGCTTCTTTCACTTTTGCCATTGAAGGGGTAAGCAGGTCATTAAGTCACCAACTTGTCCGCCACAGGATCGCTTCGTATTCCCAGCAATCCCAGAGGTATGTGTCAGAGAGCGGTTTCGAATATGTGGTCCCTCCCTCAATAGCCGGTAATCCCAAGGCTTTGGACATTTATGAGAAGCGAATTGAGGAAATCAGGGAGACATACTCGAGGCTGGCAGAGATGGTGCCAAAGGAAGATGCGCGGTACATTCTGCCTAATGCATGCGAGACTAAACTGGTAATGACGATGAATTGCCGCAGTCTCTACAACTTCTTTGAGAGGCGTTTATGCCGGCGGGCTCAATGGGAGATACGAGAGCTTGCTGAGGCGATGCTGGATTGTGTAAGGGAAGTTGCGCCGAGTCTCTTCTCATGGGTAGGCAGCCCCTGTGAAATGCGTGGGTACTGCCCGGAGGGGAGAATGTCCTGTGGAAAAATCAAGTCTGTTAACAGGTAGTGTATCCAGTCTGGCCTCGGTGCTGGGGTTGATTAAGTGTCCAAGTACGAGTTCATTAGTTTTCGCTTGTTGTCCGAGGTCTTGGGCGGCCCCGCGCGGTACGTGCGAATTCTAGAACCGGCGATCACTTATGGTGGAGACCGTTGTTCTCTCCCACATTATGTTAACGCAGCTCTCTTGAATCGCAAAAACTGGTCGCCGTCTTCGGCGAAACTGGCAGCTACTGGAGAAGTTCAACGGTCTCATGGTGATCTACTTAGGGTCTTCTGTCGAGTTGCTGCAGAGCACCCAGTCTGGCTTCGATGTTGGGGTCGACCAAGTGAAGTGTCCAGGGTTTTCTCATAAAGATATAGACTCGGTTAGCAGCGTTCGCCGGGATAGGGTGGATAGGGCACACAAAGGCCGAGGCTACCGGTAACCTACTTCTGTGGAAAGCTGTGGAGGCAATTGCGTTATGGATTACGAGACCACAATTGAAGGACGTAATGCGGTAATGGAGGCTTTGCGGGCCCGGAGGCCCCTGGCCAAGATTATGCTGGCGAAAGGAACTGAGCCTGCATTTTCCCGGGCTATCAAAGGATCCGCTCGCTCGGCAGGCGTTCCCGTAGTTGAAGTGAACCGTAGCAAGCTTGACGCTATGAGCGTCACGGCAAACCATCAAGGAATTATTGCGCTGGGGTCACCGGTTCACTGTTACGCGAGTGCAGGTGAGATTCTTGGGAAAACGCCTGAAGAGCACGGTCCGCCTTTGTTTGTCATTCTTGACGGGATTCAGGATCCCCATAATCTAGGCGCCATTATCCGGACGTGCGATGCTGTAGGCGCCACGGGTGTGGTGATACCGAAACGGAGAGCATGTGGGATCACAAGCGCGGTGGCAAAGGCATCCGCAGGTGCTATTGAATATGTCCCGTGTGCGAGGGTGTCGAATCTTGCCCGAGAGGTGGACAACCTAAAGAAGGAAGGGTTCTGGATTGTGGGCACGTCAGCAGAGGCTGACAAGACAATGTATGAAATCGACCTCAAAGGGCCTCTGGGTATTGTCATCGGTTCGGAAGGCCAAGGGATATCCAGCCTTCTTATGAAGAAATGTGATTTCCTAGTGAGAATTCCCACGAGGGGTCAGGTATCGTCACTTAATGCCTCAGTTGCAGCAGCAGTCGTATTGTTTGAAGCATTCCGACAGAGGCAGTAGGCTTGCCGGTTTTCTTGACTTGTCCACGAATGCAAGTATATAATGGGGGCGTGAGTCGAGCTACATCAAATCAGGGAGGCGTTATTCGTGAGTGCTAGGCCTGAACGGGAAACGTCTTTTATTTGTGATTATGATGATATGCTCGACGAGGAGATTGTCGAAGCTGCGAGGGATGGGGAGAGGGAGGCAGAGGAGTACCTTATCATCAAGTATAAGAACTTTGTCCGGGCGAAGGCACGTTCTTATTTTCTCATTGGCGCTGACCGTGATGACATAGTTCAGGAAGGCATGATAGGGCTCTTTAAGGCCATTCGTGATTTTCGAAGTGACAAGTTAGCCTCTTTCCGAGCGTTTGCAGAGCTTTGTATCACTCGGCAAATCATCACCGCAATCAAGACTGCGACTCGTCAGAAGCATATACCCCTTAATTCATATATCTCGCTCAACAAGCCCATATATGATGAGGAATCCGATCGTACTCTTTTGGATGTGATTTCCGGCAACAAAATTACCGATCCTGAAGAGCTGGTAATTAGCAGAGAAGAGTTCAACGATATTGAGTCAAAAATGGAGCAATTCCTGAGCGATCTTGAATGGAAGGTCCTTGCTGCATATCTTGACGGCAAGTCGTATCAGGAGATTGCAGCCGAGCTGAATAGGCATGTGAAATCCATAGACAATGCCTTACAACGGGTAAAGCGGAAGCTTGAGAGATATATAGAAAAACGCAATGAGTACATATAGTACCTGGGTGAACCCTCAAGCATGGTACTGAACTGGATGTCCGGACTGGATGTCCGGCGCTCAGGCTCTAATATGGACGCGAAGGAAGGGCCCTGGCAGGGCCCTATTGCGTCAGAAGCTGCTTAGAAATTATTCGGCGAATTACTCGGTGAACTGTCGGTCAGAAGGTGCCTAGAGGTTTATCGGTAGATCATTTGGTGAACTGCTTGACTGAAGCGCTGAACTGCCGAACTGGACCGCCGGACTGAATCACTGGATCGAACCACTCGACGCAGACTGCCGACGCAAGCTGCTGGATCGAACCGCTCGACGCAGACTCCGGGCACAGACTCGTCGACGCATACTCGTCGACGCAAACTGCTCGACTGAAACTGCTCCGGGAATTCCGCAAGCACCGTATTTCCTGCATAAGTGTTCCAACCGGGCTCCTAATTGTGCTACCAAATCAGATGGGAGTTCTGCCCATCTATGAGAGAGCGCATGAAGGTTACTTACAGAGTGTCATAGTCGAATATGGCTCTCTCCGAGAGCCACTCAAGAGGATCTTGAGACCTTTCGGCAGCCGCGTGGCTCTTCCTGAGAGCCACTCAAGCTGATTTCAGCATGGATCGGTTGCCAAGTGGCTCTTCCTGAGAGCCACTCAAGCGGGTTTCATGGTTTCCGGGAGTGTGGCTTCCCCTGAGAGCCACCCAGGCGGATCTGAAGACTTTCGTGCGGTTGGCTAGAGAGCGTAATAATTTCTGTGTAAATGGTCATAACTGTCATTAGAGGAGGTATTGACCATTTATGCAAAACGCAGAGGATGCTTTGGTTAAATTGCTGGCTAAGAAGTGTAAGACCGCTGGAGATATCAGCGCAAATCTTAAGAAGCTTTTTAGGCCGATTTTGCAGGAAATGCTTGAGGCGGAGATGGATGAACACTTGGGGTATCGAAAGCACAGCAATGAAGGAGATAACTCAGGAAATAGCCGGAATGGCTATAGTGATAAGACTATTAAGACTAATGTTGGTGAAGTTAGGGTATCTATTCCCAGAGATCGGAATGGCGAATTCGAGTAATTTGATTTAAGACCTGGGAACGCTCTGCCCCTGTATGATTGATTCCCTTTGATCCTCAGTCCGAAGTATACCACTTACCTAATCGCATAGCATCGTTTTCGAGAATCTGATGACCTCTTCTAATTGCTCCCTTGGGGCATTCATACAAGCGCATCACATGCTACACTCTGTGACTTGCGGAATTCCTGAAACTGCTCGGGGACTGAAGTTGACAGATGAACTTCTTGTAGCTAGAATAGTAACTAGCATAAGATTTGAATGCAAGCCGACGTAGCTCAATTGGCAGAGCGGCTGATTTGTAATCAGCAGGTTACCGGTTCAAGTCCGGTCGTCGGCTCCAGCTATTTA
>JAPXLY010000093.1:0-5822 GCA_033809295.1 Bacillota bacterium
CCAAACTGGGTTGCGCCCCAGCTTCGCGCAATTATGAAGGGGATATCAGCAAGGTATATGTGTGCGCCCAGCAAATATGAATTTGGACCGTAGCTATAGACAACTACAGGAGATCCGGTGTGTTCATTGCAAGCCCACTCAATCTCCGCTTCATTCGAGTCTGTGCTTCCTCCGACTATGGCAAGGCCTCCGGTTTCGTGGTCAGCCACTACCACGACGAGAGTGTTTCCGTCTACCTTCGCAAACTGAAAAGCCTCAGCCACTGCGCCTTCAAAATCCAGAAGCTCCTCGACGACCCCGGCCTCGTCGTTCATGTGAGCCGCAAAGTCAATTTGCGAGCCTTCTACCATTAGGAAGAAGCCGCGAGGATTAGTCGACAGTCTCCGAATAGCTTCATGTGTCAGGTCTTGAAGGGTGTATTCACGATTTGGCGCAGGTGGCAGATGGCTGTTGGCAAGAAGTGCACAGATTCTGGCTGATCCGTTATCCCTTAAGGAATCAAAAGAGTCAGCGATTTCCCATCCGGATTTCCGAAATTCCGAGAGCAAATTGAGGTTGTCCATTCTTTTCCCCGTGCCGGAATCGGGAAGGAAATGCCGTCTTCCTCCACCGATCAAAACGTCCACTTCGTTAGCAAGCATCCAAAGGGCGATCTCATCCTCGTCTTCTCGCGCAGCACAGTGCCCACCGAATGCAGCAGGTGTCGCGTGAGTGATGCGAGACGTTGCGACAAGGCCTGTTGACTTGCCTTGCTCCTTGGCAAGCTCCAAGATAGTCTTAGCCAAGGCGCCGTCGGGGGTAACGCTAATCATGCCGTTGTTCGTCCAATATCCTGTGGCGAGCTGAGTCGCTGCTGCAGCAGAGTCTGTAACAAGCGCGTCAGCGCTGTGGGTGTCTGCAATTCCTACTTCCCACATCTTCTCGCTGGGGAGCCTGGAATTGGCGCCGCCGTATACTATCCGTGCCAGTGTCCTGTGGGTAAGACCTGCGCCGTCTGGGATTAGCATAATTACATTGGCTGTTGGTTCAATTTGACCACGTAGATATATAGGGGGATATTCTTCAGCAGTGATTGTGCCACATGATGGCCCTGCCCCTATGAGCTCTCTTACAAGCGCAATGTTTGAGGAGCATGCCTCAACCCCGTTCTGTGCCATTGCGCCGCCTCTGTTTGCGCATATGCAGGCTGGTATTAAGAGAACAAGCAATGCGACGAGAATCCGCAGTTTCCCGGAGCGTTTCATCTTTCGTCGGTACCTCCTGAATCAGTGTGGGGTTTTGGGATTTACCTTCGACGGAGATCGGCTGAACACCTCTTCTTGATGAGAGTCTCATGGCAACGGATATATGGGATATGCATCATGACAGTGCATGGGGTATCATTGAGCCTGTTTTGCCCAAACAGAGTAAGTAATACTTTGTGAGTAAAAGAGGGATTTTCGATTTTGCGGAGAAATTATTTCGGGAGCCGTTGTCGGACATCAGAATGACTATCATTCTTCAAAGAGAGAGATGGGGTTCCCGCTGACGACCTGAAGAATAAGGGGAGAAGGTATTTGAGTGACAAAAGGCTAATCATAGACTTCTTGAATGTCGGATTCGGGGAGAGTATCTTCATTAGAGCAACCGGCGTCAAACCCCTGAATATCTTGGTGGATGGCGGTGACAACCGGCAGGAAATGTTCGCCTGCCATCAGAATCGGATAAAGCTCTCTGAGTATCTCCGTGTGGAAGGGATCAGGGATATTGACTTGATGATTTTGACGCATTTTCACCGGGATCACATAGCAGGAATTCATGAAGTAATCCATGGCCTCACAGTGCGGGAGGCATGGGTTAATTACCTGTTGCCTTGGGAGTTTCAGAGTCGAGAACTGGATGCGGACGGTGGCGGCATAAGCCAATCTATTAACATGTACAATAACATTTTCCAAGCCCTGGAGAGAAACGGAGCCAGAATCCGGCTTGTCGACGAGGATGTTGAATACAAGACGAATATTGAAGGCGCTGCGCTGAAGATTACCGGGTTCACTCCGGGCAAAAAAGTGCTTGCCAGACTAAGCCGGGACATGGAGATGATCTACGGTACCACAGACCCTGATGTAAGAGCGGAAAAGTTGCCAGAGGTTGACAAATCCTTAAATCAGACTTGCATAGTGACGAAAATTGATTATCTGAATGCCGGAATTCTGCTCGCAAGTGACGTACCTCTGTCTTTTTGGGAGCGATTCATTAGCACTGAGACCCTGAAGGCAGTTATCTTGAAAGCGCCACATCACGGAGATATAGACAGTATCAGTAGGGAATTGATTGAGGCTGTAGGCGCAAAGTACCTGGTAATCAATGTCGATAATGAGGGAATCCACAATCTACCGAGCCCGGAAACCAAAGTGCTGGCGGAATCAATGGGGCTGAAAGTCGTTTTCACCGAAAGCCCTGTTAACAGTGGTTGCGCGTATGACAAACAGGACTCGGGGGTGAATGTTGTCCGGTTCGCCATCACTCGTCAGGGAATAGCCTGTGGTTATCACTCAGTACACAAAGCGTAAATGGAGCGGCTCCACAAGAATTCATTCCAGGGCCGGGACGTCTTGCTCCACTAAACAAGTTGAGGGAGTGTATCAGAAATGTCGCTAAGGGGAAACGTTCTCATCGGGCAGTCGGGAGGGCCGACTTCTGTCATCAACAGCAGCCTGTATAGCATAATCACGGAAGCTGAGAAGTACGGGTTTATCGGTGGCATATACGGCGCAATCCACGGCATAGAAGGAGTGTTGAACAAACAACTCATTGATCTCAGGCTTGAACCGGATGAGATAATAGAGGGACTCACGAGGACTCCCGGTGCTGCTTTGGGTGGATGCAGACATAAGGTGCAAGAGTCTGACTTAGAGACCATCTTTAGAGTATTTGAGTCTCTTAATATCAGGTACTTCTTCTATATCGGCGGAAACGATTCCATGGATACCGCTGACAAGTTGAACAAGGCGGCAGGAGAGATGGGGTATGAGATGCGGGTGATGGGTGTACCAAAAACCATAGATAACGACCTTCCCGAGACCCATCACTGCCCGGGATACGGTAGTTGTGCTAAGTACGTGGCGACCTCAGTCAAAGAGGCAGGACTTCATAATGCCAGCATGTATACATCTGAGCCTATTACCGTTCTTCAGACTGTTGGCAGAAATACAGGATGGCTTCCAGGCGCAAGTGCCTTGGCCAAGTCTCTGGAGGATGAAGCCCCCCATCTGATTTACTTTCCTGAGAAGCCGTTTGATATAGACAGTTTTCTAGGGGATGTGGAGGACACATACTGGAGAATCGGTGGGGCTTTTATCGTAGTCGGAGAAGGTTTGAGGAATGCAAGCGGAGAGTACATAGAGGTTCAGCACGGCGAAGTCGCTACTGATTCTTTCGGCCATCCTACACTGGGTGGCGTCAGTGAGTTTCTAAGGAGCGTTATTGAGCGCAACTTGAAAATAAAAGCCCGTAGCATCAAACTGGACATCTGTCAACAGGCTGCTATGCATTTTGCTTCCCGGAGAGATGTGTGCGATGCGATGGCAGTGGGGAGAGCCGCCGTAAAGGCTGCTGTCCAAGGCCAAAGCGGGTTCATGGTAACCCTTTTGGAAGAAGAGGGTGCAACCGGATTGGCTAAACTGGGGAGTGTGGCTAATGTTGAACGGCAGGTTCCGAAGGAGTGGCTAAACAGTAAGGGCAACTTCGTGACCGCTGATTTCCTGGACTATGCCCGTCCGTTGATTCAAGGAGAAGTAGAGATACAGATCGAAGGCGGACTGCCGGCATATGTCAGGCTACGAAAATCATTTGTCGACTTGTAGTTCGTATTTCACGTTTCCCACTGGGTGCCAACATATTAAACAGCCAGGCACATGGGTTATTTTCGCCATTAGGAGGCCATTCGATGAATAGAATCATAATCTTTGATTTTGACGGAACTATTGTGAATTCCATGCCTCGCCTTGCCGATATCGCTTCCGGACTGATCAACCGGTACTACGGGTTGTCTTTAGAGCTCAGCAGGGATCTGTATATGTTGACCTCAGGCCTCCCGTTTGTGGAGCAGATGGAATACATGTTTCCGGGAAAAAAGGAGAACAGTGAAATTGTGGAGGAGTTTGAGCGGAAGAAGGAAGATGAGGTTATGAATGAACCTTTGTTTCCTGAAACTAAAGAAGTCCTGACTGCCCTGGCCCGGCGAGGAAACAAAGTGGTTATTTCGTCAAGTAACTTCCAGCACATAATGGAAAGCTACATAAAGGAATGCGGCTTGACTCCAGACTTGGTCCTTGGATACAGAGAAGGGTTTTCAAAGGGAAAAGACCACTTCGACTACATCAAGAAGCACTTTCAGGCGGATACCGAAGACCTGGTTTTTGTCGGCGATTCGCTGCGGGATTTTGAGAAAGCCCGGGACAATGGGGTAAGATTCATTGGGAGAATAGGCACCTTTACAGCAGATGATTTCAAAGAGGCCGGGGCAGACGAAGTGATCTATGATTTGAGAGAATTAGTGCGGGTCTTGTGATGCTGACGCCAAAGGGGCCTACAAATGTCGCTTCGTTGCGGCCGGCTTCTCAGCGAGCTCCCGGTGTTACCTGTTTGCATCCGCTGGAGGACAGAACCTATTTCCTTTGAAGGGAAAACTGTGAACAAAGGAGAACTAACTACGTTGTATGGCGCAACCCAGCGCTGTCGCCGCAGACAGGGGAAGTATGTCAAAGGGGTGATGCCGGGTGGAGAAATATGAGTACAAATGCATTTGCATTCTAGGATTTGGTGAAACAACGGGAAGAATCCTAAGCGAGTATGCACGACAAGGATGGGAGCTTGTGTGCGTTTGGGGGATTTGGCACTACTTGAAAAGGCCGCTGGGCTAAAGAGGCCTGAATGTGTTGAGAATACTCGTAACAGGGTTTGAAGCATTTTACGGAGGTGCAAACTCCAAGTATGTCCTTGGACTGTATCGTCACTGCATTGGAAGCAGCGGTTGAGGCAGTCGCTGAGTCAATTGCAGGTGGCTAATTAACGTCCCCCGGGATCGGAATTCTTAGTTTCCAGGGGTGTCCCGTCCTGAATGATGACAGCTTTCACAGAGACTCTGACAGGTTTCATAACATCCTCCCATTTATCTTGCGATGATATCTTGAGTATGCTGCATGTGGATTTGATGTCTATGTTGAAAAGGGATTTCGCGCTTGTTTGTGGAATTCTCAGTAATAAGCAGGTTATGACTGGTTCAAAAGCATGTTTTCCTCGTAGAATCGGAGGGTGAATATGCAGGTTAAATTTACTATGGAGCTATTCTACTTGCTCATAGGGATTATAGTCGGGCTTATCCTCGGGATTAATCTGTCAGTGTTATACTCCCGTATATTCGGCGGTCGTTCCGGTGCGGAGAAGAAGCTAAGGCAGCAGATCCGAGACTTGGAGATGCGAATCAGGAATAAGGATCGTTACATTAAGGAAGCGATTCGGTCAGCCAAGAGTGAAGGGGCAGATTCCGAATAACGCAAACCGCCTAATTGAGGAGGTGTTGTCATGAGTCGTCTCGCAAAAACTGCAGCCTTTGGAGGTGTCGGGTTCCTCGGTGGCCTCCTTCTGGAACGAGGCCTTGAGAGTGTCACAGGCCTTGACTTTGTGGATGGACTCTTCGCAGTCGCCGGTTCTGTGCTGGGCGCCATGTACGTCAATCGTGACATGGTTGAAGCTGCGTCAACAAACATGAGAGCCATGTTCGGGAAAGACCCCATATATATTACCGAAGGAGAATGGAAGCAGTTTAAGAGCAAATACCCGGA
>JAPXLY010000094.1:0-5814 GCA_033809295.1 Bacillota bacterium
ACCAAACAGGCGATACCAAGAATCGCTATTGTCACCGGTATGATAAGCTTTCTTGGCATCACCTTCACCTCCTGAATTCGGTTTCTCTAAGAACGATTGTATCAGATCTTTCCCTTATCCGAATAGCATTGGGCATGTTTACCCAGGTTCTTAGAATCCCCTTGCCTCACAGGCAGTTATGGTAATCATGCTCATCGCTCCTATGTGCTCTATGTATGTGTCTCCGGAGATTAGGACTTACGAACCGAAGCCGGACAAAGCGCTATCGCATTGAGCCGTCGAATTTGAGTTCAGCAAGGTTACGGAAAAATTACGGCGGTAATAAGGAGGAATCAGACAAATCAAGTAGAATAGATAAGGCACATATGAGTCGTCAGACATCATAATGTCTGTTCCAACCCGACGAAACCATAAACGCACTGTAACGCTAGGAAGTTGATGGATAAATGCCGAGACCTGGTAAATCCCTTCATGTAAGAGCCGGATTGAAAGCCTCTTTCAAATATTTGGCATTGATACTGATCATTGTATGGTCACTATTCCCGGTGTACTGGATGCTCAATAATTCGTTCAAGAATCGTGTAGAGCAGTTCTCCGCAGTACCCACATTCTTCCCGCACCGGATAACCCTTGAGAATTACAGGACTCTCTTTAGCAATCTGGAGTTCAGTAATGTAATAGCAAACAGCCTTACGGTGTCAATAACCTCTACGCTTATTGCTGTAGTTATCGGGTCCTTAGCCGCGTACAGCCTGTCGAGGTTCGCATTCCGCGGTAAGCGTATTCTAATGATATGGATTTTGCTTACCAGGATTTTTCCGCCTGTTACCTTTGTAATACCTATCTACAGCATTATGAGAAGTGCAGGATTGATGAATACAAGAACTGCACTCATTTTGGCGTACATCGCTTTCAATTTGCCCTTTGCCATCTGGATGCTGGTGAATTTCTTCAACGAGATTCCTCTGGAAATTGAGGAGAGTTCAATGGTGGACGGCGCCACGCTCTATCAGACATTTTCCAGAATTGTGCTCCCGCTGGTACTGCCGGGATTAGCTGCTACCGCCATTTTCACATTCATAACGGCATGGAACGAATTCATGTATGCCATGATTTTCATACAGTCCCCGAAACTCGCAACCGTCCCTGTTGCACTGTCAGGCCTGATAACCGAGTACTTGGTGTTGTGGGGCCCCATGAGTGCAGGAGGGATAATGTCTGTTATACCGATACTTGTCTTTGTGGTTCTGATGCAAGACTACCTAATCAAAGGCCTCACCCTTGGAGCGGTCAAGGGTTGAGAGAGTTATTAAAAGGGAGATGAGTAAATGTTAAGGAAGAAGTTTGGTTTGTCCTTGCTCGCTGTGGTTGTGTTGATGGCTTTTGTGCTGACGGGGTATGACGCGGGTGCAGCCACGGCAAAACCGGGAGATGTAACCCTAACCCTTGCGGCGAGAGCAGGAGCCATGGGAGACGCCTTGACTCAATCAGCCAAAAGATATGAGGAACTAACAGGCAAAAAAGTCCAGGTTATATGCATGCCATATGCAGAACTCAAAGAGACTGCGGTACTGGATGTGAGGAATAACGCAGGAGCCTATGACTTAGTTATGTTGGACGACCCGTGGATGCCTGAATTCTCCCAAGGCAAACTCCTGGCAAATCTTGATGCTTACTTCAAAGACGGCCTCGATGACGATTTCATTGAAAATTGTGTGGCATTATGCAGGGATCCGTATGGTAAAGGGTCATTATTCGCTCTTCCGGCAATAGGCAATGTTACGATGTTCTACTACAGACACGACCTTCTGAACAAATACAGTCTGTCTCCTCCGAAAACATGGGACGAAGTAATCAAGATAGCGGAAATCATAACGAAAGATGAACCTGATACATACGGCTATGTAGTCAGAGGCCAGCGAGGAAACCCGATAGTCGCTGACTATCTGCCGATTTTCTGGGCGTACGGCGGAGAGGTGCTGGATGACAATATGAAGCCTGCTGTAAACAGTGAAGCAGGAATAAAGGCAATGGAAACCTACTTGAAATTGAAGGAGCTCAGCCCAAAAGGGTGCGAGACTTTTGACAGCGACCAGATTGCCACCGCACTGACGCAGGGCCAGATAGCTATGACTATTGCATGGCCGTCCTGGGTATCCCAGGTAGACAATCCCGAGAGTTCCAAGGTGGTCGGGAAGATTGAATTCCTGGCAGTGCCGGGACAGGCTAAAGACTCCGCTGCAATGATTGGCAACTGGTTGATGGGCGTTCCGGTAACATCAAGGAATAAGGATGAAGCAGTAGAATTCGCAAGATGGATCATCAGCAAGGAAACGCAAAAGGAAATGGCATTGATGGGCGGAGGAGCCCCTACAAGAAAGAGCCTTTACAACGATCCTGATTTGACGGCAAAATATCGTCACTATCCGGCACAGTTGTCCGCTCTTCTGCATTCCGTGGCTCGCCCGAGAACTCCTTATTGGAGTCAGATTGAAGACGTATGGGGACTTTACTTGTCACAGATACTGGTCGGACAGATTGATATCCGCGAAGGTCTTGACAGGGCTAACAAGGAGATAGAGAAAATACTGAAATAACGACAACGGTTGGCCTTCCCCTGCTTCAAATGGCAGGGGAAGGCCGGCAAAAGGTGATATTATGCGAAAAGCCGAGAGACTCACTTATCTATTTGTTTTACCTGCAGTAGTCGTTTTTGCGCTATTGACTGTGTATCCATTGATATATGCCATAGTCACCGGTTTCTACAGAATAGATTTCATACGCGCCAGGACCGTGTTTTACGGCCTTCAAAACTACGCTGAAATCCTCACTGACGATACCTTTTGGGTTGCAGTCAAAAACACATTAAGGTTTGTTGTGTTAGCCGTAGTTTTCGAGACTCTCCTCGGCACGGTATTTGCCCTGTTTTTCAATTCAGGGTTCCGGTTTATGAGGCTTTACAGGACGATAGTCCTTGTGCCTATGCTTTTACCGCCGATAACCGTAGCTTTAACATGGAAAATGATGTACGACTACAACTTCGGCATATTCAATTTCCTATTGAAAACCATTGGATTATCACCTGTGGAGTGGTTAAGTTCCATTACTTGGGCGTTACGCTCAGTAGTTTTGACAGACATATGGCAATGGACGCCTTTCGTGTTTCTTGTGATACTGGCAAGCCTTCAGTCCATACCGCAGGAAATATATGAGAGCACGCAAGTAGAAGGTGCAGATTACGTCCAGACCCTGAAGTATATCACTCTGCCGCTTCTACGGCCTGCCCTTGCTTTGGTGCTGCTACTACGGACGATTGATACTTTCAGAGTCTTCGACAAGATGTATGCGTTAACCGGAGGAGGGCCGGGCAATGCCACGGAAACCATAACTTATTACATCTATCGATATGGTTTTAGGTACTTCCAAACCGGTTATGCAGCAGCAGCTTCAATCATAATGGTTGTTATGGTCTTGATATTCTCAATCCCCTACATAAAACAAGTTATCGGAACAGCAGATTTTCAGCGCAGCGTCAATTGAGGAAGGGACTTCACTAGAAGAGGACTCCTTCTTCCCCAATCCCCATTTTCACGGAATCATGAGGGAATGCCTTGATTCTGTATTCGAGCCATACCTGCTTCTCAGTGTAACTGTAGGAAAGTCTGAGTTCACGGCAATGCATATCTCGGGTGACTGCCACATCTCCTCGGAGAACGCTCGGGGCCTTAGACTTTGAGGCGCCTCCGTATACCAGTGTCCACTCCAGCCCCCAGGCGTCAGATGCCCTGAGCGCCACGTGGCTTTCCACCCTATCCAAAGCCTCTTGGACAAAGTTGTATCTTGCCCCTATTTTGACAAGACATCTGTCTGATGCAGCAACCTCCAACTTCCCAATTGCATCCCGCATCTGCCTGGACTGTGGATCATAGGCAGCAGAAGCTTCCACTGCCCAAGCTTTCCCCTGGGAAAGCCTGGCTTTCCCTGTAACAGTCCGGTAAATCTTCGTGTAAAAATCATACCCGCAATCCATTGACGCAGTAAATATCCCTTTAGAGAGAGTCAGTCTCCCGGTCATGAGTCCTTTTCTGTCCTTCTTATCAAACGCGAAAGGAGTCTCCCCAAACACACCGCAATAATCATATCTGCCGGAAATGATAACTGCATTATCCAAACCCCGGGTCTCCAAGGCCAAAGCACCTTGAAGCACATACCTGGAATCGCCTGTAGTATAGCTGTCAAAGCCGCAACCTGCAGATAAAGTGGCCTTTGTTGTATTCCCCAGACGATACACCTCTTCGACTCCGTCGATCCCTATATGCACCTTGCTCCCGCGAATTATGGGATCACCAAACCATAGGGAAGTCCTCTCCGCGTACCTGCCGAAGGCTACATTCCATCTAAGCCTTAGCGGAAACGCGCCCAATTTGAGCGGATGCCCTTCGAGGACAATTTCCGGCGCTCGTCCTATGGCTTCATAAGGAAGCGGATCCACTTCACCTTCTTCTTCCTTCTCCCGCCTTTCCACAGGCTTCACATACTGCTCGGCAACGGCCCGCAAAGATACGTGTTTGAAATTCTTTGACGCGTTAAAACGATAATTGAAATATTCATCGTCTTTCCGCGATCCGTTCTCAGCTCTACGCCGGAAGAACCTGAAGTCCCCTGACAGAGATAAGCCGTCCGGGGCTTTCCATCCCCCTGTCAGCATCACCTGCGTCTGATCAGACCGGGATAATCCTGTGATGTGAGCTCTCTCCAAAAGGAGATCAGCGGATCTCCTGTCATCGGTGTATCTAACCCTTGCTTTGCCTGAGATCTGCGTATTGATAACTCCTGTAAGAGAGAGATTATCAGAATACTTGAGGCCCAAAGAGCATGTAGCCCCTGAGGCCACGGGTAATTCGTAGGTGAGTTCGAGCCTGGAGTCGACGTGATCCGTGACCCTGTTTATCAGCTCGTATATGTATAGAGAGCCTGCCCCTAAGGTTCCGAAATCATAAAGGTGTTTTACGCCCAGGCCCGGGCCTAACCTGCTGAAATAGTCCAGATACAAGAAACCGCGGAATGTGGGATTTCTGTAGTAGTTGTAGGTGGTTTTGATAAACCAGCCTTCTTGGGCGCCATAGCCTACTTGGGGCATGTCGAACCTGTTCTCTTCTTTGAGGGGAATGACAAGGTACGGCCAGCGGAAAATGCACAGCCTGCCTTCCCAGTAAGACAACTGCCAAAGCTCCATCCTGTCGCCTACATGTATTTGTATTTCTCCTGCCTCAACCCGGTAATGAGGGGTCTCCAGGCCGCAAGTGGTGAAGCTTCCGCCTTCTATACGTATCCTTCCGGGTTCGGCGTGGAATTCGGCACCGGTTATGTACATAGGGCCTTCCATGCGATCACCCTGTACAGTCGCATGTCCCGATTGCAGAACCCCACGCTTCGATGTTAAGTCGTATGTGAGACTCCCGCCGCGCGCCACATCCTCCCCGTCATGGAACTCCACATCTCCTGAAGCTGCAAGCTCGCCTGAGACAGCATCTATCTCCAAAAGATGGCAGAGGATCATTATGTCCTTGTACTTGAGAATTACATTGCCTTCAGCCCGGACGAATCTCTTCTCCAGATCAACGCTGAGCACGTCACCTGTTAACTGTGCAGGGCTTCCGGAATCTGATGCAAAACCACGGGGCGACAGAAAGACGGACGAGAGACAAATGAAAGCTATAGCGAGCAATGCGGGCTGCATGACACTCATTCGCCCGTTGAAAGCCTTCCTACCCATCTCTACAGCCTGCCGCCGCGTGGAGCGTGCTCGCTACG
>JAPXLY010000095.1:0-5647 GCA_033809295.1 Bacillota bacterium
GGGAATATATGAAGGAAGCCATTAAGGCGAAGATGAGGCTGTTCGGCTGTTCCGGCAAGGCTTAATGCGTTAATGCGTCGAAACACGGAGCGGCAAAGGGATAGGAATCAGAACCTGACGACATAAGATGGGCTCCGGGGTCGCATGCATTGAATGACCGGAGCAAGCAAGTAGAAGGGATGATATCATACATGACTGAGATTAAGAGGATAGGTGTTTTAACCGGCGGCGGAGACTCATCCGGTCTTAATGCTGCCATTCGTGGTGTTGTTATGAGGGCTGCGGACTACGGTTATGAAGTCCTTGGAATACAGGAAGGCTGGAAAGGCTTAGTGAATGGTGTTGCAGAGCCTATCGGTGTTGACGATGTCCGCGAAGTGATATCCATAGGCGGTACAATGTTGGGATCATCCCGAACTAACCCCTTTAAGAAAGAAGGGGATGTCCAGAAGTGCAAAACCAATGTAAAACACCTCGGCCTCGACGCGATAGTCGCCATAGGCGGGGATGACACCCTCGGCGTGGCATCAGGACTTAGCAGACTCGGAGTTCCGTGTGTCGGAGTTCCGAAGACCATGGATAATGACGTGAACCTTACTGATTATTGCATTGGATTTGACACTGCCGTTACAGTTGCAGTGGATGCTGTAGAGAGGTTGCGCGATACTGCAAGGTCACACAGACGCGTGATGATTCTTGAAGTCATGGGGAGATATGCAGGGTGGGTAGCGCTCGATACCGCTATCGCAGGCGGAGCCGATTGGGTGCTAATCCCCGAGGTGAAGCCTGATATTGATGCTATGTGTGAGCACCTTGTGAAACTGAGAGAGTCAGGAAAACGTTACGGTGTCGTTGTGGTTTCCGAAGGTGTTGAGTTGCCCGGTATAGAGGATGACGCAGAAGAAGAGGTTGACGCGTTCGGGCATGTCAGATTAGGACTCCGCGGAATAGGGCATGTTATAGGCCAGGAAATCGAAAAGAGAACCGGAATTGAGACCAGGGTAGCAGTGATTGGCCACATCCAACGTGGAGGTTCTCCTACTGTAACTGACAGATACTACGCCACTCGTCTGGGTATGGCAGCCATGGATCTTGTCCATAAAGGTGAATTCGGCAAGATGCCTACTTTCCTCGGGGGAGAGATAAGAGTTGTGGACCTGACTGAAGCGACTGCCAAGATTAAGACAGTTCCTGAGTCGCTCTATAAAGATGCGATGACATTGTTCAAGTAGGCTCCGGATATAGGCGTCAGGGATCATCGTGAATCTCGGGAAAATCTGGACTGTGTAGTGACAGCACGGTTCATCATAGCGTGACCTGAGATGAACGGCAAGACGGACTGTCGTGATGACCTTATGTTGAAGACCTGTGGGCAAAGAAGCGATGGTGCTATCCCACTAATATGCTAGGTGAGTCGTCAAGAGCAATGATGCTCATAGGTATAGGGTTCCTTCTCATGGCCGGCGGAGTCCCCATCTCATCGCCGGCCATGTTTGGTTTTCTTGCCGGTGCGGCGCATGACAATGGCTGGTCATGGCTATTTGCCGGCTTGTTCGTGAGTTTCTTCACCGTAGCCGGTCACGCCATGTGCTATGCAGTCTTCAGGCAATTTGGACATTCTTTTTGGAACACTATAGTCAGGCGTTACCCCGGTATCTTAAGGGCGGTTTCACGTATTAGGTTGAGTAGCGCCCAAGACAGATCCTTTGACCCTGCTCTCCTCCTGCTTCGCTGGATAGGCGTAGGCTACAGTCAGGTGTTTTGGATGCTTGGCTTATCCGGACGGGATGCCTCGAGCACCCTCCGAATTCTCTTTCTTGCGGATCTTCTTTGGGCAGGCGCATGGTCGTTCGGCCTTACTAAGCTGTTGGTTGATGCACCTCTGGTAGGCAGATACCTGACCAGATTCGGTTGGGCTTTGCTTATCTTGAGCCTGGCCGGATACGGCCTAAGATACCTCCTCGGTCAAAAGAGCAGCTAGATCCCTATAAATTTCCGTAAACCCTTGTGGCTCGTTCATTTGAGAAAATTAGCCTACTGTTAGGAAGGAAATTGAGCAGATAACGTAGAAAATTCCAATGACTACGCATTCATACAGAAGTGCATGAAAATTCGGAGGTGACAGTTTTGGAGGTCCAGGGATATCTACTTCCGGATGAACTGTATTATGACCGTAACCACACTTGGGGCAAAGTCGAAGAAAACATTATTACGGTCGGGCTCAATGACTTTGCCCAGAGACTTGCCAAAGACTTCGTTTCAGTGGATCTGCCTATTGAGGGGAAGCAGGTAACACAGGGCAAAGCCATTGCGTCAGTGGAATCGGGGAAATGGGTGGGCCGGATATACGCAATTGTCAGCGGTGAAGTTATTGAAGTCAATGAAGATTTGGAGGACGACCCCACACTTCTGAATACAGACCCGTACGGCGAGGGCTGGGTTCTGAAGATTAGAATGGAGGATCCCGATGAATTGTCCAACCTCCTGCAAGGGGAGGAAGCAGTGAGCTGGCTGGAAGAAGAGATTGAGAAACATGCTGGGTAACTGCTGCTTTTGACTGGAAGGAGGGCTCATGTAATGGAGTCTGCCCAGAAGAGGGATATCCCTGTCGTAACCGTCCTGGACCCGAAGTTTAAGTATGAGGTTGCACGGGAACCCGGCGGAGAGAATATCAAGTACTGTTTCCAGTGTGGCACATGCACTTCCGGGTGCAAAGTAGCGGAGCTTGACAGCAAGTACAACCCCCGCAAGATAATCAGAATGGTGATCTTGGGGATGAGGGAGAGGGTTCTCTCCGGTGATTTCATCTGGCTGTGCGCTACGTGCTATACGTGTCACGAACGATGTCCCCAGGATGTTAGGATACCTGAGGTCATGAATGCTCTGAAGAACATTGCCGTAAGGGAAGGATACATCCATCCCGCTTTTCGAGCACAGGCTGAACTCATTGCAGGATACGGCCGGTTGTATGAAGTCGACGAGCTGGCAAATGAAAAACGTACTGATTGGGGCCTTAAGGAGCTCCCCCAGGGTTGCCCGGAGGTTGCTGAGATATATGGGATAACCGGGCTCGCTGACCTACTTTCCAGCGGGGCGGGTGGTAAGTCATGAAGATGGCAGTGTTCTTAGGTTGCACAGTGCCTGTAAGAAACTTAAGTTATGAGTTGTCTGCCAAGCGAGTGGCCGGAGAACTCGGGCTTGAGCTTGTGGATATCCCGGAATTCAGTTGTTGCGGGTATCCCGTAAAATCCGTCCATCATGAAACCGCTTATCTCCTGGCAGCCAGGAACCTGGCGCTGGCAGAGGAGAGGGGATTGGATATCTTGACTCTCTGCAGCGCATGCACGTCTGTTCTGACTGAAGTGTCCCGGGAACTTGCTGCAAATGAGGCTTTGCTCGATGCGACGTGCAAAAGCTTAGGGATGCTGGGGAAGCATTACTCAGGTAAGGTCAAGGTGAAGCATTTTGTGCGCGTCCTCTATGAGGATATCGGACTGGAAGTCCTAAAGAAGGCTGTGAAACGTCCTCTTGATATGTTCAGTATTGCATCTCATTATGGGTGTCACTATCTGAAGCCCTCGGAAATATACGATGGGTTTGATCATCCTGAAGTGCCGGAGTCTCTCGACAGGCTTGTGGCCGTAACCGGTGCTCTGCCGGTTGACTACCGGACGAAGAAAGACTGTTGTGGCGGAGCTATCCTTGGAGTTGACGAAGAAACTGCGCTTTCTATGGCCAGGGCAAAATTGGACGACATCAGTTGCCAAGGGGCAGATGCGATTAACCTTATCTGTCCGTTTTGCTCAGTGATGTACGGGGCGAATCAACGGAAGATTGGCTCAGGTCGCGGTGTCAAGTACGACCTTCCTATCCTTTACTATCCACAGATTCTCGGGCTTGCAATGGGAATCAGCCATGAAGAACTCGGGCTGATGCAGAATCCTATTAGGCCCAGGGCATTGCTTGCAAAGATTTCATAAGGACGGTGCATGCCAAGCATGCTACAAGATGCGGGATTTGACGCGCGAATAGGCGTTTACGTTTGTCATTGCGGTTTGAATATTGCAGGCGTGGTGGACGTCGAGGCGGTGAGGGAGAGCGCGAGGTTTCTCCAGGGTGTAGTAGTGGTAAGAGACAACCGCTACACATGTAGTGAAGTAGGTCAGAAGGGCATTGCCGATGACATCAAGGAATTTATGCTCAACCGTGTAGTCATCGCCTCGTGTTCACCAAGGCTGCATGAAAAGACATTCAGGACTCTTTTGGAAAAGTCAGGACTCAATCCCCATTTGCTTGAAATGGCGAATATCAGGGAGCATTGCTCATGGGTTCATTATGATAACCATGAGGCTGCCACCGAAAAGGCCAAAGACCTTGTGCGTTCTTCTGTGGCAAGGGCAAGGCTGCTTCAACCCCTTCTGCGGACCAAAGGCCGGGTGGTGCCTGAGGTGATGGTTGTCGGCGGAGGTGTCGCAGGCATCTCTGCTTCTCTGTACTTAGGGGGCATGGGGATAAAAACATACCTTGTGGAAAGAGAACCTTCAATCGGTGGCCACATGGCTATGCTGGATAAGACTTTTCCCACTCTCGACTGTAGCCTCTGTATCCTCTCGCCGAAAATGGTCGAGGTGGCCGAATGCGAGAACATTAGGATTTTGAGCTACTCTGAGATCGAGAAGGTCGAAGGGCAAGTGGGGGATTTCCGGGTCCGGGTAAGGAGGAAGCCGCGCTACGTAAATGAGGAAAAGTGCGTCGGGTGTGGTGACTGCACAGCGAAATGCCCTGTTACAGTGAAAGATGAATTCAACCGTAATATGGGAACACGAAAAGCAATCTACATCCCCTTCCCCCAAGCGATTCCCCCTGCTTATGTCATCGATGAAGAGAATTGCAGATACCTTACGCAGGGTAAATGCAAGATATGTCAGGCGGTTTGTGAGCGAGGGGCTATTGAATATGACCAAGCTTCCTATGTAGAGACAATTGAAGTAGGGGCAATCATCGTGGCTACCGGGTTTCAGCCTTATGACCCCAGGGGTTTGCCTCAGTATGGGTACGGCAGATTTCCTAACGTAATAACAGGCCTCGATTTTGAGAGGCTGATTTGCGCTGACGGCCCTACTTACGGCAAGCTGAAGAGGCCGGGAGACAGCCAGGTTCCTGAGCGGGTGGCGTTCATACAGTGTGTCGGGTCTCGTAATCCGGCTTCAGGCGGCGCAGAATACAGAATTGATGAAGATACGGGATCCCCGGCCGGAGCAACAGATCCTAAAGCTTATTGCTCCAGGGTGTGCTGTATGATCACGGCAAAACAGGCTTTTATGGTCAAGGAGAAGTATCCTGACGCAGAGGTATACGTCTACTACATAGACATGCGAACCGCAGGGAAAGGATTTGAAGAGTTCTATCAGCGCGGGAGGCATGAAGGTATCGTATTCTTGCGAGGCAAGCCAGGTGAGATTGAGGAAAAGGACGACGGATGCCTGAGGATTGTGTCAGAGGACCTTGATTCCGGGTGTATCCTTGATCTCAGTTTTGACATGGTGGTCCTGGCGCAAGGGCTTACCCCCCCTGACGGGCTTGTGGAATTTGCCCAGAAGATGAACCTGTCCCGCAGTGAGGACGGATTCTTAATGGAAGGGCATCC
>JAPXLY010000096.1:0-5602 GCA_033809295.1 Bacillota bacterium
GAGAAAAGACAACGCGTTACAGCAGCCATGGACAAGGTCCGTGATAGATTCGGGGAAAACGCTATTACGCGCGCAAGTCTTGTTAGGCCCGGCAAAAAGCCGAAGAAGAGGAAGGCAGGACGTACTGAGGGAGGTCTTGGCATATGATTTTGGTAGGCACATCGGGTTTCAGCTACAAGGACTGGGTAGGAGTATTGTACCCGGAGAACACCAAAAGCGCTGATATGCTTGAATTCTATGCCCGGATATTCCCCTCGGTAGAACTGAATTTCACATATTACCAAATGCCCTCAACAAGGACAATCGAAGGGCTTGTCCGAAAAGTCCCGGATGGCTTTGAGTTTTGTGTAAAGGCCAACAAGACAATGACTCATGAGATAGACGCAAACGAAGATCCCGGACTTCGCCGAGGAACATTCAGTGACTTCATGGACGCGCTCAAGCCCATGACTGACCGGGGGGTTCTTGGATGTGTCCTTGCCCAGTTCCCATGGAGTTTCAAGAAGACCCGGACCAACACTGAGTATGTGTTGCAGTTTAAAGACCTATTATCTGAAGTCCGGGTCGTGGTGGAGTTTCGAAATGCAGGATGGATCACTGATGAGACCTTTGATTTGCTGCGCTCACATGATCTTGCGTTCTGCGCAGTTGATGAGCCGAGACTCCCCGGGCTTGTACCGCCGGTTGCCGAAGCCACCTCTGACTTAGGCTACGTAAGGTTTCACGGCCGTAATGCGAAGAAATGGTGGAAGCACAGCAACCCCTCAGAACGCTATGATTACCTGTATTCCGAGGCTGAACTTAGAGAGTGGATTCCCAAGATTCAGAAGATAGTAGACAAGACTAAGAAGACATATGTCTTTTTCAATAATTGCCATTCCGGTCAAGCTGCTGAAAATGCACGAATGCTGCAGGCTATGCTTGCATTGGAATTATAAGGATTCATTTCCATGAAGAAGAATAGGGTTAAGCAGGAATCGGTACAGTACTCGACGAAATTTAAGTTTTATAGGTATTACACTAAGTAAGTATCTTTTGGCCCGATTATTACATTCTAGGGGATTATGGGGGAAGAAGAGCTGTGAACATAAGAAAACACTTTCCTGAAACTAAGATTGCCGGAATTGCGGTACTTGCCGTTGTCTTATCTCTCCTGGCCGGCACATGGGGAGTATCAGCGGAGGACCTTAGCATTGAGGGTTTACTCAAGCAGATGTCGGTTGCATCTGCTCACGTAAAGGATTTCGAGTGTACCCTGGAATCCGTCTACAATCGAAACGGCGTAAGCGAGACTGTTGTAGCAAAAGTCACATACAAGCGTCCTGACAAGTACAGCATAACCTACTTGGCCCCTGCGACCTATGAAGGTAGTCGAATAGTGCAATCAGGCAAGACAGGTGTAGTAGTCAACAAGGACGGCACTTGGAAGGCGTATGATTCACTGACAGTGCAAGGCCTTGAGACCCTCAGCTTCATGCTGCGGTTTGCAAAAGATGACATCGGAAAGACATACGATGTCACCCTCAGCGACAAGGTGAATTGGGAAGACAGGGTCGCTTATGTAGTAGTCGCAGCGAATCGAGCAGAGCCTCAAAAGGAGCCTGAGGTCTTCTGGATAGATAATGTGAAATACCTGATTCTCCAGGCAGAAACAAGTGATATCCTCGGGGAGCGCACCCTTCTGAAGCTTAAGAGGGCAAGCGTGAGCGATAAAGGGAATTGGGACAGCTACATACTGACAGTGCTTGATCTCAAAGGAGACATAAGAGGCGAGATCACCGTAACTCAGGTTGAGAGGGGATTGTATCTTCCTACCCGAGTCAGCCTGCTAACAGACTCAGGAAGCATTGACCAGGTCATGAAAGACATTAAGACAAACACAGGCGTAAAGGATGAAGCTTTTGTCGTAAAAGAAGCTGAGGAAATGAGAGCCAAGCTTAAGGAAGCCGAATCAGCATATTCCAAGAAGAAGTACGACAAAGCTATCATAGCCTACACACGCGCTCTTGAACTGGACCCTGAGAATATCCAAGCCCGATCTAATCTGGGGCTGTGCTACTGGTTGACTGACGATGTAGGCAAAGCCATTGATACACTTGAGACAGTGCTGGTAAAAGCCCCGGGCTATCTGCCTGCTTACAACAACCTCGGGTTCATCCTTGCAGACACAGGCCGTGACATCAGAAGGGGGGTTACCCTTCTTGAGACTGCAGTAGGCGGAGATCCTGCAAACCCGGTTTACATGGATAGCTTAGGATGGGCTTACTTCAAGTCAGGCAATTTGGAAGAAGCTGAACTGGCAATACGCAGGGCATTACTGTTTGATAACCTCTTCCCTGATAAGAAAGCTCTGGCAACCGCCCACTACCATCTGGCCTTGGTGTACGAAGCTATGGAAAGAAAAGAAGCTGCAATTTCAGAACTTCAAAAAGCCCTGCGAGAGGAACCGTTTAACTCAAAGTACAGGAAAGAGCTTTCAAGGCTCCGTCAGAACCAATAAGGAGGCGCAGATCATGCCGATTTTTGAGTTTAAGTGTAGAAAGTGCGGCGCCAAATTCGAGGAATTACTAAGGTCTTCTGATAGCTCCAACGTAACTTGTCCCGATTGTGGGAGCCGCGAAATCAAGCGCCTTATGTCAGCTTTCGCATGTAGCGGAGGAAGCGGTTTCAAAACGAGTATTCAAGGTTCAGGCGGGTGCGGATCATGTAGCGGCGGTTCGTGTAGCACTTGTCACTAATAGGCGTCGGGTAAGCCTCTGGATTAGAATCAGCAAGGTGAGCCTGGGGAAGGAGTTTCTTAAAAACCGCCCCAAAAAACGTGTCACAGGCAAGATCCGGGACGGTGGTTCAAATAGACAGATTACCGACTATGCAAGACATAACTGAAAAAGCTCGGGAGCTCGGATTTAATCTCGTCGGAAAAACCCTGACCGAACCTCTGTTCGCATGGAAGAGAGAAGTGGAAAGGCGAATTGATGAAGGTCTAATCGTAGCTGAAACATGGTTCAGGCGTAACTTGGAGTTTGCGCCGGAGGAAATCATGCCTTGCACGCGGCAAGCGGTTGTACTGGCGAGATCATATAAGCCTTTCGCTGAACCTTTTCCGTCGACAACAGCCCTTTATTCAGCCCATTATCGTGAGTATCCCAGAGGCCTAAGACAAGCTGTATCCTTTACTAAGTGGCTGCGTGATATGGGTATAAACGCATCCGTTACCTCACATCTTCCGCTCAAACCCCTCGCGGTAGAGGCAGGACTTGGAGTGTACAGGCAAAACTCCTTGGTATACTCTGAGGCCTCAGGGTCCTTTATGATCTTGTACGGAGTAGTAACCGACACAGAAATAAGGGGCGGCATTTTCTGCAGTGATTTGGACGGGATGGCATCAGACTGCGCTGAATGCAATATATGTATCAACGAGTGCCCGACCGGGGCAATAATGCCTCAAGGCGTCATAGACCACTCGAAATGTATTAGGAATCATATGGGCTCAGGGCGTATAGTTCCGCCTGAAATCCGAACAGCCTACGGTGTCAGGCTGCTCGGATGTGAAATATGCCAACGAGTCTGTCCTAAGAATGCCCACGTATTACAGGATGTATCGTTACCGCCTTGCGAAGAGCTGGAAATGTTCGCATTGCCAAAGCTCCTGGACCTAAATCAACCTACATGGAAACTAACCCTAGAGAACATCTCCGGCGTTATCGGCAAGAACTATGCCCGCAAAAACCGAATACTGGGAGATGCAGTGATTGTTGCAGGAAACGCCAAAGACCCGGACCTCCTAAAATACCTTAAGGAAACCCTAAAATATCCTCACGTTCCGGTACGTGCCCATAGCGCATGGGCTATAGGAAAAATCGGAACTCCCAACGCAGAAAAGATCCTCACGAATGCCCTCTATGAAGAAAAGGACCTCGAAGTGATTTCAGAGATTAAGGCCGCCTTAAGAGAAGTATGCTAACAAATAGCGCCCGGGAATAACCACTTGCCAGGAAATTGCATTCCTGCGCGATGGGGGATACCCATAATTTAGGTCTACCTGCCTTTATTTTTCTTTAGTTTACATAAGATACATTATGCGATCCTAATTAGAAAGACGGGAAGGGGGTAAGCCGGTTAGCCAAGCCGGATCGTCGCGAATGATTCAGGATCGCCGGTGACAATCAAAGGTTGCCCATAAATAAACGTTGCATGTAGTGTCATAGTAGTGTCATAAAGGTGCAAGTCACCGAATCAGAGAATTGAGGGCAAAACGCGGAAAATAGCCACGCCCCAGAATGCGTTTTAAGGGCCCTCAAATTGAAGATGAATACCAAAGTATAGGCGGAAACAACATGAATTACCGGCAAATGCCTATAGTGATGAATAAGCGACGGGGACTTGGAATTTTAGTACCTGTCCTGGGCGGACGACGCTGCCAGAAAGGTTGTTTTCTCTCATGATGTCATCTATTACCCGACGGAGGTCGGCTTCAGGACCGGAGTAGGCCTTCGCAATGCCCCAGAGAGTATCGCCTGGCATTACCGTGACTTCTATCACCGAGTACTCAAGATCTTCCGTGCACTTCATTGCGTTGGCAATAGACAGTACAACACTTGAGGAAATGATCGCTATTGCCAAGGCTATCGTTATGAGCGTGATAAATCCCACAAACCCGGATGAGTTGAGTCTTCTTACTTCACTATCTCGGCCACTTCTATGTATTCTGCCTATCCGCCCGGGCGTGGCTGTTCGTGACATTCGTGGCAAACGTCTCATTTTGTTGATCTCCCCCCTGCTCCCCTGTTGCCGTTTGCAAACATATGTTCCGTATGTGATTTCATGTTATCACGAACAAATGTTCCCGTCAAGGATATTTTTGCATTATTTAACTTGTGATGTTGATTAACTCGGGGCAGACTGGGAACAAAACTCGGAACATTTGTTTGCAAGCAGGAATTGGACGTGTTATAATCGCCGTAGACAGACTCCCCTGAAGCGAGGTGCAAGCAATGCCACGCAAGAAATCCAAAGTGATTTCCAGACGTCAGGAGCAAATTCTTGCCTATATCAAGTCAGAGACTGAGGCCCAGGGATACCCGCCTTCAGTAAGAGAGATCGGGCGTGCAGTGGGACTGAAGTCAACATCAACAGTACATGGGCATCTTTCACAACTTGAGAGGAAGGGCTATATCAGACGAGACTCGAGTAAACCTCGAGCAATTGAAGTATTGCCTGCTGCAGGAGTCCTTCCGCGCAGCGCTGCTGTGGCCGTACCTTTGGTCGGCCGGGTGACCGCAGGCCTGCCTGTGCTTGCAGTCGAGAACATAGAAGACTACTTCCCGCTGCCTAAAGACTTTGGCGAACAAGGCACGCTTTTCATGCTGAGAGTTGCCGGAGACAGCATGATAGAGGCGGGAATCCTAGACGGTGACTACGTCATCGTCAGGCAGCAAGAGAACGCAGAAAATGGAGAAATAGTAGTAGCCCTCATTGACGATGAGGCCACAATCAAACGCTTTTTCAAAGAGAAGGACAGGATTCGCCTGCAGCCTGAAAACAGATTCATGGATCCGATTATTGTAGAGGATGCATCAATCGTCGGCAAAGTCATAGGAGT
>JAPXLY010000097.1:0-5524 GCA_033809295.1 Bacillota bacterium
GCTCCGGGGGGTATCTGAAATCGGCGAACCTGGGAAGTGAAGCAAGTGAAAACATCCCCCATCAAGGTCCTGATAGTTGACGATATCTCTGAGACTCGAGAGAACCTCAGGAAACTCCTGTCATTTGACGGAGACTTTACCGTGATAGGTGAAGCTGCCAATGGCCTGGAGGCTGTGGCTCTCTCAAAGAGGCTTAAGCCGGATATCGTCTTGATGGACATAAACATGCCTGTTATGGACGGAATAGAGGCTACTCGGACAATCACTGTAGAAGCCCCGATGAGCACCGTAGTGATCTTATCAGTCCAGGGGGAACAAGAGTACCTGAGAGAGGCAATGGCGGCAGGGGCCAGGAATTACCTGGTCAAGCCCTTTTCCGCTGATGAACTGATAAACACCATACGCAAGACCCATGCTCTGGAATCGGAGAGAAGGGCAAGGATTATGCCTCTGGTTGCGCCTCAGCGAAAACTGGGGCGAATTGTCACTGTATTCAGCACCAAAGGCGGGGTCGGGAAAACAACGATTGCCACAAACATTGCAGCAGAGCTCTCGAAGAAGGCCAATCGCAGTGTAGTATTGGTTGATTTGGACCTGCAGTTCGGGGATATAGCTATCATGCTGGACACTGTGCCGGTGAGGACCATAGCGGACATTGCCAGGGAAGAGGAAGTCGACTCAGAAATCGTGGAGGCGTGCCTCTTTACACATGATACCGGTATCCGCGTGCTCCCCTCACCGCTTCGTCCTGAGCAAGCTGAGATAGTGACAGGCCGGCATGTTGAAGCCATCCTCGGCCTTCTTGCGGAGTCCTTCGATTTTATTGTCGTTGACCTTCCGCAGGGGCTTGGGGATATCTCCCTCACAGCGATGGATGCGGCTGATATTGTCTTTCTCATTACGTCTTTGGAGATCCCGGCTATTAAGAACGCCAGCATATGTCTGGAGATAATGGATGCTTTAGGGTACGACGAAGATAAAGTAAAGCTTGTGGTCAACAGGCCGTCGCGCGAGGGAAGTGTTGATATCGGTGAGGTGGAGAAGACCCTGAAAAGAACAGTGGATATCAGTATCCCAAATGAAGGACGATTAGTGACGGAGTCCGTAAACAAAGGAGTGCCATTTGTTCTGAGTAATTCCAGTGCCAGGATATCCCTGGCTATCAAGGATCTTGCCAGGGCGATAGACCCCCCGAGTAAAGGGGACAGGGTTGAGAGGGGGAGCGCAAGCCGTGAGGATGCTCCTCCCCGCACAAGGATTGCCAGTGTTTTTGCAGGGATTTTCGGTTTCTTTATACATGGTTGAGAGGTGGGAGAGATAGATGTCCCTTAGAGAGAGGCTTCAAAGGGCAAGACAGGAGGAGCAAGAAGAAACGTTTGGCCGGAGAGGAGCCGTCGGGGACTCCCGTCCGGTGGGAAGAACAAGGCCCGGGCTTGATGAAAGGAACTGGAGAGCGCAACAAGAGCGAGTCCCGGAGAAACTGTATGGCCAATCCGAGGTCCAAGAACAAAAGAGCAAACCTGAGGAAAGAGAGCTTCGGATCGTAAAACCTGCGGAAGACGTATCATTTCATCCGCCGGTCAGACTACCTGATGATCCCCACCTCGGAATCAAGGAGAAAATCCACTCCAGGCTGGTGAAGGAAATTGATGAAGAATTCTTGGAACAGACTTCATCCCAGGAGGACCGGCAAAGGTTAGCCAGAGAGGTACAGAAGGTTGCCATGGCAGTTCTTAACGAAGAGCCCCTTCCCTTGATTCGCTCTGAGAAGACGAGGATCATAAATGAGGTAATCGATGATGTGATAGGGTTCGGCCCTATTACGCCGCTTCTCGAGGACGAAAGTGTCACAGAAGTCATGGTAAACGGGCCTGAAATGGTATACGTGGAGCGGGGAGGCAAAATCGAGCAAGCCCGTGTCCGGTTCCGTGATGCAGACCATGTGATGCACATAATCGAGAAGATTGTCTCACCTATCGGAAGGCGAATAGACGAAGCCAGTCCCATGGTGGATGCGAGGCTTCCCGACGGATCCAGAGTAAACGCGGTGATTCCTCCGATTTCCCTTGTAGGGCCGTGTATTACGATTCGTAAATTTTCAAGGGAGCCTCTGACCACTGATGACCTGGTAAGGTTCGGAACGCTGACACCTACGATTGTGGAGTTTCTGGAAGGCGCAGTGAAGGCAAGGCTGAACATAGTGGTGTCAGGAGGGACAGGCTCCGGAAAGACCACAACCCTCAACGTGCTCTCCTCGTTCATTCCCCCTGATGAGCGCATAGTGACGATTGAAGACGCGGCTGAACTACAGCTTCGTCAGGAGCACGTAGTTACCATGGAGGCAAGGCCTCCGAATATTGAAGGCAAAGGTTCTATTGCAATCCGAGATCTTGTGCGAAACGCCTTGAGAATGAGGCCGGACAGAATTATCGTAGGAGAGGTTAGGTCCGGAGAGGCGCTTGACATGCTTCAGGCGATGAATACAGGCCATGACGGATCAATGACAACAGGCCATGCCAACTCGCCCCGGGATATGCTTTCCAGGCTCGAGACGATGACGCTGATGGCAGGGATGGAGCTTCCGCTCCGGGCAATTCGTGAGCAGATTGCTTCAGCAATAGATCTCATTGTGCATCAGGCCAGGTTAAGAGATGGAAGCCGTAAGATTACCCATCTCACTGAGGTGCTGGGAATGGAAGGCGATGTCATCACCATGCAGGACATCTACGTATTCGAGCAGGCCGGCGTTGACGAGGAAGGGCAGGTTCTGGGGAGATTCCGGTCTACAGGTATCAGGCCGAAGTTCATGGATAAGTTTGAGGCGTCAGGGATAAAGGTGCCTGCCGGAATGTTTGTTGACTACTGAGTTCAGAAGGATTCCGGATATGCCGGTCGAAGTTCGCCTGTGGGAGGGAAGCTGATAGTATGCCTGGACAAGCATTTGCACTCATAATCTCAGTTCTGGTATTTGCCTGTGTAGGGCTGGCAGCCTTTGGAATTGTAAAGCTTGTCAGTGAGCGTGGTATAGGACTTAAAAGGCTTGAGCGGTTCTCAAAGCCTGAAACAAAGCCCGGGCCTGAGGTAGCCGGCGTACGAGGCGCTGACGGCGGAGGAAAACGAAAGTACTCGATAAATGAGTTAGCGCGTAGCATCCTGACGGTGTTCGGCAAAGCATTTGAAGGGAGGCAGTATACTTCTCAGATTGAGGTGGAACTGGCCAGGGCGGATATTCCCCTTCGCGGTTCAGAGTTCGTAGGGTTAAACCTTATTCTTATACTGTCCGGGGCTACCTATGGATGGTTCGTGCTTGGGCGTGTGTGGGCCGGATTCTTGCTGGCATTTGCCGGGGGATTCCTGCCCAGTTTCTATGTTAAGTCCAAGCAGGGTGCAAGGCTCGCGAGATTTGATGCTCAGATTGCAGACGCTCTCGTTATCATGTCCAATTCGCTAAGGGCAGGGTACAGTTTCCTGCAAGCCATGGACATGGTGGCGCGGGAGATGTCGCCCCCTATTTCAGAGGAATTCACGTCTACTATGAAGGAGATGAGCCTGGGCTCTCCCACAGAGACTGCGCTCGCAACTCTTTCCGACCGCGTCGGCAGTGAAGATCTTGACCTGGTTGTCACCGCAGTCCTGATTCAGAGGCAAATCGGCGGAAACTTAGCAGAGGTCTTAGATAATATTGCGGACACGATACGAGAACGCGTGAAGCTGCGCAGGGAAATTAGAACCCTGACAGCTCAGGGTAGGATGTCAGGGATGATTATCGGAATCCTTCCCTGTGTTCTTGGGATTTTTCTCTATACGGTCAATCCTGAGTATATCAGCCTTCTGTTTACGCATCCTACAGGGAAACTCATGGTGGGGCTGGCCGTGTTTGGAGAACTCATTGGCATTCTTGTGATTCGCAGGATAATCGCAATCGAGGTTTAGGAGGTGCGGAGGTATGCCGGTTGTGGCTGCAGTCTTCGCGTTTGCCGGTGTTACAAGCCTGACTATGTACATTCTCGGAGTGAAACGAGAGCCTTCAGTCAAGGATCGGCTCGAGCAAATCGCTGAACTGGGCAGAGTTCCCACTGAGCGAGAGCAGGAATTGTCCCGCCCGCTGGTAGAGAGGGTCTTCGGGCCTGCCGCGACGAAGGTTGCAGGTTTCGTAGTGTCCATTACTCCCAAGAATGTAATGGAAGCAGCCAAACTGAAGCTTGATTCCACAGGCAACCCGTGGAAGCTCTCAGCCGGAGATTACGTGATCTTGCGCGTGGTGACCCTTCTCATACTTCCGTTAGGGGTATTCCTGGCCACGCACAGGCTTGGGATGGGCAGAGCCTTGTTGTTTGCCCTTGTTGCTGCAGGCCTTGGCTGGATCCTTCCTGAAACAATGATGCAGTCGAAAGCGAAGCGCAGGGGACAAGAAATACAAAGGGATCTTCCTGATGTTCTCGATCTTTTGACTGTCAGCGTAGAGGCGGGTCTGGGCTTTGATGCTGCTTTAGTGAAGGTGGTAGAGAGAAAGAAAGGCCCGCTTGCAGATGAGTTTGGGATTGTGCTGAGGGAAATCCGAGTGGGGAAACCAAGAAAAGAAGCATTACGAGAGCTTTCTGAGCGGGTGACAGTAGATGACATAACCTCACTTGTGTCCGCTGTTATCCAGGCAGACCAGCTTGGGGTGGGAATATCCAACATCCTTAGGATCCAGGCAGAACAAGTGCGGACAAAGAGGCGGCAGCAAGCAGAGGAATTAGCTATGAAAGCCCCCATCAAGATGCTGTTCCCGCTGGTATTCTTTATATTCCCTACGTTGTTTGTGGTTTTGCTGGGTCCTGCTATAATTCAAATTGCAGAGACTCTCTTGGGATTTTAGAATGAGTATTAGATAATAGGGCTGATTGGACAGGTGTTAGTGTGACGTCAAAAAATGTCGTAGTAGTGAATACTACTAAGGGCACGATGCTTGCTTCCTCTGCAAAACTTGCCGCAACATATGGCGAGAGGAGGCGGGGGCTGCTCGGACGATCTTCGCTTGAAGAAGGCGAAGGCGTTATTATTCGTCCATGTAACGGAGTCCATAGCTTCGGAATGAAGTTTCCTATAGATGTGGCGTACGTTTCCGGAGACGGCAGAGTCCTTCACATAATCTCTCCTCTACTCCCCAATAAACTCGGTCCGCTTATGCTGAAAGCAGCCTGGATCCTTGAACTCCCTCAAGGGATCCTCTCAAAGACCGAAACCTTCCCAGGTGACATACTTGAGATATGCACGTAGGGGATAATCCAAGAGTCCCGAACCAGGTCCAAAGACCTAAATAAATGAGCCATAGGCCTAATAGTCTGATTTTTCCTTATGTGTTAATATCATGTCACTGATGGAAAAAATCGAATAAGTCAGCCATTGATTTCTCACGACAAGGCGAACTTGTTGAAAGGCAAGGGCGCAAAGCTGCGGGTCTACAGCCAGGAGGGGTTCTGGCCAGGATAGCCGAGCCGCCGAAGAGAAAGGTAGGATGAATCACTTCGGCAGGCCACAG
>JAPXLY010000098.1:0-5497 GCA_033809295.1 Bacillota bacterium
GGCCGGGAGTCTGACTTCATCAAACAGGCAAGGAAAAGATCGACGGAAATCAGGCTTCTAGCAAAAGGAAACGGGATTGAGGTGATGAAGCAATACATCGCCCCAAATTCTCACATAACTTTAACATGCGAGCCGGATTGGAAAGGCTTTGAATTCTACTTCATTCTTGACGGGGCATTGGCCTGCAGAGATGAAAGAGGGAGGACAACCCGCCTACGTTCGGGAGATTATATTGCTGTCACGCATCTTATGAAAGATGTGTATTTCCGAACTGAAACAGGTGTGACACTGCTTTACATGTCCTCCGAACCCGTATTTCACGTGTTGAGCGACGAGATCCAAGGACTCGTCGCTCTTGCTAAGGAAGTTGAGAGAAAAGACAGCCATACGCAAGAACACTGTCAGCGTATCGAGAGCCTGTCGATGTTAGTTGGAGAAAAGATGAAGCTTCCTCCGGATAGGCTCGAATTACTGATATATGCCGCGCTTCTGCATGATATCGGTAAGATCACGATACCCAATCACATACTGAAGAAAACCGGGCCTTTGACTCGTGAGGAATGGCAACAGATAGAGAAGCATCCTTCCGCAGGCAGGGCCATAATTGAGAAGACATTTCTGAAGGATGCAGGCCCAATTATCGAGCAACATCATGAACGGTACGATGGGACAGGTTATCCTTCCGGCCTGAAAGGAGATGAGATCCTCGTTGAGGCCCGCATTATTGCTGTAGTAGACGCTTTTGACGCAATGGGTTCTGATCGGCCTTATCGGAAAGCAATGACTAATGACGAAGTTGTAGCTGAACTAAAGCGTTGCTCAGGCACACAATTTGATCCTAAAGTGGTTGATGTCCTTCTTGATGTGATTAGTACCTATCCGCCCGGTGTCAGATTCGGCGAATACAAGCGATTTCGACAGACGCCTGATTGATTCCGCATCACCGGAGATGAATACTGTCATAGTAATAACCGGCTTTTAGACCTATCCCTGTGAGAATTCCAAGGGCTACATCATTTCCCTCGATTATTCCGCCGCCAATCAAACGTCCTAAGGCAGCTCCCACCACTGCCGACGTGGGCTCCACAAAGATTCCGTCTTTTGCCAATTCCAGAGCAGCTAAGTTTATCTCGTCCTCAGTGACTGCCATTACGAATCCGCCTGAGTCTCTTGCTGCGTTAAGGATTTGGGCGCCTCGAATAGGATTGCTGCATGCGATCCCCTCGGCTACCGTCTTTGTCCCTCGGACAGGTGAAACTCGCGTCTCGCCGCGTAGGTACGCCTGGTAGACCGGGGCGCAGTTTTCAGCTTGTACAACGACGAGCCTGGGCAGCCGCAGCCTGCCGAGTCTCCCCCAGTTCATAAGGTTTACGAACCCTCTATATGCGCCGAGAGCCACACTTCCGTAGCCTGCAGGCACAATCACCCAATCCGGCATTAGCCTGCTTCTTTCGCATTGCTCAAGAATCTCATACGCGAGAGTCTTCATGCCTTCCAAGAAGAAGGGATTCCAGTTATGACTTGCATAGAAGGTCTGCCCATTGGAGTCTTCTTCTACAGCCTCCTGACATGCTTCTGCTACATCCTGCCTTGTACCGCTGATGGCTTTAATCGTTGCGCCGTATGCCCTGATCTGTGTCAGCTTTGCCGGGGACGTATCAGACGGTACGAATATCGTGCATTGCATACCTGCTCTTCCTGCGTATGCTGCCACTGATGCCCCTGCATTTCCCGATGAGTCTTCCACTACGGATTTTATGCCCATTTGCTTCAGGTGCGACATCATTACCGAGGAACCGCGATCTTTGTAAGACCCCGTGGGGCAAAGGAAGTCCAGTTTGAACCATACCGGGAAACCATGGCAATTGGCAGTGATAATCGGCGTAAATCCTTCACCGAGGGTCACAATACTCTTATCCTCCAAGTGCGGTAAGGCTTCGCGGTACCTCCAGATGGAATGCGCTCGCAGAGCAAGAGACTCCGGCGGGGGGATGCCGTCCTTCCCTTGGCTCCGGTATTCCAGCTCCCCTCTACATGAGCAGCGCCATATTCTTGCATCAGCCGGATACCGGCTGCCGCAGCGTGCGCAAAATATCATCCTAGGAATCCTCCTTGAGTCGTAGTATATTAAAGAGTCAGGCTTACGGCTCATGGCATAACCGTATGTATGAATAATGATAGATTCGTCAGTGTGTAGAGTTTTCCTTCGCGGATCTGCGACCCGGTTATCGTGACAGCGGCCTGCAATTCCGCAAAGACTCATCCGCCGACAAGCGGCTGGGCTTTGCCGTTATGGGTTTTGGAATGCAACCTTGACAACTCACCTGAAAGCAGGCACACTTGTGTTACGTTACTCGGAATCGGCAAGAAACATACTGCGCAAATGAACGGTAGCAGGGAAACATTCCGCAGGCAGAGAATACATCCAGACTGAAAAGGGGTGGCGGTTTGACAGTCGTAATCGTCGGGGCCGGGAAAACCGGGTTTCAAATCGCGAAGATGCTGGCAGAAGCCAGGCATAATGTAGTGGTGATAGACTCCAGGGAAGAAGCGTTGAGAGAAGTATGCGAAAACCTGGACGTAATGACCATACACGGAAACGGCGCCAGCGGGAGAGTCCTGGAAAATGCTGCACTGCAAAACTCGGATCTGTTCGTTGCAGTAACTGATAGCGATGAGGTAAACGTGGTAGCATGTATGACCGCCAAGCGCCTTGGAGTTAAGCAGACTGTTGCACGTGTCAGAAACCCTGAGTATCAAGAGCTGTCCGGAAGCGAGCTTTCTACGAAGCAATTGGGTATTGACGTGATTATCAGTCCTGAAGAAGCCGTGGCGTATGAAGTGTTTAAGTTTCTCAGAGCTCCGGCTGCCACAGAAGTTGAGTACTTTGCTGATGGAAAGGTTCAAATGCTGGGCTTCAAGGTTCAGGAGAACGCTCCTATCGCCGGCACGACTGTAGCCGAAGCAGCCATCACATCGTGTACCATCGGAGCGATTCTTCGCGACGGTAAGGCCTTGGTGCCCCACGGGGGTACGCAGATTCTGGCAGGAGATGTCATTTTCATCATTGGAAAGACAGGCGCTCCGACAGAAATGGGTTGGCTCGTTGGGACGAGGGACCATGCCATAAGGAGCGTGGCTATTCTCGGTGGCGGGAGAACGGGCCTTCTGTTAGCTCAGTACCTGGAACAACACAGGAAGTACATTCCGGTTGTAAGGGTAATCGAACATGATGAGGAAGTGTGTCATCAGCTTGCTGCGGAGTTGCGACATGCTTTGGTTATCCATGGTGACGGCGCCAAGCCGGACCTGTTCCATGACGAGAGTATAAAATCCCTGGACGCTTTCGTAGCGTTGACAGGGCAGGATCAAACGAATCTGCTCGCAGGATTTATGGCGAAGCATGCAGGAGTACAAAGCATCGTTATCAAACTCGAGAGAGAAGATTACCTTCCGATAGCATCACAGATGGGGATAGATGTCACCGTTATTCCCAGGATGATTGTTGCCGGCACTATACTGCGTCTCGTTCACAAAGTGAATGTGGTATCCCTTACACTGCTGGGTGAAGGCAATCTGGAAGTTATGGAAATAAGCCTTCCACGTACTGCAAGCATATGCAATAAACCCCTCCGGCATTTGGACTTTCCAAAAGGCGCTATAATCGGATCAGTGATTCGAGGGGATTCGGTTCTGATTCCCAGAGGGAATACTGTCCTTGTGCCAGGCGATAGGATTGTCGTTTTCGCTATGCCCTCTGTAGCGCCGCAACTCGAGGATTATATAAAGTAGCATAATGATGAATTCTGTGAGGCGACTTTATCTTGGATATCAAATCTGTACTCAATATGGTGGGGACTTTAGCTATCCTGTTGGGACTACTTATGTTTATTCCCATGTCCATATCGGTTTGCTCCCATCAAGGGGACGCGTGGTCGTTCCTTGTCAGTGCGGCTATTGCGGTAGGGTTAGGCGTTTTGATAAAGAGGAGTTCCCCTACAAGTAAAGAGCCGCGGATCAAGGAATCATTTGCCATAGTTACTCTGGGATGGGTAATTGCAGCGGCAATAGGGGCTTTACCGTTTGTGTTCTACGGCACATGCCCCACATACTCAGATGCCTTCTTTGAGACCATGTCCGGACTGACAACCACCGGCGCTACAGTGATAGGAAACATAGATGTCCAACCTAATGGGATCTTATTTTGGAGGAGTTTTCTACACTGGTTGGGCGGAATGGGTATTATTGTCCTGTTTATTGCTGTTCTGCCCAGTGTAGGTGTCGGGGGAAGCCGGTTATTCAGGGCGGAGGTGCCGGGACCGCTTCCTGAAAGGATTGTCCCCAGGATCAAAGAGACAGCAAAGACTCTCTGGCTGATCTACGTCGGGTTCACAGTGGTTGAGGTAATCTTGCTTTATCTGGCAGGAATGAGTCTTTTTGATTCAGTGAATCATGCATTCGCCACCATGGCTACAGGGGGCTTCTCTACCAAGGCAGCAAGTGTAGGCGCATGGACGAGCCCTGGGATTCATTGGATTATTGCGGCATTCATGTTCCTTGCAGGTGTCAACTTTACCCTGTACTTCCGTGCTTTGAGCGGCCGGAGCCTTCGAGGATTCTTCCAAGATGCTGAGTTTAAGTTCTATGTGTTTGCTATCACTGCTGCGACTGCTTTGATAACGGTGAACCTTCTAAGAGCCGGCAATTTCCAAAGCCTAACGGAGGCGTTTCGACATTCTGCTTTTCAGGTGGTTTCAATCATTACTACAACAGGTTTTGCTACTGTCGATTTTGACGTGTGGCCTTCGTTTTCCAAAGCAGTCCTCATGGTTCTGATGTTCATAGGCGGATGTGCCGGGTCCACTGCCGGCGCAATCAAGGTAGGTAGGATTCTCATCCTCATAAAACACGGATACAAGGAGATCTTTCAGTTCATTTATCCACGGGCTGTTACTTTGCCAAAGCTAAATGGGTCTCCGATTTCCCATAGTATGCTGGATACTATTACTGCTTTTTTCTTTTTGTACATGGCTACATTTATTGGCAGCTCACTGATTATGACCGGGTTCGGCCTCGACCTTGTCAGTGCTTTCTCCGCTGTGGCAGCAACCTTGGGCAATGTAGGCCCAGGCCTTATGGTCGTGGGTCCGACCCTCACTTATCAGCCTATTCCTGCCCTTGGGAAATGGGTCCTCAGTGCTTGCATGTTGTTAGGCAGGTTGGAGCTTTTCACCGTTCTGGTGCTCTTTATCCCGGACTTCTGGCGGAGGGGATAAGCAATTCTTCAGGGTTACTCCGGAATGACAATCCAAGCAAGAATATAGGCCAGAACGCCTGAGCCACCAAGTACTGCGAAAAAAATCCAGGCAAGACGTACAAGACTTACATCGAGATCGAAATACTCTGCTAATCCGGCGCATACTCCGCCGAGCTTCTTGTCACGCCTGCTTCTGAGGAGCCGTTTGACATTTGACATAGCGGTAATTCCCTCCTTTTC
>JAPXLY010000099.1:0-5486 GCA_033809295.1 Bacillota bacterium
TAGGACTGTTGTGCCGTCCTGGTTGATCTCACGGATTGTTTTGAAGATTTCCTGCACCAAGATGGGCGACAGGCCCATGGAAGGTTCATCTAAGAGCATGATAGCGCCTCTCATCATCAAGGCTCTTGCAACCGCAAGCATTTGCTGTTCACCGCCGGATAAAGTCCCGCCGAGCTGCCACAGCCTTTCTTTCAGGCGCGGAAACATCGAGAACACCCGGTCTTCATCCTCCGGAATCTTGTCCCGGTCCTTACGGCAATATGTCGCGAGCCTGAGATTCTCATGCACTGTGAGATTTGCGAAGATTCCCCGTCCTTCGGGTACGTGGGCTATTCCCGCTTCCACAATGCTGTGCGGGGCCAAGGCTGTGAGTTCCGTATCCCGCAGTCTGATAGATCCTGTGGTTTGCTTCACAAGTCCTGAAATTGCCCTTAGAGTCGTGGATTTTCCGGCGCCGTTTGCCCCTATTAAAGTCACTATCTGTCCTTCCTCCACATCGATGGAAATCCCTCTGACTGCACTGATGTTACCGTACGATACGCATAAATCCCTTATGGAAAGAAGAGGCCCGGCCATCAGGAAACCTCCTTTCCGAGATAAGCTTCGAGGACACGTGGATGGGTTTGAATTTCCGCTGGCGCGCCTACTGCAATTGTCTCGCCGAAATCAAGGACGGTAATACGTTCACATATCCCCATTACTACACGCATCTGGTGTTCGATTAAGAATATGGTGAGATCGAATTCGTCCTTCAGCCAAGCGATTCGTTCAAGCAGCTCGTCAATTTCCCGAGGATTCATCCCGGCTGCAGGCTCGTCAAGGAGCAGGAGTTTGGGGTTAGACGATAAGGCACGCGCGATCTCAAGTCTGCGTTGTTCACCGTAAGGAAGCGCCTTTGCCTGGACATACGCGTACCGCGTTAAGTTAAAGGCCTCAAGAAGCTCCAGCGCTTTATCTTTTATCCGTTTCTCCTCATCCCTGAAGTTGCCGGACCGCATAAGAGCGTCGCGAATCCCGTAACGAGCCTGAGCGAAGTGTCCCAGGCGCACGTTGTCCAGGACTGTAAGGTCACGGAACAAGCGTATTGTCTGGAAAGTCCGGGCTATGCCCATGCTAATGATCTGGCATGACTGTAGCCCCACCAGATCATGTCCGTCGAAGTGAATTTGACCTCTGCTTGGCTTATAGACCCCGGTGATGAGGTTAAAGACAGTGGTTTTGCCTGCGCCGTTAGGACCAATGAGACCCACGATTTCTCCGTTCGTAAGTTCCAAGTTGAAATCAGATACCGCTTTCAGCCCACCGAAGAAATGGGTTAACCCTTCAATCTGAAGCAGTGACAACGTCAGCTCCCTCCTTCGCCTTCAGGACTCGCTCTTCTCGGGGAATCAGCCCGGTAAGCTCCTTCAGTCCCATGATCCCGGTGGGACGGCAAATCATGAGGATAACCAGCATGATTGGGCCCACTACCCAGCGCCAGACTCCAAGTGGTCTCAGAAGTTCAAGGAGAACCGTGTACACGGTAGCGCCGAGCACTGACCCGGATATGCTTCCGATACCTCCTAAGTACACCATGACAAGAATGTCCGTGGATTTCTGAATCGCGAAGCTCCTTGGGTTGATAAACTGCATTACATGGGCAAACAAGGCCCCTGCGACCCCTGCAAAGAATGCGGCTATAAGGAACACCATGATCTTCATTTGTCTTGTGTTGACACTCACCAGGTTAGAGGCTACCTCGTCTTCGCGTATTGAAAGCACAGCCCTGCCGAAATTAGAGTACACAAGATTCCTGACTACGAATATGGTGACGAGGCACCAAGCATACACATTGGCGAGATTAGTCAGGCGACCCATACCCATAAACCCTCTCGGCCCGCCAAGGGCGTCAATGTTCTCAAGGACGCTCTTGACGATCATGTTAAACGCCAGGGTCACAATGGCAAGGTAGTCGCCGCGCGTACGAAACGACGGGAACGCGACCACAAAAGAGGTTGCAGCAGTGACTATTCCCGCGACTATCACTGCCAGGGGAAAGACAAGAGGGCCCATTTGATTGTGGAAAACCCGGACTGTGATGATGGACGAAACATAGGCGCCTATTGCCATGAATCCCGCATGTCCTACTGAGAACTCACCCATGTACCCGTTCACCAGGTTCAAGCTAAGTGTCAAAATGATGTTTATTCCCACGTACATGGAGATCTGCAAAATGTAGGCGCTGAGCAGTCCGGACCGTTCTGTCAAAATACATAGGACAAAGCCTAAGACCACCAACACCAATGTCATCCTGGATTTCGGCCCCACAAAATGCACCTCATTTCTAGCGCAGGCCCGGAGTCTCGAAGACTACACCTTTTGAGCGGTAACTCGACCCATGAGCCCGGTCGGTCTCACTACCAGCACGATTAGGAGCACAGTAAACGCCACGAAATCCCTGTAGGTTGAAGACGGCAATACCATTGGGGTGAATACCTCAACAAAAGCCAGTATGTACGAGCCAAGCATTGCGCCGCGGACATTTCCGATACCGCCGATAACTGCTGCAATGAACGCCCACCAACCGATTCGGACTCCCATGTAAGGGTTAATAATTGGATATGCCAGGCTGTAGAGGACTCCGCCTGCGCCTGCCACAGCAGAACCTATGGCAAAGGTTATGGAGATTATCCTGTCAACAGGCACACCCATTACTGAGGCGGTAGTCTTGTCATAGGAGACTGCGCGCATTGCCATGCCTGTCATAGTCCTCTGTACCACCCTGTCCAACAGGAACATAAGGACTATGGATATGATTATGATTAGAATCTGCACGCTGGACATTGAGAGCGCCCCTAACCTGTAGTTTACGTTAGGCAAGAGCGCAGGCATCCCCCTGGGGGTAGGACCTAATGTCGCTAAGGTGAAATTTTCCAGGAACAACCCTATTCCAAGGGCAGTGATCACTGCCGACACTTTCGGCGCGTATCGCAAGGGTTTATACGCCACACGTTCTATTAATACCGCTACAAGCGCTGTCAGGAGCATGCTTACCATCATGGTGGCGATGAAAGTAAGCCAGGTCGGTATTGCCTGCGCAAGAAAGGCGCATGCTGCGAAGAAACCGAAATAGCATGAGATCATAAAAATATCGCCGTGAGCAAAGTTGATGAGGCGAAGTATGCCGTATACCATCGTGTAGCCGAGAGCTATCAGCGCATATACGCTCCCAAGCTGCAATCCGTTGAGCATTTGCTGCAGCAGTATGATAATCAAATCATCACCCCCGACGCCTTATGTGCATGGCCCCAACCTCCACAGGGTTAGTCAGGAAGTCGGGGCCTTCGTATCCTAAGAATCACCTGGGATTCTATGGCCCGACACTTGCGAAGTAAGTAAACTTGCCGTCTTTGATTTGGATAATCACAGCGCTCTTCACAGGGTCTCCTGTTCCTTCAAACCTCATTGTGCCTGTGACACCTTCGTACTTCGTTATTTGGGCAAGAGCGTCTCGCAAGGCGGCTCTGTCAAGTTTGCCCGCGGCCTTAATCGCCTGGAAGAGCATGCCGAAGGAGTCGTAGGTCAGTGCAGCTACATCGTCGGGAAGTTCCTTGTAACGCTCCTCGTAAGCTTTGATGAATTTCTGCGCTGTCGGGGTGGCGATATCAGGAGCGTAGTGGGTGCTGAAGAATTGACCTTCCATGTCACGTCCGCCGAGCTTGATTATTTCAGGTGAACCCCAGCCGTCGCTTCCCAGGAAGTCACCGGCAAAGCCCAGTCTGCGGGCTTGCTGAATTTGCAGAGGCACTTCGCTATAGTAGTTTGGCAGGAAAAGGACTTTCGGCGACGCTTGGACAATCCGTGTAAGCTGTGATGAGAAATCCTGGTCTCCTGTGGTATAGGATTCGAAGGACACGATTTTGCCGCCTAACGCCTCAAACGACTTCTTGAACTCCTCGGCGATTCCCTTATTGTACTCACTTGCTACGTCATATAGGACCGCTGCTTTGTCAGCTTTCAGGTGATCCTTGGCGAATCTTGCGCAGACCAAGCCTTGGAAATCATCGATCATGCAAGCGCGGAATACGTACTTCTTGCCTTGAGTTGTCTTCACATTAGTTGACCATGGGCTTATCATAGGGGTCTTTGCGTCTTCACATATCTGGGAAGGCGGAATTGCGTTACGGCTTGCGTTGGCGCCGATTATCGCAAGCACTTGGTTTTGGGATATCAACTTCTGGGCTACCGCTGCTGAGGACTCAGGTCTGTCCTCGTTGTCCTCTACGATCAGCTTAACAATGTACTTAGTTCCGGCAACTTCAAGACCGCCCGCTTTATTCACTTCCTCAACAGCCATTTCAGCAGCATTCTTGCAGGATCGTCCCACAACCGGAATGCCCCCGGTCAGTTCAGCATTTACGCCGATTACGATTTGAGTTGCGCCTGTACATACCGAACTCAACAGAATGCACGTGAACACAATCAGAAGAGCCACACATAACATCCTTTTCAATTCGTTTCCCCCCTAAGACGTTATTCAACCGAGAGACGGAAACCTTTGAAACGGATTCAATCGTGTAAGAGAGACTATGAGCTGGAAGCCGGTAAGTTGCGTGATCTTTATATACAAGTATTCGGCAAAAGCCAATTTAGACCATGGGTTCGTGTCAACGGTTCATGTTTGAAGGCCTGCTTTTGCGCCTTGAGAATACAAGAAACGCCTACGTATTTGGGAGACAGGAAAATAGGATCTCAGCGATATCCTTCACCTTCATACTTTGGGGACCTGTCGTACCAGCGTCTTCCCTGGGAATCATGCCGCTTTGACCTGACGCTTTGTGTGACCCGGAGATTCGGCTTGCGGCTCTTGACAGTGTTCGGGCGCATTGTTGGCAAGCGGTGACGATGAGCTTAGCACCGGTAGCTGCAGCTTGATTCAGTCGAGCTCCGGCCACTTTCCCTGAGAGCTCAGGATCTGTCATTTCCAGATTACCGCCCCCCCCACAACAGCGCGCGTCCTGCCGAGAAGGGGTTATTTCCTCAAACACAAGGCCTGGAATGCTTCTTAACACGTCCCTTGGAGGATCGTAGATTCCGCATTTCCGGCCAAGGTCACATGGGTCGTGGTATGTCGCCACAACTTCCATCGGGCGGAGCCTGACGTCCTTTTCCGCGACTATCCTGCTTAGCAACTCTGTGTAATGAATGACTGTGAGGCGGGAGTGAGTCTCATCTATTATCTGCTTCCACATGTAATAACACGATGGACAGCCGGTCATTAGGACCTTTGCCCCCAGGGATGTGACTTTGTCCAGGTTGTGTCTTAGGATTTCATATGCTTCCCGATCAAGCCCCATTAGGGACAAGGGATACCCGCAACACCATTCTTCCCCACCCAGTAGGACAAACTCTATCCCTACGCGGTTCATGATTTGAGTTACTGTCCGGGGGATCTTATATGCCCCTGGGTAGAGTGACGCAACACAGCCTGTGAAGTAGACTAAACC
>JAPXLY010000100.1:0-5389 GCA_033809295.1 Bacillota bacterium
GCCTAGGCAGGATCGGGCGAACTACTTTCTTCCATCTCACTGCAAGGGATTCTCTCGACGGCGTCGAAATCTGACACATCGGAACTGATTTCCTTTGTTATCCATAAGAATGGGAGGATTGAGTACCTAGAGAAAGCAGTCCTGGGAATTGCCTACGCAAGACGAAAGAGGGGATATGGCAATGGACAATTATCAGGCAATAGTTGATTTCTTCACGAAGGCCGAAAAGCCTGTAAAAGCCGGAGAAGTGGCTGACGTAACGGGTATCGATAAAAAGGAAGTAGATAAGGTTCTGGCTAAATTGAAGAAGGAAGGCAAGATAGTCTCTCCAAAGAGGTGCTTTTGGGAGGCCCAGAAGTAATAAGCTGCACAGAAGCCACGTTCCACCGCTCATCACACGCGCTTCAGGTAGAACACAGCCAATTGCGTACGGTCGCGAAGCTGCAGTTTCTCCAGAATCACGCTGAGGTAATTGCGCACCGTGCCTTCGCCGAGGTACAGGGCTTCGGCAATCTCTCTATTGCTCAGTCCTTGTGCAACAAGTTCAATGATCTCTTCTTCTCTTTCGCTGATTCCAAATCCGGCAAGGTCTGCGCGCCCGCTGTCGCTTAGCAGCTTGGGCAGTTTTGTGACGATTGCATCACCGAATACGCTTTGGCCTTTGTATACTGCGCTTAGGGCAGGGATTATACTTTCGAAGTCTTGCTTCAGGATGTACCCCTTTGCCCCCAGCCGGAGTGCTTGCACGATGTACTCGTCATCTGAGAAAGTCGTAAGGAACAGAATACGCGCATCAGGGAATTGACTGAGGATATGCTCTGAGGCTTCGAGCCCTGTCATCTTGTCCATGCGGATGTCCATGAGCAACACATCCGGCTTAAGTTGCCTAAAGAGCTCTACCGCCATGTGTCCGTCATGGCCCATCCCGACCACTTCGATACCACCGGCCGCCTGTAGAATGGTTTTCAGCGATTGGCAGACTAGCGGGTCATCATCGACTATCAGCACTCTCATGTAATGTCCCCCCTTTGGGAATCGATATAAACAGCCTGAACCCGCCGCTGCGCTCAATCACAAGTTGTCCGCCAAGCGCGTCCACTCGATGTGCCATGCTGCGTAATCCCAGCCCTTCTTCTGTTTTGACACCGTCCTGCGACCCGTTGTCCTGCAAAACCAATTGATAGAGGGCAGGGTGTTCTACGAGCGCGAGGGTAACCTGGGTTGCGTTTGAATGGCGGATGATGTTGCTAAGGCCCTCCTTGACAACGGCTATAAAGCAGTATGCGATATGCTTCTCAGGCTCGCGTTCCAGTCTGTAGTCGAGCCGGATCGGGCAGAATGTGAACTCGTGCACCAAGGCTTCAACCTTAGTCCGGAGGTCGAGGGATTCATCGTGCAGATCGTGAACGCTGGCACGTATCCTGTCCATGGCTTCAGAAAGCGTATCACGAACAGTTGACAGGCTTTGCCGTTCTTCATCATTGCTCTTTGTGACCATGAGAGCGCCTATCTGCAGGATTGATCTGGACAGCAGGTGCCCGACATGGTCGTGGATCTCACGGGCGATGCGTCCGCGTTCGTTCAGTGTCGCCAGCCGGATCTCGTAGTCCCGCTTTTCAATAAGCTCCCGGTTTTTCTGCCTGAGAAGCACGGCCATTTCGTGGCCGGTGTCCCTGAGTCGCTTGGCCTCGGTTTGGCTCAGATCCAGCGCTTCCGTACGTTGTGCCAGCACATGGGCGACTGCCATCAGGACTGCAATCATCAGCCATGTTCCGGTGGGGAGGCTTACGAACAAAACTACAAGTGAACCTGCGGCAGCGACGATCCATACGCCTTTTCCCGTTGCATGGGATTCGGCTATAGCGTCATAGTATACCAGGGGTAAGAAAAGGCAGAACGCCGGCCAAACCATGCCGGCCACAGTGTAGGATGCGATGCTTGCTATCAGAAATGGGCGTGATTTCGTGTAGCCGTTGAGTGCGCTGACTGTCGTTGCAGCCAGCATCGCCACGACGGCAGTGACGTCATCCGCCTTCCCTAGCAGTAAAGCGGAACAGCAACCGAGTACCAGCAGCCTATCGATAATCCCTGGCATGGTCACGTCTCCTTCGGCAATAAGTCTACCATACTTTGCCTGTATCTATCAATTCTTGGTCTCTGTTCGTCTGAGTCAAGTTTTGGTGGGTCCTATGCCCCTATCAATCCACTCAGTCTCTGTTCATTTCTGCTTGCCTCAAAGTCTATATCCTAAGTATGAGTTCATTAGTTTTCCCTCGTTTTCCGATTGTCTTGGGTTGGCGGTGATTGCAACGAGGGGTGTCAAAATTCGGCCACTAGCCTACGGGCCGGATTTTGTCAAGGCAACCCGCTTGGGGAGCCGTCCCCGAGTGCAACACCGGCAACCCTCAACGGTACGTACACTTTCTGGAAACGGCGATTATTTGTGGTGATCTACCTAGTGACAATTGTCATCTCTCGAATTGATTCCCGGCACTTATAATGTGACGCTCGCTACCTATAGAATGAAGTCAGACGGAGCGAGGAGGAGTGGTTATGCTCATTAGTGTCGAGAATTTAGTCAAGCGGTATGGAAACCTGCTTGCGCTGGATCATTTCAATCTTCAAGTAAAAGAGGGTGAGATCGTGGGCTTGCTTGGGCCTAACGGGTCGGGCAAGACCACCTCGATCAATTGTATCCTGGCGCTGCTCAAGTACGACAAAGGCACTGTCGAGGTGTTCGGAAGGCCTATGACGCCCGATGCCTACGATAGCAAGCGAAATATCGGCATTGTCATGCAGAACGTGGCTGTCTTCAATGAGCTGCGGGTGGATGAAAACATCGATTACTTTTGCGGACTGTATGTCAAGGATCCGGGTACCCGCCGCCGCCTGGTTCAAGAGGCCATTGACTTCGTGGGGCTCGGCGAATTCCGCAAGTTTTATCCCAAGAAGCTTTCAGGGGGGCTGTTGCGTAGGTTAAACATTGCGTGTGGCACAGCCCACAAGCCGAAGCTTCTAATACTTGATGAACCCACGGTTGGAGTGGATCCGCAGAGCCGAGACAGCATTCTCGAGGGGATTCGCGAGCTTAACCGGGGAGGCGCTACAGTAGTATATACTTCACACTACATGGAAGAGGTTGAACAGCTATGCACCCGTGTCGTGATTATGGATAAGGGGAAGACGTTGGCTACCGGGACCACCGAAGAGCTCAAAGCGATGATAAACGACGGAGAGGCCATCAGCGTGGAAATGTATATGCTTGACTCTGACAATCTGGCCCGGATCCGGCAGTTGCCTCACGTGACCCAGGCGCATTATTCCGACGACCGCCTGTCAGTCCATTACGACGGCGGTCAGCATAACCTCTTGAACCTGCTTGATTACTTGAAATCACACGATATCTCGTTCAACAGGGTCTTCTCAGAGCAGCCAACTCTAAACGATGTGTTCCTTGAGATTACCGGCAGGCAGCTCAGGGACTGAGGGGAGGGTCGAAAGGTATGTTTATGCATGTATTCGGCTACCGGTTGAAATGCCTGGTACGTGATAAGGAGACAGTCTTCTGGACGCTACTCTTTCCCTTATTGTTAGCAACATTCTTCTACTTCGCCTTCGGCCATCTTACGGCAGAGCTGGAAGGGTTCAACCCAATCAAAACTGTCGTCGTAGATAACGAGGCCTATCGTGGGAATGCTGCATTCCGACAGGTGCTGGAGTCATTATCGAAGGAAGGCGAAAATCAGATACTTGAGTTGACTTTGGCTGATGAGAATGAAGCAGAGAGGTTGCTTGAGGAAGGCGATATCACAGGGATCATTACTGTAGACGATGAAATTGGGCTCACAGTGAAACAGTTGGGAATCAATCAAAGCATACTCAAGGCGATTCTGGACGAGTACGCGCATACAAGCAAAACAGTTTCAGGCATAGTTGCGAAGAACCCAGGGGCTGTCCGGCACCTTATTAGAGACCTGGAAAACCGTAAAAGCCATACTGAACAAGTATCGTTTTCCGATGCGGTGCCCGATACCATGCTTGCTTACTTCTATGCCTTAATTGCCATGGCTTGCATGTACAGCGCGTTTTGGGGGTTACGCAACACTATTGATGTTCAGGCTGATTTATCCGCCCAGGGAGCGCGGCGCAGTGTAGCGCCTACACACAAGCTGCAGGTGATGCTGGCTGATGCTGTAGCAGCCCTCGCAGTCAGTTTCGCGGAGGTGCTGATTCTCCTTGCGTACCTGGCGTTCGTACTAGGAATTAGCTTCGGAAATCAGCTAGGCTATGTACTGCTTACATGTTTCGCAGGATGCATCGCAGGTGTCTCATTCGGTAACTTCATCGGTACGGTCATCCGGGGGAGCGAGGCTGCAAAGATAGGGATTCTCATTGGCGCCAGCATGATCATGAGCTTCCTGGCGGGTTTGATGTGGGTTGACATGAAAGACATCATAGCCAGAAAGGCACCGGTCCTCTCTTACGTCAACCCGGCGGCTCTGATATCAGATGCATTCTATAGCCTGTATGTGTTCGATACTCACAGACGCTTCTTTATTAACATCGGGATGTTGTGCTTGATTTCTGCTGTGATGTGTATGGCAAGTTTCATGCGGCTTAGGAGGGAGAGATATGCAAGTATTTAAGGCCTATTTTAAGGTTATGCGTGGTTCGGCCATATCTTTGGCAATCAGTCTTGGTGTCTTCATGGGGCTTGCGGTGCTTTTCTCCTTCATAGCGCCGAAAACTGCGATTAGTAGTTTTGAACCGACGAAACTCCCTGTTACTGTGATTAACAGGGACGGCGATTCCGAGCTTGCGCAAGGTTTAGTCGATTACCTGGCCCGCACCGGGCGGCTCGTGTCGTATCCGGACGACGAGGAAAAACTTCAGGATGCGCTCTTCTATCGTAAGGTGGAGTACATTGCTATTATTCCACCGGGCTTTTCAGATGCATTCATGTCCGGCGAAGACTGCGCTATCCGGAAGGTAATCGTGCCTGATTCCACCAGCAGCTTCTATGTTGACATGAATATTGACAAGTTTCTCAACACTGTAAGGCTCCACAGGTTGTACAGCGGAGAAAAGGAAGAGGCGCAGTTGGTTGCAGCCGCCATGGCTGACTTGGCTGTTGATGCTCCGGTCACTATGAGATCATTCGGCAGGCTCCCCAGTTCGCATGGGCCGTATTCTTACTACTATGCATACTGCGCTTATGCTTTACTCGCCATGATTATGACAGGCGTAAGCTCAATCATGATCGCCTTCAACGAAAAGGATCTGTACATGCGCAACCTGTGCGCTCCTTTGCCGAAAAGAAGCATGAGGTTGCAACTTGCAGCCGGCCATGGAGTGTTCGCCTTAGGTTGCTGGGGAATACTTGTGCTTG
>JAPXLY010000101.1:0-5367 GCA_033809295.1 Bacillota bacterium
CCATAGAGTCTATGGCGGAAGCTGCCAAGGCCCTGGGGTATGAGTATGTTGCAATCACTGATCATTCCAAGTCCCTCGGGATTGCAGGAGGGCTCTCAGAGATGCGGCTTGCCAAACAGATGGAGGCTTTGAACCTGCTTCGGGCGAAATTCGCGGGGATTCATTTGCTATCCGGAATTGAGCTGGAGATTCTGAAGGACGGGAGCCTCGATTATCCGGATTCCGTCCTCTATGCTCTTGACGTGGTGGTGGCATCAGTGCACAGTGCTTTCGGGCAGCCTGAAGATGTTATGACAGATCGCATAGTCAAGGCAATCCGAAGCGGAAGTGTAAACATAATCGCCCATCCCACCGGGCGGGTGCTTGGTAGGCGCTTAGGTTATGACGTGGATATGGATACTGTCATTTACGAGGCAGCCAGGCATAATGTGGCTTTGGAAATCAACGCGTACCCTGAAAGAATGGACTTGGACTCAAAATTGGCGCGAAAGGCAATGGAGGCCGGAGTCTACATCGTGATTAATACTGACTCTCATAATACGAATGAGCTTCGTTTTATGTCATATGGCTTGGATGTCGCAAGACGTGCCTGGCTTGAACCGGATTATGTGATTAATACCTGGCCCCTCGCAAAACTCCAAGCATGGCTCAAGCAGAGCCGCAGAGGACCCTAACTGCATCATAGGCTTGGCGTTTAGCCTTGCATCCCATCCGGGAATTACCCTACGGAATACATGTGACACATTGCACTCATACTACAATACAGAGCGCCGACGCCTGGAAAGCATAGGCTAAGGGGTGTTTGCAGATGCTCTCTACTGTGCTTAAGACAGTGTTCATGTATACGTTTGTGCTCTTTGTCACCAGGGTGATGGGGAAGAGAGAAATCGGACAATTGTCCCCTTTTGACCTTGTTGTGGCTATTATGATTGCGGATCTTGCAGCTATGCCTCTGGAGGAGAAGTCAATTCACATACATGACGCGGTTGTTCCCATTGCTGTATTGGCCGTTGCTGAGGTGGTGTTCGCATTTATGACACTAAGGAGCGAGAAGGCCAGATCCTTAATCAGCGGAAAATCCTCCATTGTTGTGAGAGACGGGAAAATATTAGAAGGTGCATTAAGGGAACTCCGTTATAACATAGATGACCTGTTATCAGGGTTACGTGAGAAAGACGTATCCAATATCCAAGATGTGGAGTTTGCAGTCCTGGAAGGGTCAGGCAGATTAAGTGTGATCATGAAATCTCAAGCAAGGCCTGTTACTCCCAGGGACCTCGGGATCACGACTTCATATGAAGGATTGCCTTATCCCCTGGTCACAGACGGAGAGGTAAAGTACAAGTACTTGGACCAGCTTGGGCTTACCATAGCGTGGCTCAAGGAAGAATTGAGAAAAAAAGGTGTAAAAGATCCTGCTGACGTGTTGCTTGCAAGCCTGGACACATCCGGGGAACTCTATGTTGTGAAGAAAGAAAGCGCTGAACTTCGCGATCTGAAAACTAAAGAATAGGGTGTGACCTTCACTATGGAGCTTTCAAAGGAATTCCGTGAGCGATTCATCAAAACCCTCCAGGGCAGGGACTATGTTCTGTACGGAGGCCTCCTTGAGCTTGCAAGGCAGCGTGGCTTGAAGCGCATCAACACCAAGGTCATTCAGATCCCTTCCATGGATAACGGGATGTACGGTGTCGTAGAGGCGGAAGTTGAGACTGAAGACGGAGTATTCAAGGAGGTCGGGGACGCATCGCCTGAAAGCGTGAACCGGGCGATACAACCCCATCTTCTGAGAATGGCTGCAACAAGGGCAAAAGCCCGGGCCATGAGAGATGCCGTGGGTATAGACATGGTAGCCTTAGAAGAGCTTGGAGATGCGATCCTTCCGGACGATGCCTCCGTCCCTGACAATCCTGAGGATCTGGTCCTCACCTTCGGCAAGCATATCCGAAAACCCCTTGGACAGGTAGTACGGCAGGATCCCGGGTATGTGGCCTGGCTTGCGGAAAACGCAAGGGATGAAGGTGTTAAGCAGGCTGCCCGGAGCGTCCTGGAGCAGCAAGCTGCAGTTGAGCCCGGTGACTTCCCTGAGGTAAGCATTGAGAGGCCGCCCGCTCACTAGTATGAGTCCATGAGACCGTTAGACTTCTCCGGTAATTGCCAGTTTCGCCGAAGACGTCGGCCGTTTTTTGCGATTGGGGCGGGCTGTGTCAACATAATATGGAAGAGAACAACGGTCTCGTTCATTAGTTTTCGCTCGTTTTCCCAGATCTTGGGTTGCCGGTGATTGCAGCGAGGGGTGTCAAAATGCGGCCACCGGCCTACGGCAGGATTTTGTTAAGGCAACCCGCTTGGGGAGCCGTCCCCTTAGTGCAACACCGGCCTCAGAAAACGTACATACCTTGCGGGGCCACCTTGCACGGTACGTACACTTTCCGGAACCGGTGATTAGTTACGCAGATCCACTAAACCTATTTTGAACGTGCCCGTAGTGTTATAATGATCCCTGACAGGCGAGTGAGGATAAGCGCGTGTCAGGGGGTTTGTCAATTTGGATGAGAGGTCAATCCGTGTACTGGAATTTCATAAGATAAAAGAACGTTTGAAGGCCTACGCTGCAACGAGCTTAGGAAAGGAACTTGCAGACAGTGTCGCGCCTGTGACTTGCGCCGAAGAGGTGAGAAGGAGACAGAGGGAGACTACTGAAGGCAGGGCAATCCTATCTGCAGGTAAGGATTTGTCTCTCGGAGGTGTCCGTGATATTCGTAGTATCCTGGAGCGGGCTGCGATCGGGGGGATTCTTGCGCCCGAGGAGCTCCTTGACGTATCATCCACCTTAAGCGCGGCTATGAGGCTAAGGAAATTCATCACAGGATTGGATTCTGATTTTGAGATCCTAAGAGGGCATGCTGAAGAGATTGCTCCCCAACCCGGTATTGTCAGGGAAATTGAACGGTGTATTGATGAGTACGGAAATGTGGTGGACAATGCCAGCCCTGAACTGGCAAGGATAAGGTCGCAAATTCGTACTGTGAACAGCAGAATTCGTGACAAGCTCGATGCCATCATAAAATCACAGCAATCTACTCGTCATCTCCAGGAACCCATTATCACTCTGCGTTCAGGGAGGTTTGTCGTTCCAGTAAAGCAGGAATCACGAACCGCCGTGCCCGGAATAGTGCATGACAGATCTGCCAGCGGCTTGACTCTCTTTATTGAGCCTATGCCCATAGTGGATCTGAATAATGAGTTGACTTCACTTGCCGGCAAAGAGACCCGGGAAGTCGAGAGAATTCTGGGAGAATTGTCTTCTTTGGTGAGCGGCGCAGGCCTTGAGATTCGCAATACTTTGAGCGCACTTGGCGCCATAGATTTTGCTTTAGCCAAAGGTATGCTCAGTATTGACATGAAGGCTCTGGAGCCCGACGTGGACGGCAGAGGATACCTTAGGATTCGCCGGGGGAGGCATCCACTCCTTTCAGGCGATGTCGTCCCTATCGATGTGGAACTTGGAAAGGACTTCAGGACCCTGGTAGTGACCGGCCCGAATACAGGAGGAAAGACTGTCACCCTGAAGACTATCGGGCTTTTTGCACTTATGACTTTGGCAGGCTTCCACCTTCCGGCTTCAGCCGGGACTTGCGTACCAGTATTTTCCCGGGTTTTCGCTGATATCGGTGACGAACAGAGCATTGAACAAAGCTTGTCTACGTTCTCGTCCCACATGACTCACATAGTCAAGATTTTGGAGCAAGCAGGCTCAAGTTCCCTAGTCCTTTTGGATGAACTCGGCGCAGGCACTGATCCTGCGGAAGGGGCGGCCCTCGGTGTGGCAATCTTGAGACATCTGCATGAACGGGGCGCCTCGACTGTGGTTACGACCCATCTTAGTGAGCTAAAGGCATTTGCTTATGAGTACGAGGGGGCGGAGAACGCGTCATGTGAATTTGACGTTGAAACACTGAAACCCACATACCGTCTGATCATGGGATTACCGGGAGGTTCATGCGCGCTTGCCGTAGCATCCAGGCTTGGGTTGCCTGAAGAAGTGATCTCAACTGCCAGGGGCCATCTTGGAGAAGACAGGATTCAGGTAGATGCCATGATAGCCGAGATGGAGCGGACTATGCGGGAGTTGACAGCCGAAAGGGAGGAAGCCAGGAAGGCAAGGGAAGAGCAGCAAAGCCTGAAGCGGAGCAGGGAAATAGAGGTTAAGCAGTTACAAGAGGCGAGATTTGAGATCTTGAGAAAAGCAAAGGACGAGGCTGACAGCATGTTAGCGCAGGCAAAAGCTGATATCGCCGCGATTGTTAAAGAATTGCGCCAAGGTTCCTATCAGCCCAGGAGTGTGATTGACGACGAAGCCCGTAAGGCCAGGGAAGCGCTGAGAGAAGTCTCGGACAGAGCTCCGGCCATTGAGGAGGAGCTGCCCGGTGCGGACGCATCAACCGGGTATGCTGACAGCTTGAGGCCTTTGGAGCCCGGTGAAGCCGAGGTGGGTACTGAGGTTTTCGTGGGCAAGCTGCGTCAAGCGGGACAAGTATCCTGGGTGTCAGGGGAAGGCGATGAGGTAGAGGTTCAGGTGGGCGGATTGAGAGTTCTTGTGCCACTTGAAGACTTGTACGTGCAAGAAGGCGGTGACGGCCTCAAGAAGCCTTCTCATACAGGGCAGGTATATCTTTCTTCGATTACCCGGGGGAAAGCTCTTGCTGTCTCCATGGAGCTCGATGTGCGGGGGCAGACTGCGGAAGAAGCCATAGCCGAAGTAGACAAGTACTTAGACGACGCATGCCTTGCCGGACTGTCAAGAGTGAGGATTATCCACGGTAAGGGGACAGGCGCCCTGAAGCAAGCAGTGCGTGAATTCTTAAAGGAACATCCTCATGTGGATACCTCTTTGCCCGGGGGGCTGTCTGAAGGCGGTGACGGGGTCACCGTAGTTTCAATGCGCGGTAGATAGCCTGGTCCGGTTAATAACCAGGCCTAGTCCGGAGTTTCTTGGTGTTCTTCAGGTTCAGGGGCCTCCTCTGCTCTTGCGCCATGGGAGTCTGTTGTCCACCATGTATGCACTTGACATGTCACCCGCGGAATGGACTGCCCTGTCGCTATGGTTCCGTCAGGCAGAATCCTGAGGCCGCTTGACGCCAAGTACCTGCGTCTTTCGACTTGGTCCGAAGGACAGTATCTACCTGCAAGCTGCCCTGATTCAACGCACACATCAACTTCGTGAATTCTTGTGTGTAAATAGCAGAGCCCCCGCGGTTCCGTCCCTTCGATAAAGACTTCAGTTGTTACGCCGGGACATGAGTCACTTGCGAGAACACCTGATTCGGCGCAGATCTTCGTGAAAACAACACCGCTTGGCACAGG
>JAPXLY010000102.1:0-5329 GCA_033809295.1 Bacillota bacterium
TCACTGAGGGAATGGGTTATCGCGCCTATAAGCTGTCCGTCTATGTACACCGGACTGCCGCTCATTCCCGCCGCTACCCCGCCTGAAGCTTCTATGGCGTCTCCGCTCGCCCTCACAAAAATGAAGTCGCCTGAAGCTGCTCCGCCTTTTAAAATGCCTAAGACTTCTATGTCAAACGTGTCTACCTTCGTGCCTGAAATGACAGTCTTGGAAATACCTTTCATCCCCGGTACAACCTGTGCAACAGGCATAAACTCAGGACTCTCTTGCGCTCCTGCCTCGGAATGAGGGAAGGCTCCGATTCCTATCACCACTAAACCCAGGATAACTACAGCAGCGGCTATAAGCTTCTTTCTCGCCGGTTCTTTGGTTATTGAGACTGAAATCATAAAGCAGGATTCTCCCTTCACAGCCCTTCACAAATTGCAGATAACCTACAGGCTTTCTAAGTAGATCGCCATGAGACCGTTGGACTTCTCCGGTAACCGCCGGTTTCGCCGAAGACGCCGGCCAGTTTTTGCCATTCGGGGGGGGCTGTGTTAACATAATATGGGGGAGAACAACGGTCTCCGCCATAAGTAATCGCCGGTTCCAAAAAATGTACGTACCGTGTAGGAGCAAAACCTAATGAGTTCATACTTAGGTTCTCGAAGGCTGCCTAAGGTCCGCCGGCAAACACAAGGATTGCGTCGGCTACTTTCCGTTCTGTCCCGTCTGACGGAGTGTTCATGACATAGTCCCGAACCACGATTGTGGAGGAGCCCCCGCCGTCCAGGTTCATAGCGTCCTTTGCGCCTAATTCCAGTGCAATATGGGCCAATTCTTCTAAGGTTACCCCTATGCTGTGGTATGCCTGCCGTCCTGTTACGGCAATCAAGAGGAGTTTGCCGTCATCGGTTACCCCTACTGCGGTTCGAGGCGCTCGGCCGAAGGCTACGTCCGGCTTAAACTGCTCCTCAACGGAAGTCACATTGACTTTCCCGTCTTTTACCAGCCGTGGGCCGCCGCCGACGGCGTAGATTACCCCTTCCCCCAACCAATCAGGAATCAAGTTGCCTGCAGTATCCACTGACACGTTATCAATAAGAACCCTTCCGTCACGGGTTAGCCCCATAGCAGTCCTTGCCATAATAGGCAAGCTCTTCAGCCTGCCGTCTATAATAATCAGGCCGAGAGGGGTACCGTCTGACGCGTGAAACACCCCGTTGACCCCTGCTATCGCGCCAGACCGTGACACAAGTTCACTGACAGGGGCCAAGCCAAAACTCTCGAAAGAACCTGCAAGGGCAGTCTTCACCGTTACGTTCTCATGACTTGTCATAACCTCCAGAACATCGACAGTGATAGGGCCTGCAGGCATGCCGGTGTTCAATGTGATATAGCGGATGCCGGGAGCTATCGTAATCGCAGACTTACTGCTGTAGATCGTCGGCACATCCACAACGAATCTTACAGGATCTTGCAGCCAGAACACAGTCGCATCAGGGAGCGCATAGTTGAGCTCTATCACTGCCCTGGTTTTTCTCTGTTCAGATGCAGCAACTCTTACTCGATCAACGGCTACATGGTCAAGGAGAGCGTCAAATTCCCGTTCTACATATGTATCTTCAAAATCAATTACTATCCTTGGCGGGTTTTTCATCTGCATGACTTTGAACGGGACTTCCTTGGTTAGGTGAAATACGAACCTAACCTTATCAGGATGAATCCCGTGCCTTGATTGGGTTAAGACAGCCATCCCTTCACCGGGCCGGCGAATATGGATTTCCATTGTCCTGGGATCCCAAGACACTTCGTAATCCCCGGTTACTTTGAGTAGCTCTACCGGAACAAAAGGAACACCGGAGATGCTTACCGGGGGTTCGTCGAAGGTTCGCTCCTCACCCGAAGACAACGTCCATTCCTTCTGACTGAGCAAAAGCTCGAATCCGCCACCCGGTACGCTGTAGGTGAGGCGCTTAGCCCCGGGGTCATATCTCATCGAGGTTCTTAAGATCTCAGCTACGAAAGTCGCAGGCACAAGAAGGACGTCACCTCTGGCAATAGCAGTCACGGGCAAAATAGCTCCGCTCTCATCAATAACCAACTTCCCTTCGCCGATGCCGGAAACCTCAGTGATGGACACCCATCCGGCGCTGCAAGTTGTCGTAACAAAAAAGAACATGATGAAAGAAGCAATACATGCGCGAAATCCCATATTATACCATGGCCGTCTCATGAGATAAGTAAACCTCCTTCCAAAGGTCACCTTTACCTTTCAGTTCTATATAAAAGTCAACTATCCTCTTGTGGGAAAAATGGTTCCTCATGAAGCTTCTCGGGGATTCTAACCAGATCCCCGTAAGTAACCACCGGCCCCGGAAAATGTACGTACCGCACGTGCTGTGTGGGGTTGCCGGTGTTGCACTAAGGGGACGGCGCCCCAAGCGGGTTGCCTTGGCAAAATCCGGCCCGTAGGCCGGTGGCCGGATTTTGACACCCGTCGTTGCAATCACCCGCCTCAGCAAACGTACGTACCGTGCGGGGCCGCCTACAACCTTGGAAAACAAGCGAAAACTAATGAACTCATGCTCAGAAGGAAAAGCAGGCTTGACTATGAAGAGATGGCGGTTTACACAAACTTCGCGCCTGCCACCAGGCTGTTCTTAAGAACCTCCGGCGATCCAAAAACCTTGCTTGTGCCCACAATAACACAACTCATAGGATCCTCTGCGACATGAACGGGAATTCCGATGTCCTCTGACATGCGCCTTGCAAATCCGTCAAGAAGAACGCCCCCGCCTGTGCAGACTATCCCTCTGTCAACTATGTCGGCGGCAAGCTCAGGAGGCGTGCGTTCCAGGACGCCTTTCACACTGTTGATGATCTCTTTCACAGGCTCAGAGAGGGCCTGACAAGCTTCTTCAGAGGATAAGTTGATGATTTTCGGCAAGCCGGTAACGAAATCCCTTCCCCGTATTTCCGCGGTCTCGTCGGAACTCCCGGGACAAGCAGTCCCAATACGTATCTTGATGTCCTCCGCAGTCCGCTCACCTATCATAAGGTTATGCTCTCGCCTGACATACCTTATAATTGACTCATCGAACTTGTCTCCTCCGATTGCACAGGAATCAGCAACAACAATGCCTCCAAGAGAAATGACAGCGACATCAGTGGTCCCTCCGCCTACGTCGACAACCATGTGCCCTGAAGGTTCCCATATGTTGAGACCGGCGCCAATGGCTGCAGCCATTGGCTCTTCCACGAGAAAAGTCTGCCTGGCACCTGATTGTGACGCAGCTTCAAGCACTGCTCGTTTATGGACCCCTGTCACCCTGGAAGGAATACAGATAATTACCCTGGGCCTTATCAGAACTTTACGGCCGCATGCACGATTAATAAAATAACGGAGCATTGCCTCGGTTATCTCATAGTCAGCAATGACTCCGTCCTTCATAGGCCTGATAGCTAATATCGAACCCGGAGTTCTCCCAATCATCCTGCGGGCTGCTCCGCCGACTGCAAGCACCTTACGGGTTTCACCATCGATGGCAACAACCGAAGGTTCATTCATCACTATGCCTTTACCCTTGACGAAAACCCTCGTATTGGCTGTTCCCAGATCGATTCCGATATCCACAGACAGCCCCAGCATGGGCCTATTCCTCCTATTTGCCTCAGCAAGCCACTTGAAGATGCAGTCGGATTGAAAGGCTTATCCAATGTGTAAATAAGAAAAAACCGTCGCAAGGTAGTTTCTTCTACATACTGCGAAGATTTCCTCCAGAGAAAGGGGACGCCTAACCCCTCTTTTTCTCCCTATATTTCCTCCTTGTAGCTTCTCCGCCACGAATGTGGCGCTCTGCCTTATTCTGCTCCAGCACTCGCTTGACTTTCTTTGAGAGAGGCTTACTTATCATGGGAAGTCTCTCTGTTACATCCTTGTGCACAGTACTCTTACTGACATTATATAGCTTGGCCGTCTGTCTCACGGTAGACTTGGTCTCGATAATATGGCCGGCAATGTCAAGCACTCTACGCCGAATGTAATCCCTCATCTCCGCTGCCCCCCTGCCCCGGTTTAATACCATGTATATTCTTGGGACAGCGAGATATGTCAGGGTTACTCACGGGAGAGCAGTATTACAGGAATCCCTCAGGATCGACGGTTTCACCCCCGGAAACCACCTCAAAGTGAAGATACGGCCCGGATGTGACGCCTGAAGCCCCGGCATTTCCTATGATCTGCCCTTGTTTCACTGAATCTCCACGATTCACCGAATTCGACTTTAAATGGGCGTACTTGGTCTTGATACCGTCCGGGTGCTCAATGACTACGTATAAGCCCAGTTCTCTCGCGCTGTCTGACTCGACGACCTTGCCTGAAAGCGCCGCACTCACCGGGGAACCCTCAGGCACTCCGATATCCACTCCTGTATGATACCGCCAATCCTGGTACACAGGATGTTTCCTCCATCCGAACTCAGACGTTATCCGTCCTTGGACAGGCATTGTCATCTTCTCGCCGGCAGGCGGTGTGCTTTCCCGCGGTGTGCTTTCCCTGAGCGGAACGTCTGGTTTCGCTTCCGGAGCGTCGGCCGGTATGGGGCCTACGACGCCCGCGTCTTCATTCCCGCCCGCAGGTTCTTCGTCAGCGGTTTGATAAGTGGCAATGTCTTGAGGTATGACGTCTTCCGTAACTGTGACATCGGCTAAGTGAGAGCTTGTCCCTTGGATATCAATTTCCTGGATGGACACAAAATCACCTGGCAGTGCAGGCTGCGTCGTCTCCCTTCCCACAAAGAACCCGGACGCAAAAGCAATAACAGTGAGAGCAACCAAAATGACAATGTCCCTAAGCGCAGGGATAGTACTTCTCAGGCCGGCGAAGAATTCACGTGTTCTCCGCGCGCCTGCGCCGAATTTCGTCCCAACAACGGAAACCAGGCTTTTCGTCTTGGACGGAGAATCAGTCCCGGGTTGCCTCTTTTTGGCGTTTCTCTCCATGGCATCACCCCGGACAATATTCTCCCCAATACTTTCCTCTCTATGCAGACTGAGGATTCATCTTGTTTCTGCTTGGTAATAGTCCACAACTTCGATGCCTTGGTAGTAATGCTTGAGGATTTCCTCAAAGTTCTTTCCCGCTTCCGCCATGGTATTGGCTCCGTACTGAGACATGCCGACACCGTGTCCGTATCCTGTAGTCGTAATCCGGACCTTATTATCGGCTATCCGGTAAGTCATCTTCGTCGAAGCAAGCCCCAGAAGAGTTCTTAGGGTATACCCGCTGAACACCTTATCGCCGATTCTGATTTCCTTGACACGCCCCGCTTTGGAAACATCCAAA
>JAPXLY010000103.1:0-5219 GCA_033809295.1 Bacillota bacterium
CCTGTGATTTGAGGATTGCATCTGACAACGCAAGGTTCGGACAGCCCGAAGTAAACCTGGGGATAATCCCGGGATGGGGCGGGACTCAGAGGCTGCCCAGGCTTGTAGGTACAGGCTTCGCCCGGGAATTGATATTTACAGGACGCATCATAAGTGCTGAAGAGGCTCTAGGGATAGGCCTGGTGAATCAAGTGGTGCCTCAGGAAGCTTTGCGGAATACATGTATGGATCTGGCAAAGACTATCCTAAGCAAAGCACCGCTTGCCATGAAGATGGCAAAACGGGCTATTAACCAAGGGATCTTAGTCCCACTTGAGGAAGGCTTGAGACTGGAAGAAGAATGCTTTGGGAAGCTTTGCGCATCAGAAGACATGAAAGAAGGGACTTTGGCATTTCTTGAGAAACGCGACGCAAAGTTTACCGGAAAATAAGAGAATCCAAAAGAGGTATGTGCATGCTTTATTCGTCTGTTGTTGTTCCCGGCCTCCAAATTCACCTGGAAAACGTCCACGAAACCCTGATTGAATTTGTCAAGGTTCAAATGTCAAAGATAGGGCTTAAGAAAGCTGTATTCGGGCTTTCCGGAGGCCTTGACTCAGTCGTCCTGGCATATATTCTAACTGAGGCTCTGGGTCCCGATAATGTTCTTGCTGCTATTCTTCCGTATCATGCTACGAGTCCTGAGAGCCTTAGGGACGCAGAGAATGTCCGAGATATTCTCGGTCTTCAATCCGTGACAATTGATATTACGGCGATGGTCAACGAGTGTTGCGGCGCGCTTCTTGCCGCGACCGGCGCAGAACCCGGGAGAGTTCGGCTGGGGAACATAATGGCGAGGCAAAGAATGATACTGCTTTATGACTTGTCTGCAGCTATCGGAGGCCTCGTCATCGGAACGAGCAACAAGACAGAGCTTCTCTTGGGGTATGGAACCCTCCACGGGGATCTCGCATTTGCTTTTGATCCGTTAGGCGACCTTTACAAGACGCAGGTCCGTTCATACGCAAGGTATCTCAGGGTTCCCGAAAACATCGTTGCAAAACCCCCAAGCGCAGATTTTTGGGCAGGCCAGACTGATGAGGAAGACTTAGGTTTCACCTATGACGACCTGGACAAACTCCTCTATCTTATGGTGGATGAGAAACTAACCAAACAGGAACTGCTAAAGATGGGATTCGACCGAAACTTCATCGATACAGTCAAAACACGCATCCGTCGGAACAAGTTTAAGACAAAGATGCCGGTATTCGCCGGATTGCAGGCAAGAGGCATAGGGGGGGACTACCGCTATTGGCGGAGCACTACTTCACCGAAAAGCCGAGTTCGGAGCGGTCGATAAAAGAGATTACCATGGATATTCGTGGGATTCCTTTTAGATTCCGCACCGACAGAGGGGTATTCTCCAGGGGCAGGCTTGATCGTGGAACAAGACTCCTGATAGAGGCGATGAATCTTGACGGGGTCAAGAAGGTCCTGGACCTCGGGTGCGGGTATGGCCCAATAGGCATCGCAGCCGCTAAGCTTTCCCCCGGGTCAGAGGTTGTGATGGTGGACGTGAACAGCAGAGCATGCGAACTCGCCCGAGAAAACGTCAAGCTGAACCGGTTGGCAAACGCAAAAGTCTTGCCAGGTAATGGATTTGAACCTGTGCGCGGCATGAAGTTCGATCTCATCTTATGCAATCCCCCGATTCGAGCAGGCAAATCAGTGGTATTCCCTTTGATCTCAGAGGCGCGGGAATTTCTCGAGCCCGGCGGATCCCTGCTCGTGGTGGCCCGTACGAAACAAGGGTCAAAGAGTATTCTAAAGCACATGTCAGAGGTGTTCGATGTAGCGAGTGAAATTGAAAAAGGCGGTGGTTACCGGGTTATGAAAGGCTCCGATTCCGGTGGCGATCTTTGAGTGGCGGTCTTTGATAAGTAGCGCACGCATAGTCATGTTATAGGAGCTATTCGCCTAAAGAGAGCTTTCTCTCTCTTGGCATGGCGCGCCACAGAGGGTGAATTCCTGTTGAAGTCACCGGTGATTGTTGTCTGGACAAATCGGGCCTGGCTTGTTGCCCTGGGAACGATTGGGATAGTCATAGCATTCCTCCTTATCCTCACCTATGTGTCAGTGAAAGTTGCTGCTCCTTTTTCAGAAGCGGTATGCGGTAAAACCATCGTTATCGATCCCGGCCACGGGGGAATCGATGCAGGCGCAAGGGGGCGTTCCGGACTTATGGAGAAGGATATAGTCCTGGACATAGGCTTGCGTCTGGCAGATCTGTTTAATCGGGCTGCTGTTTATACGCTCCTGACCCGAAATACAGACGACGGCCTCATTGAGCCCGGCAACCGTTCCAATGGCAACTGGAAAAGGCTCGACTTGGAAGAACGCATTGCACTTGCAATTGAACACAAGGCAGACATCTACATCAGTATTCACGCCAATAGTTTTCCGGAGCCGGTTTGGTCCGGTGCGCAAACCTTTTATCATAGCAAGTCAAGTGATGCCAAAGAACTCGCCATAGCCATACAGAAGGAACTTGTCAGCCGTCTCGGGCCCAATCTTCGAAAAGCGAAAACCGGCGACGATTACTTTGTGCTACGCAAGTCGACGATGACTGCAGTCATTGTGGAAGTGGGATTCCTGTCAAATCCGCGGGAAGAAGCCTTGCTGGCCCAGGCCAATTACCGGAAGCAAGTAGCCGAAGCTGTCTTCTATGGGACTGTCAATCATCTGGTGGGCTCTTACAAGAAAGGCAGGCCCGGGGAGGGTGATGAATCCAGGCCAATCTCTGATTTGCCGAGTGAGTTCACAGGCAGCGAGGACCATGCCTCTTTATACTCAAGAGCCAGGTCAGCCTTGAACCTGGAGGAAGATGAAGCAGCCCTGTACTTTGCAGGGCCTACCAATTTCGATGATGATCTCATGCTTGAGATTCGCAAAATCCCCGGCTTGGGAGATGAGCGCGATTTGGGCTCACGCGCCTTTCGAGTGGTCCAGGAACTCACAAAAGGGCCTGCGCGCGGGAGCGTACTGTGTCCTACGTTGCCGCGAGGCACATGCGTTAAGTCTGTCAAAATCGTGGATAACGTAGCTTACGTAGACTTCAGCAAGGAGCTTATGGAGAATCACTGGGGAGGGAGCAGGGCTGAGGAGTTGACTGTCTATTCCATTGTAAATACACTAACCGACGTCCCCGGAATCAAAGAAGTCCAGATTCTCATCGAGGGTTTGGCGTCCTCCACTATTGCAGGCCACATTATCCTCGATGGGCCTCTTTCCGCTAACTTCGACATTATTGAGTTTGAGCAATTCTAGGATGGGGTAAAGAGGAAATAACTGACGACTTACAGAATATCATAGCATCTTAGGGATTACCCTACGACTGAGAAGAGCGCTTTGCGCAGAGAAAGTCGAGGTGTGGTTTCCGTGAAGCGAGCAGGCGTTGTGTTGTGTGTCCTTGCCCCTCATCCGCCCCTTCTCATTCCGGAGATAGGGAAAGGCGATATCCGTGCTGTCAAGGCCACGCAGGAAGCCATGAAAGAGCTGGCTTGCCGTGTAAATCAAGCTAAGCCTGATGTGATAATTGTCATCAGTCCTCATGCGCCTCTGTTCCGCGATGCCATAGCGGTTTTGGTAGATGACCCGCTTTGCGGGGATTTTTCCGCTTTCGGTGTTGCCGAAGCCCAATACCGCTTCAGGAATGATCTTGAGCTTATCTCAGCCATCGCCGACGAAGCCGGCAAGATAGGCGTAAGAATTTACAGGTTCGACGGAGAGGGCCGAAGAATATCGAGGAGGTCCGAAGGGCTGGATCATGGAGTGCTGGTCCCTATGCACTTCATAAGTAAAGAGATAGGACAGGCTGTTCCAATAGTAGTCATGGGCACTGCTCTGCTGCCTCGTCATGCGCTTTATGCTTTGGGACAGGCTATAGATGAGGCTGCCCGGAGGCTGGAGCGAAGGGCTGTCCTTGTTGCAAGCGGAGACTTATCACACCGCCTGACCAGGCATGCGCCTGCAGGCTATAACCCGCGGGGCAGGGAATTTGACGAAAGGCTTATTCAGTGCTTACGAGATGCGGATGTCCAAGGGATTCTGTCCCTGGATGATTCCTTGCTGGATGAGGCAGGCGAGTGCGGGTACCGTCCGGTGGTGACTGCGCTTGGGGCTGTCTCCGGTGATGACCTGAGGTCAGATGTACTGTCATACGAAGGTCCGTTCGGAGTGGGTTATGGATGTGCGCTTTTCGGCCCGGAGGTGGATTCTGGTGAAAACTGTGGTTCCGGGAGATGCCCGTCCGGTGAGAGCTTTCCCGTAAAACTGGCTCGTGCTGCGGTTGAAACCTACGTAAGATCCGGGAAAAAGATAAATCCCCCTGAAGAGATCCCTCCCGAATTCCAGGGACGGGCAGGAGTATTCTGCACCCTAAAGATAGGTGGCGAGCTAAGGGGCTGCATAGGGACAATAGAACCGGCGACCGGCAGCATCGCCCGGGAGATTATTGGGAATGCCATTGCTGCTGCGACTCAAGATCCGCGGTTCCATCCCGTTAAGGAGAATGAACTGAGAAGTCTTAGCTATTCCGTGGATGTCTTGATGCCCAGCGAGCCTGTTTCCGGACTCGACCAGTTGAACCCCGGACTCTACGGCGTCATAGTCCGTAAGGGACGGAAGCGGGGATTGCTTCTACCTGACATTGAGGGAGTGGATACTCCTCTGGAGCAAGTGGCGATAGCAAGACGTAAGGCCGGCATAGGTCCGAATGAAGACATAGAAATCGAGAGATTTGAAGTTAAGAGGCATACTTGATGAAGAAGGCATCTTACTGGGAGGCAGGGCCAAAGAAGGTCGTTTTGTGTCTTCTTTGTCCACAATACTGCAAGATTCATCCGGGCAACGTCGGGGTGTGTCGTGCAAGGAAGAACGTAGCCGGGCAGCTCATTTCATTGAACTACGGCGAGGTGACGTCTTTTGCGTTGGATCCCATCGAGAAGAAACCCCTTTATCATTTCTACCCGGGTTCCCAGATTCTATCAGTTGGAACCAAGGGGTGCAACCTTTCTTGCGGGTTCTGTCAAAACTGGCAAATTTCCCAGGCTGACGCGGAAACCCATGAGATTACTCCTGCAAGACTGGCTGAGGTTGTCGAGGACTACGGCAGGAAGAAGCAGTCTGTCGGGCTCTCATACACTTATTCCGAGCCTTTGATTTGGTTCGAATTCGTGTTG
>JAPXLY010000104.1:0-4985 GCA_033809295.1 Bacillota bacterium
AGCGCAAAAGCGACTCTTCTCAACAATGAAGAAAGCTTGATTCCTCCGGTCCCTTCATAGACTGCATATGCATTGGAGTCTCCTTCAGGGTAATCAAATTCCTTTGCCTTTGTGTTCACTATTACGTGATCATCGGTCTTCTCGCCGAAATAGATCTCAGGCCTCGCCACATCAAACCCGGGATAGGATGATTTCGGCGGGATATCCGCAATGACAAACTTAGGAAGGCCTTCCTTTGAGACTTCGTTGGTAGGGCTCATTGCCAGCCCATAGCCGTGGGTATATACCAGGTGCTCACTGACCCAAGTCTTAGCCTGTGCAGGAAGGAGATCCACAGACAATTCCCGGGCTGACAATGCCATCTGCCTGGTCCTATCCCCTACCTGGTATCTGTCTAAGTCTATATCATGGAAATCATAGTAAGCCCGGATTTCCTGGAGCTGTCCGTATGTCTGGCCTAACGAACGCCAGTCCCAAAGCCGTATGTTCTCTATTGTGTCCCTATGCTCCTCTGTCAGCTTCTCAAATGTCAAATCATAATTAACGTCCAAAGACTTGACGTTGATTTTGTCCAAGCCGAACGCGGCGCGGGTAGACTGGATATTGTGTGCAATATAAAGGGATTCTCTTGACAACTCACTTGGCTCAACCGCAAACTTCTGGACAAGGTTGGGGAATACTGCGCCCAAAAGAAGCGAGCTCGCGACATACACCACGAACGTGATAACCAACAATCTCCTGCTACGAATGAATACACTGACAAGCACGAGGACTGCAAGAATTATCGCCAGGACGGTGAGAATGCGAAGCCCCGGAAGAAGAGCATGCACATCCGTGAAGCCGGCTCCGAATACCACTCCCCTTGTGGAATACACAAGGCTGAGCCCTTGGAGCCTGTATCCCCAGGCTTTAAGAAGCAAAGCCACTGCTGCCAGGAAGCCGATATGGAATTTCGCTGCACCCTCTCCTTCACCTATCCATAACCCCTTTATGGTAACAGCGCCTGAAAACACATAGAGAATGAAGCTCCCGGCAAGAGCTGTGACTACGAGGAGGATTAGCAGCCTATAGACTATTAGACAGAGCGGGAGATCAAACAAGTAAAAACCCACATCCATATTGAAAAGCGGATCTGTAACACCTGCATCAGTCCGGTTTAGAAAGCTTTGGATCGTCATCCACTGAGATGACATGGCAACTCCTGCAAGCACCGCGGCGATAATCGCAAAAACCATAAATGTCCGCCGGATGGACCTTGCCATCTGTTCAGGCGGTGCATCGGGAAAGCGTTCTGCGATGCGCCGTGATCTGCCAATGCTCCCTGCTGCAAAGGCCAGATTGGCGTATAGAAACACGAATAATGCAAAACCCACCGCGAGGCCTACAATTGCCTTCCATGAAATAGGAATCAGGAATGTGTCTAGGTAACCAAGGCTGTCGAACCACAGAATATCAGTGAAAACTCCTGCGATCTGGCGTGAGCCGAGAATTAAGACAGCTAGCACGACTAACACAGCAATGGATAAAATTCGTTTGAACACTATGTTCCCCCCGTTCGGGTACGGAAAAATCTTATTCTGATTCTTCTCTAACGGGGAGTCGATTCCTGCTATTTATTAATACGCCTTGCAGCAAAAGACCTATTAAGAGAAGGCTTGAGTTGATAGGCGATATTCAAAAAACCGATTGCATGTTGAATGAAAGCCAGCTTGGAACCGGGTGAATTCACGTGTGTTGCTTCTTTTGCGCATATCCGGCTCAAGTTCAGGGATGCTTGCATCAGCCCGAATTCCAGGTAGTTGCCACTCAATAAGATCCCCCCTTGCACAGTCTTTCTCAATGTTTCCCAAGCAGCCCCCTGTCTTTCGCGAATCTTTCAGCCACAACGAAACACCGGATACCCAGAATAAGCCACAAACCGCTCAAAATGCAGAGCTTCACAAGGCCCGGTATCCATGAGATAACGGGAAAACCTTTAAGCACAGGTTCCATCAATCTGACCCCGTGAGCAAACGGCAAAACTGAACCCAGAACCTCCACTGCCCGAGGCAATTCGCCTGAAGGAGACAATGCCAAAGGCAGCAATGCAAGACTCGCAAGATTCGGGATGAAACCCAGGCGCTTCACTATGAGCGTAAGAGAGCCCAGGAAGAACCCTATACCGAGCATGCCCATGTTCACAAGAAGGACGATCACAGACACCGAAGCGAGGATTCTGCCTATCCCTTGGCCTCTGCACACCGTCACCGCAACTATGAGCACAACCGGCATCATCCTGGTTGTGTCCGCAGCGCAACGAAACATTATAAGCGAAGGCAACCGAATAGGCGCAAGGCACAATTGCTCAAGGGTGCCGAGTTCTGATTCCTCCCTCACCACTCGGTGGACAATCTGCAGGCCGACAAGGGCAACGAAGACTGCTGCGAGAGCTACGGCTTTTTCAGGGCTTTCAACTGCAACACCTGAAATACCTCGGGGAAACGACCCTTTCACCAATGACGGCACAGCTACTGCAATGAAGATCACCATGATGATTTCACACACGCCTTGGACCGGGTATGCCAGGTGATTCTTCAGGCCTCTTTTTAGTTCAGCCAGGAGGATGGCAACCGCTGTCACCTAATATCCCCTGCCTTCCTTCACTGAAACCGTGTCTCCGGACGTCTACGGATTCTTCCGTTGGGTCTGTGACCTCCAGAAAAATCCCCTCAAGCCAGGGTGAAGATTGAGCCTTGCCATCTATCGCACAACTCATTTTCTCGATCAACCCTTGCACGGTATCGACTGTCACTGCCTTGCCCTGCCTGAGGATACAAACATGGCTGGCGAGCTCCTGGGCTTCATCCATCTGATGGGTAGCGATAACAACGGCGCATCTCTTTTCTGATACGACTTCACCAAGAAGTCGGCGTATCTCATGCCGGGAAGCAACATCCAACCCGAACGTAGGTTCATCCAGTATCAGCAGGCGTGGGTCAGGCAGCAAGGCTATGGCGAGGAGCAGTCTTTGGCGCATGCCCCGGGACAGCTCCCCTACGCGTCTCGTGAGAATGCTCTCGAAATCCAACAACTCCGCTAAGGTCTTGATACGCAACCTTGACTTCTTGCCATAGATCCCCCTCAGCGCGGCAAAGTATTCCAGATTATCGCCGGCAGTCAGGTTCCAGTAGATCGAGCGGGCATCCCCTAACATCACACCTACCTTTTCAAGGGCTTTCTTTCGCTGTCGGATCACATCCACCCCGCCTACTGCAATCCTTCCGTAAGTGGGGGTAAGGAGGCCCGCAAGGAGCTTGATGACAGTGGTCTTGCCTGATCCGTTGGGCCCGAGGAGCGCCAGCGTGTCCCCGTCCCGGATTGCGAAAGAAAGCCCCTCTATTCCCGTAGCCAGAGGCCTGCCCCGGAAATCCCTATAGACCTTGGTTACATCGCAGAACTCTACATAAGACGTAATCCATCCCCCCGAAAGCCTTATCCCCGGATGCCTTATCTTAAGCCGTGCGCCTCCCATGTTTCGAATACCCTATCCCACAGGAACCCCGCATAGTTCAGGCCGAAGTGAACGATCCACCCTGGCCAAAGCGAATATGATGCCTGGTTCAAGGCGCAAAACACCATCCCGAGCGTAGTCGGCATTATCAGCGCATAAAGCGGGATCCCAATGCTCTTTCCTCGTAAGCAGCAAAATGCAGGGACGAAATGAATAAGCCCAAATACAATGGAGGAACCCGTAATACTCAGAAGACCCGTCAACCCGGTGGCTAACCCGAAGAAGCCAAGTAACCATTTGCCCAGTGAGACCAACAACCCTCGGAATATAAACTCTTCCATGAAGGTCTGGGAGCAAATCATGGGCAGTCCCAGCATCATCGCGCACTGCTTTGGGTAGTCTTTCAAGGAAAGGTAGACTCCTCCCGGGCTTGCATGCCCCGTGGCCACCATCCCTCGAAAATCCGAGGCAGGATGAAGAATCAGAGCATTCGCCACCCTGCCCGTGGCGAACGCAATTGCCCAAAGAGAAATCAGCGTCATCCAAGGACATTCAACTAACGACGACATATTGAGGCCGTACATATCCAAGGGATCTCCAAGATGTATGACCCCGGCTGATACCAATGAGAGGCAAACCACAAAAGGCGTAGCGTCGGTAAGGCCGGCACGCTCGCGGGCTTTACAAGATACAACGACCCTCACAAGAAGTGAAACCCCGAGAAGGACGTAAGTCGGACCGGTCACAGCCTCTCATTCTCCTTTTTTATGCAGGACAAGATCGCGTCGACATTATCGGAAAAGGCCCTGTCATCTCTCCACCCCCACAACACAGCCGGAAACACCTGCTTATAGAATTCACAATATGGGTCTTTCGAAGACACATCCCCCGTATGAGCAAACGCCCTTGCCCGGCAGCCTCCCCCGCAAAAGAGAGCTACGTCGCAATCCGAACACTCCTTGAGCCCCGTGACATCTTGAATCTTGCCCGTGCCTCTTCTTACAACCTCCCATATGGGCTCTTCAGGCAGCTTCCCCAGAATCATGCTGTCGGTATGCAGTAACGGGCACGGATATACCTTACCGTCAGGCGCTATGCTGATGATGGAACTACCTGCACCACACCGCCGTCTGACAACGAGTTCAACCGGAGGGGCAAAATCACCGGAAGACGTCAAGTCAGCGAGATGTGCCGCATCACCTGCGTCCTGCCCATGGATTCCCGGCCTTCGTCGTTTTTCCAGAGATTCGCTGCATATTCTGAAGAAGTGCCCCAGCAATTCGCCTGCCGGAATTTCCAGGTCGCCAATGTGACACATGCCCCTGCCCACCGGTAGGAAAAGGCTGAAATGGTAGTCCACACCCAACTTCCCGGCCAGCCTTACGACGCTCTCAGACTCATGAATGCTTTTTCTTGTAAGAGTTTGAACGATCTCAATGTCGCTGACTCCTGCATGACGCAGCTTATCAATGCCTTCAATTGCCTTGCCGAAACT
>JAPXLY010000105.1:0-4837 GCA_033809295.1 Bacillota bacterium
CCAGGAGGCTCCTATATTCACTGCGCCACTCTGGGAAGTAGATGATAGGCCCAATGAGAAAGCCCAGGGGATATCCGGCGAGAGAAATTTCTCGTGCAGCTCTCAATCTGGTTTCAAGGCGGGGTGTTCCGGCTTCGAATTTCCTCACAACGTAGCCGGAGTTGATGCTGAATCGCACTTCAGTCTTGCCATTGTGCTCAAGCCTAAGTAGATTCTGAACATAACCGTACTTTGTGGCGAAGCGAAATCTGGCGGAACGAAGAGTTGCGATAAACCTTATCGTTTCCTGAAGAGAACCGGTCCAGGATTCCACAGCCACCGGGTCAGATGTAGCTGACCCTTCAAATACAGTCATCTCAGGCTTGCGCCGGTTTACGTATTCCTCAGCTTGCTCCAGGATTTCATCGATGTTTACGTATACTTTGACAAATGGGTTCTTTCCGAGATTCGTGTTGAGATAGCAATACTTGCAGTGACCGGGACATCCTGAAACGAGAGGCAACTGATAGTGGGCTGACGGTTTGCACGTTTGGAATTCGCGCCTTGTCCGTACGAGGACCACCATGGTGCGCTTAGCACGGAAAAAGCTGTCTCTAAAAGGCAGGCCCGGCGTTGTCGGTACCCTTTTTTCATAGAGCGAGACCTCAATTCCTCGGGCGGTGAATTCCTTCATGAGCCTACTCCCCAGAGGATATTCGAGGGCAGCCTTCTGAATGAACACAACCCTTGGGATGAACGCTTCCATTACTTGCAGATCATAACTGATGTAGCCTTTATGAGCGCAGTAACAGTGTCCCCCTGTTCAAGTCCGAGTTCGTCTGAAGCGCCTTTGGTGATAAGAGCGGTTATAGTTCCAGGCTCGACACTTACCTTTACCTGAGCCACAAGGCCGTCTGACTTAAGCTCCGTTATTTTGCCGGTTAGCTTGTTCCGCCCGCTGATTTGCATTTGGGATTACATCTCCTTTGAATAGCGCTATTTGTATATATTCCCATCAGCGGCTGTATTCATGTAATATGCTGCTGATATCATTTCTGCTTCTCGGACACCAACTCGGCTGCAAGCCTTTTCCCTGTGGGGGTGGCAGCGAGTCCGCCGAGTGCGGTCTCTCTTAAAGAGGCAGGCAGCTCACGGCCGATCAGTCCCATGGTCTCGATGACTTCATCAGCAGGGACCACGCTCTCGATTCCTGCGAGAGCCATGTCAGCCGCAGCCAGCGCCACGGCAACACATATAGCGTTTCGTTTTATGCATGGCACTTCGACCAGGCCTGCTACCGGGTCACAGACAAGGCCTAATAGCCCTTTGAAAGCAAACGCCACTGCATTAGCACACTGGCGCGGTGATCCTTTGGCAAGTTCCGTTGCGGCAGCGGCAGCCATCGCTGCCCCGGTGCCGCATTCTGCTTGACAGCCTGCTGCAGCGCCTGCTAAGGTGCTGCTTCTTGCTACGACTGCACCCACCGCGCCTGCAGAGAAGAGGGCTTCTATGAGAGAGGCGTCGCTTGTATCCAGTGTCTTGGCAACTGACAGCAACACGCCGGGCAAGATTCCGCATGACCCTGCTGTAGGAGCTGCCACAATTCGTCCCATGGCTGCGTTTACTTGGGCGACGGCAAGAGCATAGGCCATTGCGGAGTCGAGAGGCTCATTTCCTATCAAAACGCCTCTTGATTGAGCTTTCGTCATTCTGAGGGCATCCCCTCCGGTGAGTCCGCTCTTTGAACGCACCCCTTGAAGTCCTGCGGTTACTGAGTCGCGCATTACTTCGAGACGTCTTCTCATCTTCTCATCAAGCTCGGCAACGGAAAGCCCAGTCTCTTCTGCTTCAAGCTCCCGCGCTAACGCGCCGATTGTCAAGCCACGGGATGACGCCGCTTCAACCAGTTTGGCTATGCTTGTTATTGCCATGAACTATACACCCTCTTCCAGCGATATGGGAGGTAAGACCATTAGCGTGTCTACACTGGGGACTTGCGCGATTTTCGCTATCGATTTCTCGGGAGCGGGTTGATCCAGCTCAATAATGGCCAGGGCCTGGGAATGCTTCGCTTGGCGGGACACACGCATCGCTGCTATGTTCACATTCTCCGCTGCAAGCAGTGACGTGATCTTAGCTATGATGCCGGGTTGGTCTTTGTACGATACCACAAGCGCATGGTTTTCACCGGTGAAGTCCACTGAGAATCGATCGATCTTGGTGATTAGGATACTGCCTCCGCCGACGGACGCGCCCCTTACAGACCTTTTGGCGCCGTCAGGCGACACCAGTTCGATCTGGGCGGAATTCGGATGAACGTCACCTAAATCCGCTGTTTGAAACCGGACTTTGAGTCCTTGTTCCAGCGCAATTTGCATTGCATTCGGAATTCGCGCATCGTCAGGACTCATTCCTAAAAGCCCTGCTACAAGTGCAATATCGGTGCCGTGGCCGTGGTACGTCTCTGCAAACGAGCCATGCAAGGTTATGGCAGCGCAGGATACTTGTCCACCGATGATGGCACGGGCTGCGAGCCCAAGGCGGACTGCGCCTGCGGTGTGGGACGACGAAGGACCAATCATGATGGGGCCGATTATATCAAAAACACTCATACATTCACCTTCTTGCAGGGGATTTGCCGATTTGGCCTGACCTGCGCCGCTTTTCGGGAACCCGCATTGTTGGTCGCGGGCGATCTCCATCTGTATCGTCAGCTTCCGATGATCCCCTCGGCCAGCTCCCGGCGGTCCTTCCGGCCAGCTTCCGGAGGTTCCCTTGGTCGGCTTCGGATGGTCAGCGCTGTCGGCCTCCGATTCCTTGAACCTATCTGTCTTTGCCAGGTTATACGTCTTCAAACTGGGCCTGCGCAGGTTTGCGTGTCAATTATATCATCCATAGCAAGACTGGGCTAGGAGGAGAAAAGCGTTATATCATCCATAGTAAGGCTGGGCCAGGAGGAGAAAACCGTCTATCCGAGAGTTAGAGACGACGGATTAGGCGATACATGAAGAGGATATGGTTACTTCCGTCCGCAATTCTGCGGAGTTTGCAGACTGAGGCCGGAGGAAAGACCTTAGCAGGATAGAATCCTGTACACAGTTGGTGCCGGAGGGGGGACTTGAACCCCCAAGGAGGGTAACTCCGCGCGATTTTGAGTCGCGTGCGTCTGCCATTCCGCCACTCCGGCACACAGTCAAAGAGGATATTCAAGGTGCCTGTTAATTATACAACACGCAGCAAGAGTCAGCAAGGGCCGCTTCTTGTTGCCTCGTATACTTTCCTATTCTCATCAGAAGGAATTACTATGAAAATGAATATAGTGAACAGGGCAATCCCAGACAATATAACTACAACCTTCCTATAACCAATGCGATCCCCTAAGAATCCGGCTACAATCTGAAACAAGATTGTTGACAAGGTCATAAAGACATTGAACACAGCATTTACTTTGGCTCTCATATTACCAGGCAAATAGGATTGGACGCTGGTCTCCCGCAGTGTAGCCGATGTCATACCGAAAAACCCGCACAAGAATCGATTTACAATCATAAAAGGATAAGGAATAAACAATAGTATGAGATCCATAGTCTCATAGAAGAAATACACAAATTTAGTGATCCCATACCGTTTCTTTGGCGGTATGTCCACTTTATATTGAACTGCTCCGCCAAGAATTCTACCGATTGTCTCGGCGCTTCTTAGGAATGCGAGCATAGTGACTGTTAGAAAACTCATGGTCTGGAAATAGGCTTGCACCATCAAGTACAATCCATACGCAGTCCCACCGGCTATGCTCACATAGGTGTAGATATTTCTGATTCCTTTTTCTTCCTTCAGGAAGCTGAATCCTCCCAGGAGATCAGCTTTATACCGGTGAAAATCAAATCTGCTATCCACGTGCTGACTGTGTACGTCGGCTATAAAAACCTCAAAAGTCGCTGCCAGGATTGTAAGCAAGCCGATAATCACAAACAACGTGCTCATTGGGAGAGTTTTATATAAATAGGCTGCAATAGGTGACATAATGACTATGACAGTAGGATATATTGACGAAGAAACTGCATAACCTTGTTGTTCAAAACCAACAGGTATCAAATCCGGGAACCAAGCCTGGTATGTCAGTCTATAGACAGTGCCAATAATCCCTGTTATCAAGCTAAAAGACAAATAAAGAGAGTAATTGAATCCTGTAATACTAACCACATAAGCAATAAGCAAAAATAGAACTCCGGTAAGATAATCCAAGCCGACTATGATTCTCTTCTTTGGATATCTGTCTATAACCGGAGCGATTAATATGGGCAGAATTACGCCGGGAATCATTCCTGCGATGAAGAGAAACGCAGACAATAAGGTAGAGCCTGTCTCATCAAAGACCATAAGGCTCATGGGAAGGTTAATGGTTTGGTTGGCTATGGCAGATATGATTGTGCCTATGGTGATCAGGGTGAAATCCCTGGACCAGACATTTTCGATTTTCCTGTCGCCAACTCCCGGAATGTTATGCATTTCAACAGTTACAGCTTTCTTGTAGTACCCGCTCCAAACAACTGCTTAGACGCTTCGCGTATGAGCGATCCGAGTCCGACTACTATAGCGAATCCCAGTCCCGCATATGCAAGACAGTCTCTTGTTTTCAAGGCTTGCTGCGCCTTTTGCCTTACTTCCTCATCTTCCGATTTCGCGTAACGAATAAGACGTGCATGTTCATTGGCTTGCCATATGTGAATGAGGTTACCAATAACCCGGTGAAGCAAAGGATCCATTGCAACACCCCCTAACCTTTGTTCTGCTGCAACGTAAGGGTGAAAGAGTCACCACCCGGGATCATGCCGGTTAGGATGAGATAATCCTGCCC
>JAPXLY010000106.1:0-4588 GCA_033809295.1 Bacillota bacterium
ATTAATATACACTAATCCCGCACCGTTCAGGGCCAGAAATGTCTATTTTGATTTGGAAGGAATCAAAAGGGTCTAGTGACATTTGAGAGGTGTTCGAATTTTAATCAGGTACCATCAAAAGTCGCTCAAGTCGCTCACAGGGAAGCCTTCAAATTTAGCGGAGTGGCTTTCGGGAAGAACCAATCGACTATGCGGAAGCCCTCAGATCCGCTTGAATGGCTCACCACGTGAGCCAGTGGACCACTGGAAGTTATCAAATCAGTGCGAATGGCTCTCCAGGCGAGCCATGTTCGACCAATACACCCTGTTCTCAATCTTGAAACCGCCGGCTTGTTTCCTATCCTGTACAACGTTAAAATGATAGACAAGCCCTTGGCCCGTATGACTTGCCTTTTATGCATGAGTTAAGTGGCCTTTAGATGCTGCCACATACGGCGATACCATGGCACGCTAATGCATAGGACAAGTGTGCCAGAGCCGGCTTGAGGAAGCAGTGGTTGACTTCAGGCGCACGGCAAAGGCGGCCGGAGTCAGCATAAGGAGAGCTGGCTAACGTCGGACAAAGAACGGGCGGTAAGCGTTAGTACAAAGGACAGGCGGTTTTCAGGTGGAGATTAACCGTTGACAGCTAAAGAAGGCCTCTTGAAAGCGGCAGGAATCGTTGCCGTTCTTTCGGTAATCAGCAAGTTTCTCGGGTTTGCCAGGGAAGCGTCTCTTGCTGCAGTGTTTGGTGCCACATATGCCACTGATGCCTATCTGATGGGCCAGACTGTCCCTGTGGTTATCTTCTCAGCAGTATCAGCAGCTTTGGGAAGCACATTCATACCGGTGTTCTCCCAGGTGCGTCAGGCGCACGGACGTGATGCTGCCCACAGGATGGTAAGCTCAGTCATAAATGCCACTGTCCTCTTGGCTGTGCCCTTCATCGCGATAGGCGAGTCCTTTGTAGGCCCGCTAACCCGCATTGTAGCCCCGGGATTCCAGGGAGAAGTGTATGCGCTTACAGTTTCCATGACAAGGATCATGTTTCCCATGGTTCTGTTCCAGGCCTTATCCGGGCTTCTTACAGGTATGCTCCAAGCTGACGACAATTTCGCAGTCCCTGCAATGACAAGCCTGGCTTACAATGTCACTATCATCAGTTCTATCCTGCTCTTAGGACCCAGGTTCGGGATTCGGGCTGTCGGCGCAGGCACAGTGGTTGCCATCGCAGCCCAAGTCGTTCTCAAATTGCCGGCTATTGCCAAAACCGGATACCGCTGGAGTCCCATCCTGAATTTGAATGACCCGGGCCTTCGACGGATGGGCGCATTGATTGGCCCTGTGCTTCTTGCCACTCTTGCGGGACAGGCGTCCACATTGGTAAATCGTATGCTGGTATCGGGCCTGGCAGAAGGAAGCCTGGCTGCTCTGAGCTATGCCACTCGCCTGATGGGGCTTGTCCCCGGTGTGGTGGGCACATCCATCATCACAGTGATGTATCCTACGCTATCGCGTCTTTCGGCAGCAGACGACTGGCCAAGATACAGCAAAGCCTTTTCTGAGTCTATCAAGATGATAAGCTTTGTGCTGGTTCCGGCTGCAGTGGGCATGGCAGTGCTCCGCGTCCCCATGGTCCGCATAGTCTTTGAAAGAGGGGCTTTTGACATTACGGCTACACAGGCTACTGCTTGGGCTCTTCTATTCCTGTCACCTGCTGTTGCCCTTTTCACCTTGCGTGACATGACAAGCCGAGCCTTCTATGCCTTGCAGGATACTACCTCTCCGATGATGGTCAGCATATTCTCTGCCGGGATCAACATCGTGCTAAACTTTATTCTTGTGGGTCCGTTGGCCCAGGGAGGCCTTGCCCTCGCCAACACCCTGTCCAGCGCTTTCGGGGCAGGGGTGCTCCTATGGATCCTTAGAAAAAAACTTGCTTCTACACGCTCTCCGTCTCCGGTGTCGTTAGGAGGCAAGGCTATTTTGGACTCGCTATGGCGCGTGCTGATTGCTTCAGCAATTATGGGAGTCGCAGTCTGGTTCACCCATGGCACACTTGAAATCTACATTCCCGGGAGCACAGTCATAATGCAATTAGCACGCCTTGCAATTGCTGTCATAGTGGGTGCCACCTGCTATGTCGCACTGGTCTTCATCCTCCGCGTCCCTGAAGCAGGCGTTGTTTTGGCGACCACCCGCAGCGCATCCCGGCGTATTATTGCCAGGACCCGGGCTTACTCCGATGTCCGGAAAGAGGCGTAACCGGAAAGAAGGAGTTCTCGGATGTTGTATTGTAATATTTAACCAAAGGACAACAAGTCGGCAATTTCTGCAACGCTATCCAACACTCATAGTTCGGAATTCCTCAGCTCATCTTTGCATGTGGTGGCCGGAATGGTAATGTCTCGCAAGAATTGGACAATTAGTTGAGGATGAGATCACAAAGGAGGGAAGCAGAGTCGCCGTCTGTCAGAATCCAATGTCCGCCGAAGGCCCTGTCTCAGCGTATGAGGGGAAACGGCGGAATCGGGGGCATCGTCCGAGACGCTTTCTGGCATGTGTGTCCGGCGATGCAATTCGTGATGCGGCGACAGGACATTCAATGAAAGAATTCATTTGCGGTGTGAATTATTGGCCACGGAAAACCGGGGTCCATATGTGGAAGGAATGGGACGCCGAATCCATTGACGCCGAATTCCGGCAGATGGCGGAACTATCTCTTAACGCGTGCCGGGTGTTTCTCCTTTGGGAGGATTTTCAGCCTGATCCCTACAGGGTGTCCGAAGAAGCAATGGCAAAATTCGATGAGCTGGTGAAGATCAGCAAGGCACACGGTGTAGGGCTGATCCCTACGTTCTTTACAGGACACATGAGCGGTGAGAACTGGGATGTCCCGTGGAGATCAGGGCGCGACCCTTATGAGGATCCTTTCATGCTCCGAGCCCAGACAAGGCTTGTGCGTGAGTTTGCCCTTCGTTACAGGGATGAGGATGCCATATTGCTCTGGGACCTTTCAAACGAACCTGATATTTTCGCAAAACCCAAATCAGTAGATGCAGCATGGCTTTGGACCCATCTGCTATATCGAGAGCTGAAAACCTATGATCCGGAGCGTCAGGTAACCCTCGGTATCCATGCGACATCCCTGTTTTGGCCCGGGCCTTTTAGAATAGGTGATGTATCGGAAGCAAACGACATCCTCTGTATGCATCCGTATCCTCTGTATACTGAACTCTGTCCTGAGCCTCTAGACAGCCTGCGCAGCACCTACTTTGTCCCGTTTGCTTGCAGGTTTACAGAGGGCATGGGCGGAAAGAGGGTCCTTCTTGAGGAGTTCGGCTCTACAACTCAGATGGTTGCTCCGGAAGTTGAGGCGAGATTTCATTCAGCAGCCCTCTACAGCGCTCTCGCCAACGGGGTGATCGGGGCATTAGCTTGGTGTTTCGGGGATTTTGTAAAGCAAACAAGACTGCCGTATGAGTCCACACCGTATGAAGTAGGGTTTGGGATAACAGCAAAAGACGGTAAGGTCAAAGAGAAAGGGCTTGTTCTTTCAGAGTTCGCAAGGACAGTCCGGGATGCGCGTATACATGAGCTTTCCCCTGCTAAGGCAGAGGCTGCAATAGTCGTTCCGCGGAAGTACTATGATAACCTTGATCCTGAAAATACTCCTACAAGGAATGCAGCAACGCTTTTTGCATCCTTTATCCTGGCAAAATCTGCAGGACTTGATGTGGACTTCGTAACCTGTGACAAGCTGGCAACAGGCGACATATCCGGTTACAAGGCTCTCTTTGTCCCCTGCGCCACACGTCGCGGGGCCCTGAATATCTCCGATTTCACCCTCCTACGGGAGTTCGTAGAATCAGGAGGGACACTATATTGCTCCTACGACGGAATTGCCATTGACGGGATGGAAGAGGTTTTCGGCATGACTATCCTTCATGCCGGCGTGCCTCCGGGGAACAACTGGGCTGTGAAGGTTCCCCGGCTTAAGCAGCCTCTCTCAGGACCATTGCCGGAGCCGTTAGGTCTGTCCCGGAGGAAACGCCTCAACTTTGCCTCAGCAATAGGCGGCACGTGTGATTGCCGGGAGGTTATCGTGAACCGGTATGGCGAAGGACATGCCATATTCATCGGATTTCCGTTTGAACTGTATCTTGCCACGACTCCGTATGTTTTTGAGCAAGACGAGTATTATGAAATCTACTCTCTTGTAGCCAAGACAGCGGGGCTGGATGTAGCATGGAAAGGACGGAACCCGGCTATTGAGGTGCGAAGATTCACCGGCCCCGGCAGGGATGTGTTTGTTGTTGTAAACCATGAGCCGCAAGAACAGGTTGTCAGTATTCCTGTCCCTGCTGACACAGAAGGTGGCTCAGCCCGGTCGTGGAAGAGAAAGGCTGGAATAGAGATTACAGACGACATGCTATCCTTCGCGCTGGGTCCTTCGGAAGGCGACCTAATTGAGATACTCAAACAGACCTGAATAGGCTTGGCGGATCAAGAGAATCTGTGACGAAACAAGGAAGAAAGAACCGCTACTTGACATGCCGGACATAATCTGCGCAAGGCTAATACGACAGATTTGTGCAAATGCGCGAAA
>JAPXLY010000107.1:0-4536 GCA_033809295.1 Bacillota bacterium
GAACCTCAGCAAGGCAGACATCGGCTTCCCCTCTGTCATGTCTTGCGCGCCGAAAAGAGCATTGATCCTCTTGATCATGCAGTAGCCACCTTTTCTTCGATAACAATAACAATGTCTATGATATCCTTCTTACTATCATTACGTCAAACAAGTCGTATCTACTGCATTTCGAAAGATACACCCGACAGGTAATAGTCCGGCGTGAGCAGGAGATCTGCCGGATGAGGCGAAAGGGTGAAGAACATCATTCCTTCCCTGGATTGCTGGAGGTTTGCGTGTGAAAAAGACAGTGTCTGCGCTTGTTGCCTTCTTCATGTTCATAGTTGTGTTATGGCCAATCAGAGCTGTCGCAGACGTAAGAACCGGTCCAAGTCGCGATTCGGGCGCGGGACCTGCTTCTGCTTCTTATCAAGATTTGGACAAGTTTCTCGACGAATTCCTGCCGCCTGCAATGACTCGACTGCATGTTCCCGGCGTTGTCTTCGTTGCAGTGAAAGATGGCGAAGTCCTGACCATGCGTGGATTCGGATATTCTGACATAGAATCCGGCAAGGAGGTTGATCCTTTCACGACAGTGTTTCGCGCAGGCTCCGTCTCTAAAGTCTTCACAGGAATGGCTGTGATGCAACTTGTGGAAGGCGGTATTCTTGACCTGGATGAAGATGTTAACACGTACATTGAAGGGTTCAAGATCCCGGACACTTATCCTCAACCGATTACCTTGCGTCATCTTCTGACTCACACTGCAGGTTTTGATGAAAGGAATCTTGGCACGTCGGAATTTGGACAAGACGTGTATCCGGAACTAGGCCAATATCTGGCTGATGAGCTTCCACCTCGGGTGCGGCCGTCCGGGCAGCTACTTCAATACAGCAACCACGGAATGGCGCTTGCAGGGTATATAGTGGAATGCGCAGGCGGGATACCGTTTGCCCGGTACATCCAGGAGAATATCCTGGCTCATCTGGGTATGAATGACAGCAGCTTCGAGCTGACGCCTCACATGGAAGAGATGCTGTCATCGAGTTATCAGTGGCAAAGCGGCAAGTATAAAAAGGTGCCTTATGTGCACATAAATGTAATGCCATCAGGGATGTTGATGACCACTGGTGCAGACATGGCCAAGTTCATCTTGGCCAACTTGCCGGACAGCCGGCTTGATACTGGCCGTGTGCTCGGTGCAGAGTACAGTGAGGCCATGCAAACTCAGCAGTTTACTAATAACCCTCTGGTACCGGGCATCGGATATTCGTGGTTTATGGGCAGGCGTAACGGACACCGCATAGTCCACCACGGAGGCGACATATGGCAGTTCTCTTCCCAGCTCCTGCTTGCGCCTGACGAGGGCTTTGGGTTGTTTGTGTCAGGCAATGGGATCGGAGCCGCACGCCTCAATGACGAACTCATTAAGAAGCTTTTCGACATATTCTTTCCCGCTCGTGAGGCAAGTGGGCCCTACGCTCGTGAGGCCGACGAACTCCCCCATCAGCAGGCAGTGGATCCCAGGGATTTTCAAGGTGCATACCGCATGACCCGGAACCCTCTGGCCACCGCTGACAAGGCCATATCCTTACTGAGTCAGTTTCGTATAACCACCAACGGGGACGGTAGACTGACTTTAGCATTTCCTGCAGGAAGTGGACTGCCCGAGACGACATGGGCTCCTGAGCAGAAGGGATATGCGCTTTACCGTGACCTGACAAGCGATGACCTTATGGTGTTTGATGAGTGGCAGACTTTCCTCGGAAGGAATCGGCCCTCGCGCATGTATATCGGTTCATGGTCCTTCGATAGGCTTAGATTCTATGAGACGACTTCATTCGCAATGGTCCTTCTTGCATCGGTAATCTCCGTGTTCATGTGGGCTGTATTTGCATGGCTTATCGGGCGCAAAGTGACTGGCCTTGCAGCTATTCTAGGCCTGGTGAATTTAGCTGCTGTTTTTGGTATCGCCGGTTCGCTACTTATGGTTGCTGACTGGGAGTTGACTACTTCCATACCGCGGATTACAAAAGCAGCCCTGGCTTTACCTCTCGTAGGGATTGTCCTTGCAGTGGCTTTGGCGTATCAGACGATTAGGACGACAACGAATTCCAAAAGGTTGCGTCCGCGACTCGCAAACCGCAGACGACATCAGGTATTTGCTGCCCGTATTCTCCCCTGGCTTTGCATTATTGCAGAAATCGCACTAGCCTGGTTTCTAAACACATGGAACTTATTGGGCTGGAAGCTCTGATTGTGTGTAAGCCAAATCCATTGTGGGCATATTATGGAAAGGCCGAAGTTCCGTCTTCTGAAGAAGGAAGAAAGGATCTATGTGCAGAATAAACAACAGGTATTGCCATAAACCCACAATATTCGTGAGAACCGGTGGCCCGGCGGCGTTCTCTTAAGGGAGATGACATGCGCCCCTCCTGAAGAAGGGGCTTATTCCTTTGAAGGGCGGCCGCAGGCCCAATTGCTCTAACAAGACGGCCTAATGCTTTCGAGAGGTGGTTATTGTATGTACCCCGGCAAGGTAAACAGGATTCAACGAGTTCTTCGTTCCCGAGTTTCATGTTCCCGAGTCTTACGTTCCCGACTATGGCCCGGAATATGTTTTTGTGTGATAGCTGCGCTAATGGCAAGCCTGTCTCCGCTGTCGCAAGCGGCTGCGCCGGAACTGAAGGCGAAATCTGCGATACTGATTGATGCTGAGACCGGACAGGTGCTCTACGATAAAGATCCCGATATGCAATTGGCGCCTGCAAGCATCACGAAGGTCATGACAATGCTTTTGGCTATGGAAGCTGCTGACGCCGGGAAGGTCAGCCTTGATGATATGGTAGTCACAAGTACCGCTGCAAGTGAGATCGGAGGCTCCCAGATTTGGCTCATGGAAGGCGAGGAAATGAAGTTCGAAGACATGCTGAAGGCAGTCGCCATTGTCTCCGCCAATGATGCCGCTTTCGCCTTGTCCGAGCATATTGCAGGTACTGAACCGGACTTTGTCAGGTTGATGAATGAAAAAGCGAAAGAATTGGACATGAAGAACACGCACTTTCAGAATTCCGACGGCCTCCCCGCTTCAGATCATTACAGCACAGCGCGGGATATCGCCATCATGTCAAGGGAACTTATCACGAAATACCCGAAGATCCTTGAATGGACCAGCACCTGGACAGACTGGCTCCAGCGTCTGCATCCAAGGGCGAAGCAGAAGGAGTCTTTTCTCAGAAACACGAATGAGTTGGTAATCAAATATCCCGGGGCTGACGGCCTCAAGACAGGCATGACCAATGAGGCGGGTTTTTGCCTTTCCGCTACAGCCAAGAAAAATGACACCCGGCTCATAGCCGTAGTCATGGCGCTTCCTTCAAATGATGAGCGTCTGGATGATACGATAAAGCTACTGAATTACGGATTCCGCGAGTTCGATCGCGTAGTCCTGGCAACTCAAGGAGAGAGCGTCGGGTCTGTCAGGATTCCCAACGGACGTCAGGAAATGGTTGTTGCAGGTGTTGACAAGGACTATGCAGTGCTCGTGGAGAAAGGCAAGAAGGACCTGATAACGACGGAATTCGTCCCTGATGAGCGCAAAGCCCCAATCGCGAAAGGCGAAAGAGTCGGCCAGGTTATGGTATCCCTTGACAATAAAGAAATTGCACGAGTCAATGTGGTGTCTACCGAAGATGTTCAAAGGGCGGGCTTTTTCACAGTGCTGTCAAGAGGGATCCGTGACTTCTTCCGGGGCTTGTTCCGGCGTGCGATTCCTCAGAATGAGATTTCACTTTAGGAATTGGCTCTGGGAGTTGGCTCATAGATTTCGTCCTGGGATTTCGCGCCGGGGTTTTACTCAGAGATTCCGCCCCGGGGATCATCATGATAGGCAGTGGATAGGTAAAGCATAGGTAACCGAAGGTAACGGACAAGCAACGGAGAGGCAACCAAAGGTAACCCCAGGCAACCATCTGTGGCGCACAGGTAATCCATAGGTAGCGGGCAATCGTGGGAGATCACGAACCGTGGGAGATTCTGTGACTGTGGGAGACTCGATAACCGGGGGAGATTCGATAACCGTGGGAGAAATGGCCTTAGAGGCACGGGCCAAACTCAACCTGACCCTCAAAATCCTAAGACGGCGTCCTGACGGATACCACGACATAGAGTCAGTGGTGCAGTCTGTTGATCTTTGCGACCGGATATTTCTTCGGGCCGGCTCTCCTGTTTGCGTAGGGAGCGGCGGCGAAGAAGCTGATATCAAACTCACGTGCAATGATCCAAGTATTCCCCTCGTTCGCGGCAATCTGGCGATGGACGCAGCCCTTGCTCTGGCCAAATTCGCAGGCCTCAGAGCTTCTGTGGAAATAAAGATGGAAAAGAGGATACCTGTAGCTGCAGGCTTAGGAGGCGGAAGCGCTGACGCAGCAGCAGTCCTCACAGGGCTTAATCACCTATGGAAACTGGGCTTGGGCAAAAGAGAGTTAATGGCTGTCGGTGAGAGTCTCGGCGCAGATATCCCTTTTTGCATCCTGGGAGGGACAGGGATTATTCGAG
>JAPXLY010000108.1:0-4519 GCA_033809295.1 Bacillota bacterium
CTCTGGACGAAATGCGGGCAATGCGGAGGAATCCTATATAAGAAGGAACTCACGTCAAACCTGGGATTGTGCGGTGATTGCGGTTTCCATTTCAGGGTGTCCGCCCGAGAAAGAATGGAAATCACCGTTGATGAAGGTAGCTTCGTCGAATACGATGATGAACTCCTTACCGTCGATCCGCTGGGATTTCCTGGGTATGATATTAAGGTTGAGGCTGCGAAACAGGCAACAGGATTGGACGAGGCGATTATTACAGGCAAGGGGAGCATAGATGGGTATCCCGTATTGGCAGGATTCATGGATTTTTCATTTGTAGGTGCAAGTATGGGATCAGTGGTCGGGGAAAAAGTCACGCGGCTCTTTGAGAGGGCAACCAGGCAGAGAGTGCCTGTGATAATTTTCTGCGCCTCAGGCGGGGCCAGGATGCAAGAAGGCATGTTCTCTTTGATGCAGATGGCAAAGACCGCGGCTGCATGTGCCAGACTGTCAGGTACAAGGACTCTTTACGTCTCTGTCCTTACTAATCCCACAACAGCAGGGGTCTTCGCGAGCTTTGGGTCACTCGGTGACATTATCATTGCGGAACCGGGGGCTCTCATTGGATTCACAGGGCAGAGGGTTATTGAGGAGACGATAAGGCAGAAGCTGCCTCCGGGATTTCAGACTGCTGAATTCGCATTGGAACACGGGCTGATTGACATGATTGTGGATAGGCGAAACATCAGGAAGACACTGGGATCCCTACTTTCGCTCCATGGGGGGAGGCGCGAAGATATAGGATGATAAATGTTGGCCTGGAATTTGAGAAGCCTCTGATAGAGTTAGAGAAGAGGATAGAAGATCTCAAGGAGTTCAGCTTGAAAAAGGGAATCGATCTCTCTGACGAGATAGCTATCCTTGAGAAAAAAGCTGAAGAGCTCCGCAAGGAGATATTTGAGAATCTTACGCCCTGGCAGCGCATTATGATTGCGCGTCATCCCAAACGACCGACGGCGCTGGAGTACATTAACCTCATTTTCGATGAGTTTATTGAGTTTCACGGTGATCGCGCATTTCGGGACGACGGCGCGATTGTCGGCGGAATTGCCGGCCTCGGAGGGCGTCCTGTGACCGTTATCGGCACACAAAAAGGCAGAGACACCAAGGAAAATATTGCGCGCAACTTTGGGATGCCACACCCTGAAGGATATCGCAAAGCCCTGAGGCTGATGAAGCAGGCAGAGAAGTTCAGACGGCCTATAGTATCGTTTGTGGACGTAGTCGGGGCGTATCCGGGAGTGGAGGCCGAGGAACGAGGGCAAGGCCTCGCTATCGCCGACAATATTCTGGAAATGGCGAGACTCGCCACAAGTATTATTGTGGTGATTACCGGGGAAGGCGGGAGTGGGGGCGCGCTTGCCATCGGAGTCGGAGACAAGTTGATAATGCTGGAGAATGCCTATTTTTCCGTGATTTCCCCTGAGGGTTGCGCGGCAATCCTCTGGAAAGACGGTTCCCGTGCACAAGAAGCAGCAGAAATGCTGAAGCTCACTGCCCCGGACTTGAAAGCGCAAGGCTTCATAGACGAGATGCTCCCTGAGCCGCAAGGCTCTGCTCACAAGGACGGCGTGGCTATGGCGCGGGTTATCCGCGATGCCATTACGAGAGGCATAGACGAATTGTCCGGTATTCCTCCGCGCAGGCTTATCGAAAGGCGGTACGCAAGGCTGCGCAGGATAGGCGAATTTGCTGTAAGGGAGATATCTGCAAGCGATCTCCCCATGGCGGCTGCAGGTAATGAGGAAATTCAGACTAGACCTGATTTACCGGATGTCGAGGGAGGTTGCGACGAGACTTGAAGCGTATTGGGATTCTTACAAGCGGCGGAGATGCCCCGGGCATGAATGCCGCGATTCGCTCTGCAACAAGGGCTGCACTTTACTATGGGTTGTCGGTAGTGGGAATACGCCGTGGGTATCAGGGTTTAGTTGAAGGCGACATGTTCGAAATGACCTCTCGAAGCGTAGGGGACATAATACAGAGAGCAGGGACAATGCTGAGGTCAGCCAGATCCTCTGAGTTTGAGGCTTGTGAGGGGCAGAAGAAAGCAGCATGGAACCTGGGGGCTCACGGTGTTGAAGGGCTTATCGTCATCGGTGGTGACGGCACGCTGAGAGGCGCTATGGCCCTTTCAAACCTGGGTGTTCCGACTGTTGGTATTCCGGCAACGGTGGACAACGACATTGGGTGCACTGACTATGCGCTTGGATTTGATACTGCTGCTAATACCGCTGTTGACGCCATAACGAAGATCAGAGATACTGCAAGCTCTCACGGCAGGAATAACGTAGTAGAAGTCATGGGCCGTGATACGGGACACTTGGCCCTGACTGCAGGCCTTGCAGGTGGCGCTGAATACATCCTAATCCCTGAGAAGCCTTTTGATATCAATGGCATATGTGAAGGCATACAAAGGGGCTATGCCAGAGGCAAGACTCACAGCATAATTGTGGTGGCGGAAGGAGTCAGAGGATATTCCGGGCCGGACGAATCCCTTTATGACAGCGTCGGATTTATGATAGGACAGGAAGTACGGAAGTTGACAGGCCTTGAGACCCGGGTTACGGTCCTCGGCCATATTCAAAGGGGAGGAAGTCCTACCGTAAAGGATAGGTTGCTTGGGACCATGTTTGGGTGCAAGGCTGTGGAGGCCTTGATGCACGGGGATACCGCCAAGATTGTGGGCATTGTCGGAGAGGAGTTCCGCATGTTCGATATTGAAGAAGCAGTCGCCAAAGGAAAGCCTATTGATGAAGAATTGTACCGTGTTGCTACTTTGCTTTCAGGGATGTAAATCCGAGACTGCTCCACATACAATCCCTATTTATGATTTATGCCGGGAGAAAGCGATAGAGGAGGGCAGGGCGTGCGCAGGACCAAGATAGTATGTACTCTCGGGCCGTCAACAGACAGGCCGGGTGTACTTGAAGGCATGATAAAGGCAGGCATGGACGTGGCCCGTATTAACGCGTCCCATGGCACACATGAAGAACATGCTGCAAGAATCAGCAAGGTCAGAGAAGTGGCAGAGGTTTGCGGCAAATATGTAGGAATCATGCTGGACCTTGCAGGCCCGAAGATCCGAACCGGCCCGATCAAAGGCGATGAGGTGGAACTCGATGAAGGGGCTGTGCTGTCTCTTGTCCCCGGTAATGAAGAAGGGGATGAAAGCAGGGTCTACGTTAATCATCCTGAATTCCTTGAGTACATCTCCCCGGGCAGCAAGGTTTTTCTGAGTGACGGCTTGATTGAGCTGGTAGTAGATGAGGTGCGCGAAGAAGAAGCCAGATGCCGTGTGGCTACGAGAGGGATCCTGGCATCCCGAAAGGGAGTCAGTGTTCCGGGGGCGAGGGTCAGTTCAGTTGGCGAAACCCGCAAGGATTTGAGAGACATTAAGTTTGCGGCTGAGATGAAAGCAGACTTTATCGCTGCTTCATTTGTTCAGCATGCTGATGACGTAGTGCGCATTCGGGCGCTTCTTGACGCAGAGTGGTCTGACGCTCTTATCATTGGAAAGATTGAGTCCAGTGAAGGCGTGGATAATATAGAGTCAATCTTGAGGGTTGTAGACGGAATCATGGTCGCCAGAGGCGATCTGGGCATTGAAATGCCTGCTGAGCAGGTTCCGCTGCTGCAAAAGAAGATTATCAGCAGTTGTAATACCATGGGCAAGATTGTGATCACCGCCACGGAAATGCTGGAATCCATGGTGTCAAACCCCAGGCCCACAAGGGCGGAAGTGACTGATGTAGCCTGCGCCATTTTTGACGGGACTGACGCAGTCATGCTTTCAGCGGAGACCACGATAGGGAAGTACCCGGTAAGCGCAGTTGCCACAATGGCCAGGATTGCCAAATGCACTGAAGAAGGGCTTGACTGGGATGACATTGTCCTTAAGAAGACTATAGGCCCTGCAAGGAGCGTAGCTGATGCTATCAGCCACGCTACGTCTCAGACAGCCCACGACCTCGGGGTCAAGGCAATCTTGACCTCGACCGAGTCAGGAGCCACAGCCAGAATGGTTTCCAAGTACCGTCCTCGGGCGCCGATAGTTGCTGCCACCCCTAATCCGAGAGTCGCGGCGAAGCTGACGCTTGCATGGGGAGTGATTCCTACGGTTGTGCGTAAAGCCGAAGACATGGATGATATTCTGGATATTTCTATTGAGGCTGCGCTTGCTCTTGGGGTGGTGGAGAAGGGGGATTTGGTAATAGTCACCGCAGGTGTCCGCACAGGAGTTCCGGGGACTACCAATATGTTGAAAGTCCATAGGGTATAAGGGTAGTTTTCCTGCTTTATGCAGGAATATGAAGCGCCGTGTAGAATAGATGAACTTGTTGAGTAAATGATATATTGTAATAGGTGACAGCACTGGATTTTGAACGCGTGGTGGGGAGAGAAACCGGCGCGTTTTTCCTGGCGTAATAGCGACCCGGCGGGATGCAAAGTGTCCCACGAGTGAGAAAAAGCGGAGCGGAAT
>JAPXLY010000109.1:0-4490 GCA_033809295.1 Bacillota bacterium
ATGTAAGGTACGCCTACCTGCCTTGCAAGCAGGATGTGCTCCCTGGTCTGGGGCATCGGTCCATCCTCTGCGCTTACCACGAGAATAGCACCGTCCATCTGGGCTGCGCCGGTGATCATGTTCTTGACATAGTCGGCGTGTCCGGGACAGTCAACGTGAGCGTAGTGTCTATTCTCCGTCTCGTACTCGACGTGATAGGTAGAGATGGTGATACCGCGCTCCCTCTCCTCAGGAGCCTTGTCAATGTCTTCAAACTTCTTGTAGTTCGCCAAGCCCGCTTTACTCAGAGTAAGCGTAATCGCTGAAGTCAGCGTCGTTTTGCCATGGTCAATGTGTCCTATTGTCCCGACGTTGACATGGGGCTTTGTCCTCTCAAATTTCTGCTTGGCCATTCCTGTCATCCTCCCTTGGAATTGGTCTTCTTCCTATCACCATTTTATATTCCCCAAGCTACTACGTTTTTCGCAATAGCTTCAGGCACTTCCTCATAACACACGAAATGCATATCATATGTCCCCCGGCCTTGGGTCAGGGACCTCAGATCCGTAGCATATCCGAACATCTCTGCCAAAGGAACCTGAGATTTAATCACATGGAAGAGTCCGTCTCTCTCCATACCTTGGACCTTGCCGCGCCTGGCGCTGATGTCAGCAAGGACGTCTCCTGTGAATTCTTCTGGCACCATTACCTCAACGCGCATAATTGGCTCGAGGAGACGCGGGTTTGCACGCCTTACCCCATCCTTGACAGCCATGGATGCTGCGATCCTAAATGCTATGTCTGATGAATCCACCTCATGGTAAGACCCGTCAACAAGCGTCACCTTTATGTCAACCATGGGGTAACCGCCCAGTTCTCCTGCTTCCATTGCATCTTTCGCACCGGCCTCGACAGCTCGGATAAACTCCTTCGGTACTACCCCGCCTTTGGTCGCATCCAGAAATGCAAATCCTTCGCCGGGAGATTGAGGTGAAAGAGCAAGGACAACATGCCCATACTGCCCTTTGCCTCCTGTCTGCCTTATGAACTTCCCTTCACTTTGAACACTTGACGTAATCGTCTCCCTGTACGCAACCTGCCGCTTACCCACATTGGCGTTGACTCCGAATTCCCTGATTAGCCTGTCTACAATAACCTCCAGATGAAGCTCGCCCATACCTGATATAAGAGTTTGACCGGTATCAGGATCCTGCTTTACCTGGAATGTCGGATCCTCCTCTGCAAGCCTGGCCAAAGTCGTAGCCAGCTTGTCTTCATCTGATTTGGTCCTTGGCTCCACTGCCACGGATATGACAGGTTCAGGGATAGACATAGTCTCGAGAACAATGGGGTTTTCCTCATCACATAGGGTGTTCCCGGTCGCGACTTCCCTGAATCCTACTGCAGCCACTATATCACCGGCATAAGCGTGCTCTCGGTCCTCACGATGATTCGCGTGCATCTGGAGGATACGGGCAAGCCTTTCCTTCTTGTTCTGGCTGACGTTGTACACATATGAACCTGCGTGGACGGATCCTGAGTACACTCTGAAGTACGTCAGTTTTCCCACATACGGGTCGGCTGCAATCTTGAAAGCCAGAGCGCAGAATCGCTCATCCTCAGCAGGCAACCTCTCTTCCTTCTCGTCGGTGGACGGATTTGTTCCGACAACAGGCGGAAGATCCTTCGGAGCGGGCAAATAATCTACCACTGCGTCCAGCAGAAGTTGAACTCCTTTATTTCTGAAAGCCGAGCCACAAAGAACAGGTATCACTTTGGACGACAGCGTCCCTTTCCGAAGCGCAGCCTTTATCTGGTCAGGCGTAACGCTTCGGCCCTCAAGGTAGCTTATCATAATATCGTCATCTACCTCAGCAAGGGCTTCGATCAGTTCTTCCCTCTTCTTCCCGGCTTCTTCCTTGAGCTCATCAGGTATTTCCGTCTCTTCCCTCTTGGTTCCCAGGTCATCCATGTACACAATGGCTTTTTCGTTGATGAGGTCTACGATTCCCCTGAACTTCTCCTCAGCGCCAATGGGAATTTGAATCGGAACTCCGTTAGCGCCAAGCCTGTCTCTTACCATCTTCACACATCGTCCGAAATCCGCCCCAACCCTGTCCATCTTGTTGACGAATATGACGCGCGGCACCTTGTACCTGTCCGCCTGGCGCCATACAGTCTCGGATTGTGGTTCTACTCCGCCGACAGCACATAACACTGTAATTGCTCCGTCCAGCACACGGAGAGACCTCTCAACTTCCATTGTGAAGTCCACGTGTCCGGGAGTGTCTATAATGTTAATTCGATGGTCACGCCAGTAGCATGTGGTAGCAGCAGCAGTGATTGTGATTCCACGCTCTTGCTCCTGTACCATCCAATCCATCGTGGCAGCCCCATCGTGAACTTCTCCGATCCTATGGACTCGACCGGTATAGAAGAGGATACGCTCGGTGGTAGTTGTTTTACCTGCGTCGATGTGTGCCATTATCCCAATATTCCTTGTCTTTTCCAGCGACAATCTTTCAGCCACCTCATATCCCCTCCTTCCTTCGCAATACTCTGACCGGAGAAACTAAGAAACCTAACAACCTACCCTACCACCTAAAGTGAGCAAATGCTTTGTTTGCTTCTGCCATCCTGTGAGTATCTTCCCTCTTCCTTACGGAAGCTCCTTGGCCGGCTGAAGCATCAAGGAGTTCACCGGCTAATTTCTCAGCCATAGACTTCTCAGACCTGGCTCGCGCGTTCTGGATTATCCAACGCAGTGCCAAAGTAGAGCGTCTGTCCGCCCGCACTTCAACAGGCACCTGATAAGTGGCGCCTCCGACCCTACGTGGCCTGACCTCCAGAATAGGCATGACATTTTTCACTGCACGTTCAAATACTTCCATAGGATCTTTCTTGGTTTTCTCACCAATACTGTCCATGGCATCGTAAAAAATGGATTCGGCGACGCCTTTCTTGCCATCGAGAAGCAGCTTATTAATCAGTTGGGCTGCCAACTCGTTACCGTATACCGGATCCGGAATTACATCTCTCTCAGGGATTCTGCCCCGCCTGGGCATCCGCACACCTCCTTCCCTCAAGGAAGCCATTCCAATCTTAGTATTTACGACTTAGGCCTCTTGGTTCCGTACTTTGATCGCGCCTGTCTCCTGTCAGCTACCCCTGCAGCATCGAGAGTCCCTCGCACAATATGATAACGCACGCCGGGAAGGTCCTTTACTCTGCCGCCCCTGATAAGAACCACAGAGTGCTCCTGAAGATTATGTCCTATCCCAGGAACGTATGCAGTTACCTCGAGGCCGTTACTAAGCCTGACCCTGGCAATCTTACGTAGCGCCGAATTAGGCTTCTTAGGGGTCGTTGTCCTTACAACTGTGCAAACCCCCCTCTTCTGCGGGGCCCCACCGGTGTACTGAGATCTCCGGGTACGGGAATTATAAATCCACCTGAGAGCTGGAGCAGACGATTTTCTGGTTACCTTTTTGCGTCCCTTACGCACTAATTGATTAATCGTGGGCACGCTGTTTCGCACCTCCTTCCCCAAATGAACTTACCTTTACACATAACGTGCCCCTTCCACCTCGAGGTGCAAGGGGCACCGTGGAACGTCGTATTTCAACCGTTAGAACCCTGGTCTAGCCGACCAAGATCGCTACCGAAGCGGCTCCGACTTCAATGCCACATGCTTTCCCGAGTTGCGCCATGGTATCAACATAGATGATTTCGACCCCATTAGCCTTGCACAACTCTAATACACTTGTCGTAATCTTCTCATCGGCATCCCTTGCCAGGTAAACAGACTTGGCTTCTCCCCTTTCCAGAGCTTTGATGGTCTGCTTCGTGCCTACAGCCTTGCGCCGCGCCATCCTCAACTCAGCGTGGGACATATCCTGTTTTCGCTCCTCCCTGGGTCTCCTCTGAATACTGAAAGCGCCCAAGAGCGCACAATTCGTACGCCATCACATTCTAGCATTGCCCCATGAACATTGTCAAGAACTCATCAATACTCCTTAGGACAAAACTCTTCCTAAGGAATCACCGGCAAGTTCCTCCGCGGAAAGGGGCTCCGTGTACTCGTCGGCAAGTGCATCTTCATCAAGGATCTCTCCGTTGTCCCCCAGCCTTTCTTCGCCATCAGCAGCCGCCTCCGCCATCGGAGTGACGAGAACAACGTTTCTATACCGACTCATACCTGTGCCGGCAGGTATCAGTTTGCCTATGATCACATTCTCCTTCAACCCAATCAGAGGGTCTGTACGCCCCTTAATCGAAGCGTCCGTCAATACTCTCGTCGTTTCCTGGAAGGAAGCGGCTGACAAGAAGCTGTCCGTCGCCAGCGAAGCTTTGGTAATTCCTAGAATTGCAGGCTTTGCTATTGCGGGCTGCTTTCCCTCATTCAGAACGCGCGCATTCTCTTCCTCAAATTCAAACACGTCTACAAGCCCCCCTGGGAGAAGCTCGGTATCTCCCGGATCGTCAACTTTCACTTTACGAAGCATTTGCCT
>JAPXLY010000110.1:0-4385 GCA_033809295.1 Bacillota bacterium
CCCCCCGGGCACCGGCTGCCCATAGAACGCGTCCACGGATTGTCCAGATTCAGAACTGCATAGTCACCGGACGCCTGGTATCTGAAAATGCCCTCCTTCGCTTCAGCGTATTCCTCCATGGATCTATGGTGATCCAGGTGGTTAGGGGAAAGGTTCAAGATAACACCTACATGAGGGCTCTTTCTCAGGGGCTGTAATTGGAAACTGGAAAGCTCCAGGACAACCACGGAATCAGCCGGTATGTTAAACACTTCGGAAAGAAGAGGGTTACCGATGTTTCCGCCGACAAAGACTCCTTCTCCTCCTGCTCTGAGGACTTCACCCACCAGTGTAGTCGTAGTGGTCTTCCCATCGCTTCCGGTTATACCGATAACACGCGCCTCACAGAGATCAAGAAACAGCCCGATTTCATTTGACTGCCAAACCCCTTTTGCCCTCGCTTCAACCAGTTCTGGAAGGTCAAGCGGCATCCCGGGAGTCGGGAAAATCATATCGAACCCATCGAGCCCCTCAAGATAGCCTCTGCCGAGCCTGAACTCAATAGGCAGAGTGGCTATGTCACGATATGCGGCGCCAAGCTGTTCTTCCTCCTTCATGTCGCATGCCACAACTTTCGCACCGACTTCCACAAGGAATTCGATTACCGGAGCATTGCTTATGCCGATTCCCAGGACGGCAGCTTTCTTGCCTCTGAACTTCTGAGTATATTCCTTTTGTCTCTCAGTCGCCATAATTCTTACCCTCCGCTGAATTCCCCGATTCTTGAATCTGCGGAGTTCAGCTTCTACACTAAGTTTACCAATAATACTGCTTACTGCAAGTTGTATATAACAATTCGCCATATTCTATAGTGTGGCTTACATCTCCTGCCGATAAGTTGCGTATTTTCAGAAGGGACGATATACTTCAAGTTAGAGTAGTCAGGGAACTTTTCCACTCTCGGTTCGTTTCCTTAATATGACTGGAATCTCCGGGTTTACGCGGGGATAAGGCGTGATGGGGTGGTGGAGAGATGCTGAACACACAAGCTCTGGCCGGCGCAAAGTATAGAGAGAGCAACATAGACGCTTTTGAAGAGCTGGTGCGCACCTATGATCGCAAGCTCTACCGTGTCGCCTTAAGGTTGACCGGAAACGCCGATGAAGCCAAAGACTTGGCCCAGGAAGCACTACTCCGGGCTTACCGTGCCTTCGACAAATTTAAGATGGGCACGTCCTTTGAAAAGTGGCTTTTTCGCATAGCTTCTAACCTGTACATCGATAAGCTGAGAAAATACGGCAAATACAGATTCGAATCTCTTGATGAGCCTATTGCCACCAAAGACGGCTATGTAGAGAAAACACTGCCTGACTGGACCGGTAACCCTGAAGAGATTGCCGAACAGAATGAACTTGCGGATAAGATTCAAGCTGCGCTTCAGTCTCTGCCTCTGAACTACCGTATGGCAGTGGTCTTGTATGATCTCGAGGGATTCTCTTATGAGGAAATCAGCGGTATCCTCGGATGCTCAATTGGCACAGTGAGGTCTCGTATACATAGAGGACGTAGACTCCTCCGAAAGAAACTATCGCCATACGTTTACCAAGGAACTGAGGTTGAAGTCGGGTGATTGCGAATATGACTTGTGAAAAGGTGGTAAGCCTTCTCTCTGCTTATCTCGACAGCGAACTGGATTACCATGAGCTACGCCAAGTCGAGCTTCATCTTGTGGACTGCGAAAGCTGTCAGGAGGAATGCCGGGCGCTCAGAGCAACGAAAGATCTCCTTGGAGTGCTGGACACACCTGAGTTGCCTCGGGAGTTCTGGCCCGAATTGAAAGAACGGATCAGCTCGCGCTACTCAAGGACTCAAGTCTACCCAGGACTCCTGGTGAGGGTGCTTGTCCCCGCTGCAGCTTTGCTGGTGTTGGCAATCCTACCTCTCACCCTGGCCATACAAACCAGAGCCTCCAAGGGCATGACTCAGGCCAAAACGGATCCGGTTGAGCCGTACGTCAGGGAATATATTATTTCAGAACTGGATCGGCCATTTTCAGACAAGACTTCCCTTGGATTCGTCGCCACTGGGCAAGCAGTCAGTATGTATTCATCTGACCTCCTCAGCTCCTATGAACCGTCCGCACCCGACAAGGCAGTGACAGCGTCGATGCGAACCGGACGAAAAACACAAGTAGAGCCCTTTCAGCGCGTAATGTTTCTTTCGCCCAGATAATGACTTCGCCTGGATAATGACACTCATATTCAGAGGGTGAATTCCTGTTATGCTTAAGAAACTGGCTGCTGTTGCAATATTATGTTCCTTAATGGCATCATCCATACCAGCTTTACAAAGACACCGAACTGCGTTCGCCTCAGCGTCTTCGCTGCCCGAATCTCCCATTGCCAATTCTCTTGACTCGCAAATCGCACTGAGTATAATCGAAAAGGTGGCTAAGGACAGCGGAAACGTGAGTTTTAAGGCGACAAAGACTGTGATACTCTGGCATGCGTCAGGGACAAGCGCTTGCATATCTAACATAGCATACAAGGCGCCGAATCTCACCAGAACTGAATACCTGCCTTCCTCAGCGACAGCGTACGGGTTCAGAACGGTGATTTCAGACGGCAAGTCCACCTGGCATTATGAACCATCCCTTCAGGTAGTATTCCACATGCCGGATGTATCCTCCCATCCAGGCAACGGTAATGATATGGCGGAAGGCGAAAGATTTGACTGCACAAGGGATATGAGTCTCATAAAATCGAATTACCGAATCTCGCTGGTCGCCATTGAGAATCTGGCCGGGAGGCAAGCTTACGTAATCCGGCTGGAACCCTGCTATCCCGGTAATCCTTCTCGTAGAATATGGGTGGACAAGGAGTACCCGTTTATTCTCAGGACCGAGAAGTACGGGCCTGACGGGGTCATGTCATCAGTATCGTTTTACAATCAAATTGAATTCCTCCCTCAGTTAGGTGACGAGCTCTTCCGGTTGGACACTCCGCCGCATGTTGAGAAAGTGGAATTACCCGCATCCGGCGATCTGATGCCTTTGGACAGGCTGGAGAAAGAAGCGAGCTTCCCTATTCCTGTGCCGGAATTCGTACCGCCCGGTTACGTAATCGAGGGAGGCTTGCTCAGCGTATACCAAGCGTTTCCCGCAGCGCACATCCGCTTAACTGACGGTCTCAATACAATATCTTACTTTGTTTTGCCTGGAATTGTAAGGGACCATGAACGACAGAATAATATGTTGAGCATCTCAGACACATCAGGGGCAAAGGTACTTAGGTGGTCACACCAAGGATACGAATTTACGCTTGTCGGCGAGGTGGACGAATCATTGTTGACAGAGATGGCACGAACAGTAACTGTGCCGCCGCATGCATCGAGAGAGTCGCCGCAAGAGTCGTTTGCACAGTATTTTGCCAGATTTCTTTATCAGCTCTTTTGGTTTGACAGATAGATAGAGTGAGAGGAGCGGTATTAATGAGCCTTGACAACAATTCGAATTGGAGAAGAACATTTACCTCGTACGTTTTGGTGGCAGTAGTGAGTGTCCTCATTACAGGACTGGTATTTCTGCATTTTGCAGGAGACAGCCATACATTTGCAGCAACCGGGACAATAACTGATGAGCCCGCTTCTTCTGCCGTCGATATACAAATTGCGCCTTCAGGCCAGGTTGCAGCCCAACCCAGCGGATACATGTTGAAAAACAGTATTGCCGATGTAGCGGAACGTGTAGGCAAGGCAGTAGTTAACATAGACACAAAACGCACAGTGAAAGTCTCTCCTTTGCCGTTTGGAGACTTGTTCTATGAGTTCTTTGGCATCAGGCAAAGGGAAATCGCCCGTGAAGTGGAAGTGCCCGCTATAGCCAGCGGATTTATCGTCAGATCCGACGGATATGTGCTTACCAACAATCATGTCGTTGAAGGCGCAAAAGAAATTGTCGTGACTCTGGCGGACGGAAGGAAGTTCAATGGCAAGATCATGGGCAGAGACTCCAGAAATGACCTTGCAATAGTCAAGATTGAGGCAAAAAACCTTCCCGCAGTGCAGCTTGGAGATTCGGATGCAATTCGCCCGGGAGACTTCGCAATCGCTATCGGCAATCCGTACGGGCTGCAGCATACAGTGACAGCCGGCATAATCAGCGGACTTGCCCGATCCTTGGATGGCGATCCTTCAGAGGCCGGCATATACATCCAGACCGATGCTGCAATTAACCGCGGCAATAGCGGCGGCCCCCTCATTAACATTGACGGAAAGGTCGTAGGGATTAACACCGCGATAATTGCACAAGCTCAGGGACTGGGATTTGCCATACCTGTGAATGTGGCAAAAAGTGTAATGGACGACTTGATAAGCGGAAAGAAACTGACATATCCTTGGATAGGAGT
>JAPXLY010000111.1:0-4237 GCA_033809295.1 Bacillota bacterium
GTGGATGTGCTCTTTGTCCCTTGCGGAGGTTATTATACGATTGATGCAGCGGGCGCCAAGAAACTTGTCGAAGCCGCTCGCCCGAAAGTTGTAATACCCATGCATTACAAGACAGAGACTGTTCGCGATTGGCCTATTGCAACGGTAGATAAGTTCCTCGAAGGTTTTGATAACGTAGTAAGGCTGGATTGTAACCAACTTGAGCTGACTCCGGATGAGCTACCTGAAGATACCACGATATACGTGTTCAAGCTGTAAGCAGTTTGCGGTGGCCGGCTTACTACAGGGAGCAATTTGCAGAAGTCAGTGGTTGTATCTTCAGCAGGAGGGAAAGGGAACCTTGGCAAAGTATGTATTTGTGACCGGCGGAGTTGTCTCAGGACTGGGGAAAGGCGTTACTGCCGCATCCATAGGCAGGCTTTTGAAAAGCAGAGGCCTTCGAGTGACTGCATTAAAGCTTGATCCATACATTAATGTGGATCCCGGCACAATGAGTCCCTATCAACATGGAGAGGTGTTCGTTACAGAGGACGGCGCTGAAACGGATCTGGACCTCGGCCACTATGAGAGATTCATCGATGTAGATCTTGGCAGAGGCAATAACATCACTACAGGTATGATATACTGGTCCATAATCAGTCGGGAGCGCAAAGGCGGTTTTCTCGGCGGAACCGTTCAAGTCATTCCGCATGTGACAAACGAAATCAAATCCAGGATTACTCAAACGGGAGAAGAGTCCGGCGCCGATGTAGTGCTGGTTGAAATCGGAGGCACAGTCGGCGACATTGAGAGTCTCCCCTTCCTTGAGGCTATCAGACAGCTCCGCAGCGACCTGGGACGGGAGAGTGTCATGTACGTCCATGTGACTCTGGTGCCTTATCTCAAAGTGGCAGGAGAGCTAAAGACAAAACCCACGCAGCATAGTGTCAAGGAACTCAGGAGTATCGGAATACAACCTGATGTGATAGTCGCACGTTCTGAAGGTCCGTTGTCTCGCGAAATCAAAGCAAAAATTGCTTTGTTTTGCGACATAGATGAACGGGCGGTAATACCGAATCTCGATGCAGAGACAATGTACGAGGTGCCTTTGGCTTTCGAGAGCGAAGGATTAGATGACATCGTAATTGAACGATTGGGCCTTCAAAGCCTGGCAGGTGAGGGAGACCTTGCAGAGTGGCAAGACATGGTCTTCGCATTGCTTAACCCAAAACGTGTTGTCCGAATCGCTATTGTAGGGAAGTATGTAACATTGCCTGATGCGTATTTAAGCGCTGTCGAGGCTTTGAGACACGCAGGCATCGCTTTGGAGACACAGGTGGATATTTCGTGGGTGAATTCGGAACTCCTCGAGACTGATGACCCAGAGGAGATTCTCGGTGGTGTCCACGGTATTGTGGTTCCCGGAGGATTTGGATGCAGAGGGGTTGAGGGCAAGATCGTCGCTGCGCGTTATGGCAGAGAGAACAAGGTGCCCTTCTTCGGGCTTTGCCTGGGGCTTCAATGCGCTGTCGTGGAATATGCCAGGTTAGTCCTGGGGCTCGAAAACGCACATACCACAGAGTGTGATCCTGATAGTCCTCATCCGATAGTCCGGTGTCTTCCCGGCCAGGAGGGTGTTTCAGAACTCGGCGGCACGATGAGATTGGGATCCTTGCCATGTAGAGTTGCTCCAGGCTCTCTTGCAGAAGCGGCTTACCAAACCGATGTTATCCATGAGCGGCATAGGCACAGATTTGAAATCAATACTGCATACAAGGATATGCTGGAAGCTTCAGGTATGGTAGTGTCAGGAATGTCTCTTGACGGACGTCATATTGAAATCATGGAATTAAAAGGCCATCCGTGGTTTTTGGGAACTCAGTTTCATCCTGAGTTTAGGTCACGGCCTAACCGTCCCCACCCGCTATTCTCTGAGTTTGTCAAGGCGATTCTGAAGTATGCAGGGTTTAATCAGGAGAACTAAGGGAATAATAGGCGTGACTTTATCGAGGCGGCTCTAAACTTTTTGAAGGAATCCAAGTTTGGGTGACGAAGTTTAATGCTACGTCAGTCCGTCATCCCACACTGTCTTTATGTCTCGGTATTGTGGTCTTCAAGTAACGATACCTGTTTGTCCGCAGTCGTCATGAGTCTCAAGAGGGGCTTTTCAATTCCAATGAAGTCTCCATGGCAACTTTTCAAGAATAACGTGTATTAGGCGTAGAGATATTTCTCTATCTGAGAGGTGAGGCGATTCTTTTTGTCCTTGCCGATTCCGTGCCTTGAATGGGTCGAGAGGTTCGAAAGCAAAGGGAATCTCGTGAGAAGCTCGACAGTCTCACAAAAACTTTAGGAAAAGGAATGATACGTGCATGGCGCGAAATGGTCAAAACCACAATGAGGATCCGGTGATGAACCTCGGCGACCTTGAAGCCAAAACCATCCAGGAATTATATGAGGTCGCACGGAAGTTGGGTATCGCCGGAGTGTCAAAGCTCAGAAAGAAGGAATTGGTTTTCGAGATACTGAAAGTACGCGCAGAAAGCGAAGGGCTGCTTTTTGGTGACGGGATATTGGAGATAATGAATGACGGATTCGGCTTTCTAAGAGTAGCAGGTTTGAATCCGAGCCCTGATGACATTTATGTCTCACCTTCACAGATAAGAAGATTCGCCCTCCGTACGGGGGATGACATATCCGGTCAGATAAGGCCCCCGAAGGACAATGAGAAGTACTTTGCTCTCCTTAGGGTAGAGGCAGTAAACGGGGCTGACCCTGAGACTGCCACAAGGAGGCTGTTCTTCGAGGATCTTACTCCGATATACCCTAATGAAAGACTGCACCTGGAGATCACCCCAAAAGAGATAACCACCCGTATGATAGACCTGGTGGCGCCTCTCGGAAAAGGACAGCGCGGCCTCATAGTCTCACCTCCTAAGGCAGGCAAGACAACTGTCCTCAAGAAGCTGGCCAACTCAATCACTACCAATAATTCTGACGTAGTCCTCATGGTCCTGCTTATCGATGAGCGTCCTGAAGAAGTAACAGACATGGAGCGGTCTGTAAAAGGCCTTGTAATGAGTTCTACCTTTGATCTTCCGCCTGAGAACCACATAAGAGTAGCTGAGATGGTTCTGGAACGGGCAAAGCGGCAAGTGGAACACTCAAAAGACGTAGTGATTCTGATGGACAGCATCACAAGGCTTGCGAGAGCCTACAACCTTGTGGAACCGCCCAGCGGACGGACTCTGTCAGGAGGGCTGGATCCCAACGCGCTTCGGAGCCCCAAGAGGTTCTTCGGGGCGGCGCGAAACATTGAAGAAGGCGGAAGCCTTACCATCATAGCTACAGCCCTGGTTGAGACAGGCAGCCGCATGGACGATGTCATATATGAGGAATTCAAGGGTACAGGCAACATGGAACTGCACCTTGACCGTAAGCTTTCTGAGAAACGTATTTTCCCTGCAATTGATATCAACAAGTCCGGAACACGCAAGGAAGAACTGCTTCTCACACCAGAGGAATTAGACATGATGTACCTGTTGAGGCGCGCCATGGGGAATCTGGGTTCGCAGGAAATGACTGAGCTCGTTATTGAACGTCTCCGTCATACCAAGAATAATGAAGAATTCAGACAACTTGTGGTGAAATCTCCTTTCGCGGACAACGTCAGAGCGCTGAGCTGATGAGAACATGGATTCACTAACATCTATTGAGGAAACCGGAGACTTGTTTTCCACAGTATACTCCAATGAGCAAGGTAATATATTCGAGGAGCCGGATCTCGCTGCATTGGGCCGTTCGTGGGACGAAATGTGGGAGATTGAATCCGGTGACATGATCCCAATGCCTGAAGGATCCACAATTGTGGTATTGCCGGGCCGGCATCCGCTGGGCTTGGCGCATGGTTCAGGGGAAGTCCTGTCTGTATGGACTTACGAAGAGGTATCGGGAAAAGGGATGGAACGTCCTGGATTTGCTGTAGCAGCATTGCTGCCCATAGGATTCACTCGCACCCTGATTCCGGCGTACGTTTCGGAGGAACGGGAAAGACCCGTCACTCTGCCGTTATACGGTTACACAGCCATGGCTGTTCGGTGCGGCAAGCCTTACGTGGCTGCCAGGCAAACTGATGACCCGGGAAGATGGGATCCCAAAGCGTACAACACCCGTGATCTTCCCGGATTAGTCAAGGATAGGCTTGAGGAGAGTCCGAATAACAGGCTCCTTCAACAACTTGCCACGTGTTCTATGACAT
>JAPXLY010000112.1:0-4213 GCA_033809295.1 Bacillota bacterium
TCATCTTCCACGCCGGGACTCGCTTGGACGGGGAGAGGCTTGTGACATCCGGGGGACGTGTTCTGAATGTAGTCAGTACAGGGGGTTCTGTGGAGGAAGCCGCTTCTCGTGCGTATAAAGGCCTTTCCCATGTGAGATTTGAGGGAATGTGGGCAAGGCACGATATCGGGCTGCCGGGCGCATGATCTGCAGCCTCCTTTGTCTGTCATGGATCCCGCCTTCCCAGGCCTTTTCGAAGTATGTCCATGACCTCGGTGAATTCAGCTACTTCCTGGTCCCAATCGAGGGAGGCAAGATCTTTTCTCGCGAGATAGTCCTGCTGAAATCCGTCCATAACAAGCTGGATCAGCTTCAATGCCTTGCGAGGATCGACGTCCGGTCGCAGATCTGAGAAGGTAATCTCATCTAAAACCTTACCCATTCCCTCTTCTGCAGCAGTATCAATGAGGGCTTGAAGTTCCTGTTTCACGTCGCCGGGCGAATCTTGAATTGCCACGGCCAGAAACTGATAGAGGGTAGGATCCTCTTGAAAGAGTCTAAGTTTGATTAGGGCAAGCCTTGTGAGGCGGTGGAAGATATCACCTGGCACGTTCTCCTTATCAGCCTCGTACCACGCGAGCAGCTTTTCCTGGAGTTTTGCTGTAGCCTCTCTAAATGCGACCAAGAACAGATTCTTCTTGCTGCCGAAATAGTGGAACAGAAGGCCTTTGGAGACGCCTGCCTTCCTTACGATCTCGTTGGTTGACGCCAAGGCATAGCCTTGCCCAAACTCCTCTACACTTGCTCTTATGATTCTCTGCCTTTTTTCCTCATCCATACCTGGTGTAGTCATACCGTCACCCCTGTGTAAAATGCAGAGATCCCGTCTTGGCATGATCAAAGATACCACTTCAGCATGACCTGTGCTTGTGCGTACGGACCTTTTGTGATACTTAGACGGCAGTTGAGATCCAGGTTCTCTGTGAGAAGTGAAGTGAGTGTGCCTGTTGCAGTCCAGGTACCGCCTGTCAGGTCAGTTGCACATAGCAAGCCAAACGTGGTGAACTCATCATACTGATATGTTGTCCCGGCAGCAGCAAGCTGTGTTACTGCGCTGATACTACCTAACTGAACATGGTTTCGACAATACTCTGCAAAAACCAGGTTTCCTCCGTGAAGTATGGTCTTCCATCCGATAGTACCGGAGGTTGTGGATATTTCAGCATGAGCGCCGGGATGCACCATATCGAAGCTCTGCGCCCCCATGTCTGTCCACCTGTGACAGATCTCTCCGTAGAATCCTTTGAGCCCTCCTTGAAAGTCCAGGCCAACTGCGTTCTCGATCCATGACGCAGTTAGATTCGTAATGCTTGTCCCATTCCCAAGCCTGACTGAGTTATCGTTGCCTGCCGCGCCTCTGCTTCTGCTTCCGGCTGAATTGCGGTTGCCGGTGGGACCCCCGCGTTGGGTTAGCCCCAGGATCCCAAGGTTTGTCCGGCCTATGCGGAACTCGGCTCTTCCGGCGTACAGATCCTCGCCTAGAACCAGTTCAACTCCGGTAAGGGGAGAGGTTCGCCAGAAGAGAGTGGCAAGAACCTTACCCGGCCTTCCTTCTCCGGATCCTCCGGGATCTCTCGGGGTAATGAGATCCGTTGGGCGGAACACTGTCGCCGGCCCCCAGTTAACAGATTGTTTGCCTATGACAGCCCGAGCGCGCCCTGACTCGTACTGTAGAAATAGTCTGTCCAGGGATAGTTCAACGTGTCCTTTATCGTGAGACTGTGCATTAGCCGGTGTGCTTATGCTGTTCGTGCTCGCGCCTGTTGGAACCGTAGATTCCATGGTATGTCCCGGATTAGTGCTTAGGCAGGGGAGGCTTCCGATGATACATCCGCGTCCTACAATTGTCACAGCAGGGTTCACCTGCCATACGCAGTTGCCTAACAGACTGAGGCCCCAATTAGCTTCAGGGCCTGGAATAAGGCTTGTAAAGACGGCACCTGCCTCAAGTTCACACCGGAGAGTGAGGCCGCTGAAATCGAATGTCCCCATGCCCGAAGAGCCTGTTCCTACCGGGCTTGCCTCAATGGGCAGGCTCATCCAAAGCAGGGCAACGGCAAACACCGCAATCAAGGCTATCTTCAGTGATGTTGCGATTGCCTTCGGCAATTCTGTGACTATCTTCGCTAATCCTGCAATCCTCTTCCGTGGTTTCATGATTGTCCCTTCCAGGTTCGAAATTACCCTCTTCAGGTCCGCATTTGCAGGATTCAAATGTCCATCTGGCATGTAAGTATCCTCCGTTAATCTACGCGAGTCTACATATTAGTAATGTCGAAGTCTGCCTGAAAGATCCGCCTGCTCACAGCCTACCACATCAAAGTCTGCCGGATCACAGTCCCTGCATTACCTGGCAGTGAGCCTTTGCCTGGTGAACGTATCAGCAGGTATAGCCTGATTGAACACAATACTCTCAATAACCAATCTCGTGCTGGATCCTTTCCGTGTCATGTCTTCCATGACAATCAACATCGGATAATAACGGTCGCCGATTTTCTCAATGTTCTCCGTAGAAGACTGTTTCAGGAGTTTGCCGGAGGGAGCATAAAGTTCTTCGCGAAGTGCCAAGTAGCGTTCCGCGTCCACCCAGATCTTTCGCCTGTAATAGTTGACTTTCACTCCTTCGCGAGCGACTAGTTCCAGGACAAAACACTGCCTGTTGTTAAGGGTCTCTGTTCCTATCACATGGCCTTCATAGAGCTCCATGAGTTGTGCGCTCTCGAGAGCGTCCTGATAAGAAAAGTCACTCCCCATCATGCCTTGGTTGAGCATTTCCCCGGAGAGCCTCACTTCTTCTTCGGCTGTCGGTGAGAATAACCACAGGTCATCCTCTATCTTCAGAATTCTCGTGCCCAAGTCGCGTTTGTTGGTGAACTCAACAAGAGCACGGTTATTCCCTTCAACCCAGGCTCGCATGGTTTTCGTGTTGACGCGCTCTCTTTGCGTGATCTCCATCCTCGCCTCATAGTAAGCGGTTTTGAAGTCCGTGTTTTGTTCCATCTTCCTGATGATCTCAGAAGCAGTAGGGGTTTGCGCCATACTCAACGTAGAAGAACCTTTCCATACATCTGCTTCTCGCCATTCATGCGTACCCTGTAGTGATGGATTGCCGGACGCCTCGGCTGTCCGCGACAACTCAGGCACACTTATCAGCAGCGCTGTTATGGGAGCTATTACAGACGGTGTTATCGTCATCGCCACCGTTATTGGCGCTATTATCGGCGGTATCATGGACGTGCACGGTGACGCCATTACCACGGAACACGTGACTACAGCCGCTATAAGAATCCTGACTATCGTAGGTTTCCTCATGTCTCCACTTCCTTCTGACTCAAGGTTATCATGCCATACAACCTATACTACACAGTGCATATCAAAACGCCAATACCGCGCAGTGCATTTCAAAACGCTGATACTATACAGTGCATTTCACATCGCTCATGACACGCGGTGCGCATCATGAGGCCGGCATCGCGTGGCGTCGCACCTCGCGTAGTATCGCATATCGCGTAGCGCATATCATACGCTGCGTAAAGCTTCAGTGGGTTTAAGCTTTCCTGCGTGCCTTGCAGGGATGTAGACTGCGACTATTGTTACCGTAACTCCCAGCACAAACGAGAATATCAGCATGGACAGGCCTGTCGTAGGATAGATTCGGGGCGTCAACAGAAACTCGCCGCCGAGATTCTGAGTTATCTTGGAGACATCCAAGCCTACACTGCCAAACCACAAGTTGAAGACACCTCCCAGCAGCGTCCCGAGGAAGCTGCCTGATAACGCCAGAATCGTCCCCTCTATGAGGAAGAGTCGCCTTATTGATTGAGGCGTAAGTCCAAGGGCTGCAAGCATGCCGATTTCGCGAGTTCGCTCAGACACGACCATGAGCAATGTGTTAAAGACAACAAAGGACGCGAGGATTACTATTAAGATGTAGATTACTGCATATATAGCTTTCGCTTGACTCATGAGGCTGATCAACTCGCTGTATTCGTCCCAAGGAACGACTGTCAGATTGCCCGGGAGCGTGCTGATAACCGGTTCGATTTCCGCCTTAATCGTGTCTGACTTTGAGAGAGTCTCGCCGAACACAACGATCTCGGTAACGGAATTGTCCATGTCCAAAAGATGCATGGCTGTGTCCAGAGGAATGTAGGCTACTGATTCGTCAAGGAAC
>JAPXLY010000113.1:0-4204 GCA_033809295.1 Bacillota bacterium
CAAGAATCCGTAATTGAGATGACTGCGATGACTGCTGAAAAGGACTCTCCGGCTTTCCCCGATACAGACGATTGAGTCTCATATGTTTCCAGCCTATTCAGTTTGAGCCGGTTTAAGCCTAAGCCCCGATTCAGTAGCGGATCTCCATTGACTGTGCTAGAATTATTCTGATAGGGAGGGAGAAAAAGTGGCTGGTCACTCTAAGTGGGCAAACATTAGGCGTAAGAAAGCCAGAGTTGATGCTGAGCGAGGGAAGGCATTTACAAAGATCTCCAGAGAACTCCTTGTGGCAGCACGTGAGGGGGGTCCTGATCCTCTGGAGAACTTCAGGCTTAGGCTTGCCATTGATAAGGCACGAGCCGCAAACATGCCGAACGAAAGCATTCAGAGGATCATTAAACGGGGAGCAGGCGAATCAGACGCTGAATCCCTTGAGGAGATTACGTATGAAGGCTACGGCCCGGGCGGAGTCGCTATTATGGTATCTGTCATGACGGACAACAGAAACCGTTCTGCCTCAGATGTTCGTCATGTCTTCTCCAAGAACGGGGGCAACCTGGGGGAGACCGGCTGTGTGGCATGGATGTTCCAGAAGAAAGGCCTTATTGTGGTGAATCTGGATGAGATCTGCATGGGTGAGGATGACTTTGTGGATCTTGCAATAGAATCCGGCGCAGAGGACTATCAGACTGACGATACGACTGTTGAGGTTTATACCGAACCTGAGAATTTCGAGGAAGTTGAGGAGTTCTTTGAGTCCAGGGAAGTTAGTTTTTCCACTGCTGAAATCACCATGCTCCCACAAAACACAGTGAAAGTTACAGGGAAAACAGCCCAACAGGTCTTGAATCTTGTGGAATCCTTAGAAGAGCTCGATGATGTACAGCAAGTTTATGCCAACTTCGATATCCCTGACGAAGAGCTGGAATCTGCAGGAGGTTGAAACCACTCCTGCGTTTCTGCAAGAGACGATTTTGGAGCACTTTTAAGAAGAACATGGTGCATCAGCCATGTTCTTCTCTTTTTTGCGAATACTATCCGGAGCGTAGGGCATCATAGCAAGGGACTCCGGGAATTGATGTTCTCGGCTGTTGGGACCGCTGTTTCCATGAACATGCTATGCATGTAAGGTCATACTTCCTACGGGGTCAGATGAAGCGTGTATTCCGAGGCCCAAGGGGAGTGATATTGTTATGAACCGTAGAAGCAGGCTGCTCACTGTTTGTTTGACTCTCATGCTCATGTCCGCCGGTTTGAGCTATGCCTATCTTAGTCTCAAGGGCACAGGCAATTTCGGCAAAGCAGATGAGGGGCTTCCTGACCTGCCTAACCTTGACTACCCGGGCAACGCATCCTCCGGCGACCTTCAAAAGGCAAGTATGGAACTTTCGAACCCCGCCAAAATCCGTTCATTCACGCAAATAACGCATAGGGCTGTTTACGAATGTGGCCATGAGGAAACGGACAGCGTCCCGGCGCCTCAGGAAATGATAGGCCTTTCCAGAGATGACCTTGCCAACCAGATAGAGCCATGGGTCATTACTGAGTTCTCAGAGAATGAAATAATCTTGTTTCAGAAAAGGCAAGGGATGTCGCCGTCATGTCTCAACACCATGCATATCGGCGAAAAGGACGGCTGGGTTACAGTGTTCTATGGAACTCCGGACAAGCGTTGCAGGGTGAAAAGCGCAACAAGAATCAAAGCATCCAACCTCCCCCCGGGAGAATTGGACGATCTAAAAGTGGGGATACCCATTTCCAGTGAAGAGGAATTGCTGCATGTCCTGGAAGCACTGGCAAGCTGGACGGATGGCTGACAGGTGAACAGAGGCCCGGACATAGGAAAAGGAAAAGATCTGCGTTTTTTGAGGAATTTGCGAATCGGCCTATTGACAACTCTTGGCCAGGTTTAGTAATATTGAATCAAATTGTTAGCACTCTCCTTTGGTGAGTGCTAAATTTCCACCTAAAGGAGGTATAGCGAGTGGTAAAGCCGTTGGAAGATCGAGTAGTGGTCAAACCCAGTACTGAAGAAGAACGCACTAAAGGCGGAATCGTGTTGCCTGATACCGCCAAAGAGCGGCCTCAGGAGGGCGAAGTCATCGCAGTCGGTCCGGGCAAACTGCTGGATAGTGGTGAAAGAGCGCCAATGGACGTTAAACCCGGTGATAAGGTGATCTTTGCCAAGTACGGCGGAACCGAGATAAAGATTGACGGGGAAGAGTATATGATCCTCCGCCAAAGTGACATTCTTGCAATTAAGTAATCTAACCATTGTTGAAGAGGGGGTATACATACAATGGGCGCTAAACAGCTCGCTTTCAGTGAGGAAGCCAGACGAGCCCTGGAGAGGGGCGTAAACAAGGTAGCCTCTGCTGTAAAGGTAACTCTCGGCCCGCGAGGACGGCATGTTGTCCTCGAGCGAAAATTCGGGTCTCCTACTATCACTAAAGACGGCGTAACCGTGGCTAAGGAAATTGAACTAGAGGATCCATATGAGAATATGGGAGCTCAACTCTGTAAGGAAGTCGCATCTAAGACCAATGATGTTACAGGTGACGGCACTACCACTGCGACTGTGCTCGCTCAGGCAATTGTCTCGGAAGGCCTGAAGAACGTTGCAGCAGGCGCAAACCCCATGTTCATAAAGAAGGGTATTGACAAGGCAGTGGCAGCAGCAGTCGAAGAACTCAAGAAAGCTGCCATACCTGTTGAAGGTAAGGAAGACATAGCAAACGTCGCAGCAATATCCGGCAATGATTACGACGTTGGCCAGATGATCGCTGAAGCAATGGACCTTGTGGGCAAAGACGGCGTAATTACGGTTGAGGAATCCAAAGGTATTGAAGTGACTGTTGAAAAAGTCGAAGGAATGGAGTTCGACAAAGGCTACATTTCAGCTTACTTCGTAACCAATACCGAGGCAATGGAAGCCGTCCTTGACGATCCTTATATCCTCTTGTATGAGAAGAAAATCACTGCAGTGGCCGACCTTCTTCCACTCCTTGAAAAAGTGGCTCGGGCAGGGAAGCCTCTCGTTATTGTCGCTGAAGACGTCGAAGGCGAAGCCCTGGCGACTCTGGTGGTTAACAAGATAAGAGGAACACTCCAGGTAGCAGCGGTCAAAGCACCGGGATTCGGTGACAGAAGAAAGGCTATGATGGAGGATATCGCTGTCCTTACAGGTGGGACATTTGTCTCTGAAGATCTTGGCATAAAACTGGAGAACTTGGATCTTAACATGCTGGGCCAGGCAAAGACAGTGAAGATTGACCGCGAAAGCACTACCGTCGTGGAAGGACACGGAGACGCTGAAAAGATTAAGGGGCGTATCGCTCAGATCAAGAAGCAGATTGAAGACTCAGACTCTGACTATGACCGTGAAAAGCTTCAGGAGCGCCTCGCTAAGCTGGCAGGCGGTGTAGCGATAATCAAAGTCGGAGCTTCAACTGAGACTGAACTCAAAGAGAAGAAGCACCGCGTGGAAGACGCCTTATCAGCAACCCGCGCAGCAGTGGAGGAAGGCATAATCCCCGGAGGAGGCACCACTTACGTTAACATCGCTCCCGAACTTGACAAAGTCGATGCCGAGGGTGATGAGAGAGTTGGTGTACGGATTGTTAAGAGAGCGCTTGAAGAACCCCTCCGCCAGATCGCGAATAATGCAGGCCTGGAAGGGTCAGTTGTCCTTGAGCGCGTTAAGAACCAGAAAAAGCCCGGTATCGGCTTTGATGCGATAACTGAGACTTACGTGGATCTCCTGAAGGCAGGCATAGCCGACCCGGTGAAGGTAGCCAGGTTTGCCTTGCAGAACGCAGCAAGTATCGCGTCAATGCTTCTGACAACTGAGGCACTGATAACTGATGTGCCTAAGGAAGAGCCGCCTATGCCGCCATATCCTCCGGGAGGCATGGACTATTAAGCCATGTCAGGCATGGCCTGCCCAATACGCAAGTTGCGTCAAGAAGCGGTCTCGGAATAAATCAAAGACAGCAAAGACAGCCCCGGAGCAAATCGGGGCTGTCTTTTTATTCTGCCGGAAACAAGTCTTTAAACCCTTTTCCTTCGACCTGAATGTAAGTCTCGGGGACGTCTCCCATTATCAAAACCTCGGTTATGGGAACCTGCGCAACTATGTCGTCTGTTGCCACCACCATAGGGACAATGACTTGCATATGTGCAGTGACTTCAAGGTAGATCTTAT
>JAPXLY010000114.1:0-4146 GCA_033809295.1 Bacillota bacterium
GCAAGCGCTGTTTTTCCTTGATATGCGCCCCAACTGACGCACTTGTTGCAGCCAGCAGATTAAATCGTAGCCTTGCCCATCTATGAAAGAGCGTAGACGGCTTCTTCAAGGGAGTTAGTCGAACATGGCTCAATTGGAGAGCCATTTGGGGAATCTGACGGCTTCCGTGTAGTTGACTGGCTCATCCAGTGAGCCACTCAAGCGGACCTAATGCCCTTCCGGCTGCCTAGTGGCTCTTCCCGAGAGCCGGTCCGAAGATCGTATGCTGCAGAATTCCTGCATTATCCTGCAGTGATCATCATCATACGCAGGTTGGTTAAGTCCTTCTCATACTACTGTGGCATTTTGCTATGTCGCATCCTACGCGCGTGTTATTCCGCACAAGAGACAGGTTCGCCTCAAGTGTGGCTCCGCCTGTAAGGTCCCCGAGACGGTGCAAGATATAGGGGGTTACGTCTTTGCCTGTAATCCCTTTCTCTTTCACCTCATAGACCGCCCTGTCGATGGCATCCTCGAGCATAGCCGGATCTGTCTCATCTTCAGGCGGCACAGGGACTGTAACAAGAATGCCTCCTTTTATACCTGCACCCCATTTCGATATCATGATCTTCGCAACATCGCTTGGGCCCCTTGCTTCGTATAGCAATCTGTAACCAGTCTCCCTGATGTGAAACCCAGGCAGCATGCAAGTATTGTATCCGATAACGGGAATACCCAGAGTTTCTAAGACTTCCATAGTGAGTCCAATGTCCAAGATGGACTTCATGCCTGCACAAACAGTAGCTACATTGATCTTGGACATCATGACTAAGTCGCCTGATATATCGAAACTGGTCCGAGCGCCGCGGTGAACGCCTCCAATACCACCGGTAACAAAAACCGGAATACCCGCCATTTCTGCCAAGGCTATACTGGAAGCCACTGTTGTGCCGCCGGAACCTTCCGTAGCCATGAGCACACCAAGGTCTCTGTACCCCGCCTTTGCTATGCCTGGCTCCCGGCCCAGGAATTCTATTTCATCTTCAGTTAATCCGACTCTCAACTTACCGCGGATAACAGCGGTGGCCGCAGGGGTAACTCCCATGGATCTGGCAATTGCCTGGACTTCTTTGGATAGATCCACATTGTGCGGCTGCGGCAAGCCATGGGTTAGAATGGAGGTTTCAAATGCGACCACAGGCAGATTGTATTCTACGGCATCCCGAACTTCGTCACTGACTATCATGTATTCATTCATAACGGGTGCTCCTTCTTTCTCGTGTCTTGCTCTAAGCTCTCAACCCATCCCCTGGCAATGCTCACGTCAGGCCTGGCCCCCACAGTAGCCACAACCTTACCTGCCAGGGAGTTGGCGAAGCATGCTGCAGTCCACATGTCTCCTTCACGGAGAAACTCACACACAAACGCAGCGTCAAAACAGTCCCCTGCACCGGTAGTATCAACCGGATCCTCCACCGCTTCTGTGGGGCAAACCTTAACGCAGCCCTCCTCAGCAATAACGCAACCGTCCTGCCCTAGTTTCACTACAACATGTGAAGCGTAACCCAGAAGCTCCACTGCCATCTCGTCCGGAGGCTTCCTCCCTACGAGAATCGCTCCTTCTTCATAGTTTGGCATGAGGAGAGTGGAGTCTCGCGCATGGCTGAAAAACCGCGAAACTCCATATTCCTTCAAAGGATACCACGAGGACGGATCTATGGATACCGGAACTCCGTTAGCCAGGGCAAGCTTAATTGCCTTTTCTGCAGCAGGACGTGAAACAGAGCTGTAGAACGCATAGCCGGCAACATGTAACCACTTAGCCTTCGCCATAAGTTCTTCCGCGATGATTTCCAGGGGAATTGCTTCGTCAGCTCCGCGCTGAGTGATGAATGACTTCTCACCCGACGGGCCTACAAGGTTTATGATACATGCAGTCATAAGGTTTTGATGGGATTCTACGAAAACACTGACCCCTGATTCATTCACATCTGAAAGCGCAATGTCTGCAAGGGCGTCCCTGCCGGTTGCGCCCACGAGTCCGGATTCCTGACCAAGGAGTGAACACCAGAACGCGAAGTTAGACGCTGTTCCGCCGGGACGCACCTGAATTACTGCCGGAACATCAGTACCGGGTTTTGGCTCAGTCTTCGGAGATACCAGAATGTCTGCTGCAATACCCCCCATTGCCAGGATCAAGCCACTCCCATCCTTCCCTTTCGTCTTTCTTTCCGACGGTTTCGGGCTGCTTTGCCCAACTGCCTTCTTGCAATGTCAGCCCAAATCTCGTCCAAGATGCGCCCATCTTCCTCGGATAACGTGATATCCTTCGCCGGATGCCTTTTTGTGCCATCTTCAACTCTCGTTTTTTCTGCAAACCGTCCGCAACCATTCGCTTTCCGCCCGAAACTATTACAAGCTTCTTCTTCCATTACCGCGAATACCCTTTCGCTGCCATACAGCTATTTGAAACTTATCGACTTAGACTCCCTTCTCTACATCAGGCTTGCCATGAGAAAAGATCGTGGCCTGACAGTTGCGTGTCCCGGCAGATGACAGGTCCATAATGGGAGCAGTAGGACTTAAGCGTTTAGCGTAGTATATATAGGTAGCATTCATTTGGCATTCTCGGAGCAGTCTGAACCAACACAGCACACGGTAGATGATATGAACGGAGGATTCGACTTTTTGGATCAAAGCGCCAACAGGCATCCCAGGCCCGGAGTTTCCTCATCATCCCTGTCGCGTACCGTCATGCCACCTGTTTCCCGCCCAATTATACCTGTTATTTCCCGCACCGTCATACCGGTCATTATCATAACTCTTTTTATCGCGCTGTCCACACAGACGCCTGTTGAGTCCGGTGCAGAACAACCCCCTCCACAGCCTGAATCAGACATTGTCCTGCCTGAGAAAATCAAGACAATCCACTACTTCTATTCACCCGGTTGCAGCGAGTGCCTGCACGCGGAAGGCATTCTTGACGAGTTAGACAGAGCTCTGCCGCATGTGAAAGTAGAGCTCTATAATATGTTCGAACCAGGTGTCATGGAGATGCGTGAAGGATTTGACGAAACATATGATGTACCTTCGGCCAGGAGAGGGGCAGTCCCTGCAGTGTTTGTCGGACAGTCCTGGTTCATCGGTGTGCGGGAGTTGGAGATTGCAAATGACGAAGGGTGGCTTGCTGAAGCCTTGGAAGAAGCTCCTAAAGAGCTCTTATCCGGCGACAAGGACGGGATAGCGCAGCGATTTGCCTCATTTAGCCTGGGTATCGTACTGGGCGCCGGCCTTATTGACGGCATAAATCCATGTGCATTCGCAGGGCTGGCATTCCTGATTTCATACCTTCTTATGTCAGGTACCGATAGGAAACACCTGCTCTACACTGGTTTAGGTTTCTGTGTGGCAATGTTCATGACATATCTTGCAATCGGCACAGGAATTCTCTCTGTCATCAAGCGTATCCAGGCAATATCATGGATCATTCCGGTACTGGCCGGCGTAGTAGGCCTCCTGGCAGTAGTCTTGGGTGTGTTAAGCATTGTAGACGCGATAAGAGCCGCAGTGTTCAGGGACAAGGCCTACTTTACACTGAAGCTTCCGACGGGCATTTCAAAAGCCGTCAGAGCCACAATCAGAAAACGCGTAAACCCGGGTGCACTATTGATTGGGGCGATGGCAACAGGTTTTCTCGTAGCTGCAATGGAGTTCCTGTGCACAGGCCAGGTCTATTTGCCTACGATTGTCTATGTTCATTCTGTCTACCCAGGTGATGCCAGGGCCATGCTTTATCTCGTTGCCTACAATCTTGCTTTCATGACACCCGCGGTAGGAGTCTTTCTCGCAGCCTACTTCGGAATGGGTTCTAAAACCCTGGCAAGACTTGCGGCAAGAAGCATAGCCACTGTAAAGCTCCTTACCGGCTTGTTATTCTTGCTTCTGGGGGGATACCTTGTAAGGATGCTGTGGCAACTCGTCTGAGGGAGCCGGTTACCGTACCCAGTGGCCAACCCCTATTAAGCCAGGCGCTTGTAGGCCGGTGGTGTGTCAGGCGTGTATGTCGGTAGTATGTTAGGCGTGCGTCTTGGAAGTATGTAAGGCATGAATCTCGGTAGTATGTCAGGTATGCATCCTGGTAGTGTATCCTGGTGGTATGTAAGACGT
>JAPXLY010000115.1:0-4038 GCA_033809295.1 Bacillota bacterium
GCGTAGTCGCAGGTGGAGCTATCCTGTGCTTCTCTTGTGCAAGACAACAAGTAAGGTAAAGGGCGCCACATGCACTTCATAGGGCGCCCTTCTCTTTCTCGAAGAACTCACGTGTTTTTTCGAAGCTCGGCCTGCTCAACCTGTGGTACGCGGTATGCGAGCGGCCGGCTTCAACCTGGGATGCGCGGCACGCGAGCGGTTGGCTTCAGCCTAGGTATGAGTTCATTAGTTTTCGCTTGTTTTCCGATTGTCTCGGGTGGCCCCGCACGGTGCCGTACACTTTCCGGAACCGGCGATTACTTATGGCGGAGACCGTTGTTCTCTCCCACATTATGTTAACGCAGCTCGCTTGAATCGCAAAAACCGGTCGCCGTCTTCGGCGAAATTGGCAGTTGCAGGACAAGTTCAACGGTCTCATGGCGATCTACTTAGAGCAAGTGGCATGCGACCAAGTGGCCGCCGCCTATGTCTCTTAGTTCAGGATTCCTGGCTTCAGCGCACGCGTCTGCGCTCTCAGGGCACCTATCATAGAAGCGGCATCTGGGCTTAGGGTTTATCGGCTTGCTCACACCGCCCTTGATATTGGGGATTGGGCGGTCTATAGCCGGATCCGGAACCGGGACAGCCGATATCAGCGCCTTAGTATAAGGATGGAGAGGCCTCTTGACGATGTCTTCAGAGTCTCCCAGCTCGACTATTTTCCCCAGGTACATGACAGCGATCCTATCGCATAGGTATCTTGCGACAGCCAAGTCGTGGGTGATGTAAAGATAGCTGATGCCGAGGTCCTCACGGAGCTGGGCCATGAGCTTCATGATGCCGGTGCGAATAGAGACATCCAGCATTGAAGTGGGCTCATCCGCGACGACAAAACTTGGCCTGACCACCAGCGCCCTGGCAATAGCTACTCTTTGCCTTTGCCCTCCTGAGAGTTCATGCGGAAACCGGAACAAGAAGGCTGAAGGAGGCGCAAGGCCTACGAGGCTCAGCATTTCTTCCACCTGAGCTTCGCGTTCCTCAAATGTCCCGATAACGTTTACGTTAAGTGGTTCAGCCACTATGTCAAAAATCGTCATTCTTGGATCAAGGGACTCATAAGGGTCCTGAAAAATCATTTGGACTTTCTGACGGAATTCCATCATATCGCGTCCTTTGATCCCTGCCACATCAGTATCTTCTATGAGAATTCTCCCTGAGGTCGGGGTTGCGAGGCGTACTATCAAGCGGCCGGTAGTTGTTTTGCCGCAGCCGGATTCCCCGACAAGTCCTAACACTTCGCCGCGGTTCACCTTGAAGCTGACGTCATCCACAGCATGTAGCAGCAATTTGTGTGCCGTGAAAAAACCTTGGTTCACAGGGTAATATTTTGAGAGATTACATACTTCAAGTATTACGTCTTTTGGCTCAGTTGCCGCCGGAAGTGTCAATGCCGTCACCCCCTTTGCCAGGCGCGCGTCGTGTAGTCTTGTTGTGTGCGATCCCATTTTGCGTGTTCGTACTCTTCGTAGTCACGTGTTTTCCAGTCGCATTCTGTTCAGTCACGCACCGCGCTGTCGCATGCCGCGCGGTCTCTTGCTGTACGCAGGACTTACCTTGTTCAGTCCTAACAGGATTGTGACACGCCAAATAGTGACCCTCCGTGATTTCACGCCAGGGGGGCTCCGCCTCTTTGCACTCCTTGGTTGCCCAATCGCACCGTGGATGGAATCTGCAGCCTGTGGGAGGGTCCAGTAGGTTAGGGGGTTCTCCCGGGATTGTCACAAGGTCATGTTTCTCACCGAGGATACTTGGATATGCGTGCATGAGGCTGTATGTGTATGGGTTCTTCGGCCTCTTGAACACGTCGTCCGCAGGGCCAAGCTCCAGGAGTTTGCCTGCGTACATTACGCCGACTATGTCACTTACCTCGGCGATAACCGACACGTCGTGAGAAATATAGATCATGCTCATATTGATTTTGCGTCGTATTTCCTCTATTTCCCGGAGAATTTTGTCTTGCACAATTACGTCCAAGGCGGTTGTAGGCTCGTCCGCAATAATGAGGCTTGGATTACATGCAAGTGCCATGGCGATAACCGCGCGTTGTTTCATACCGCCGCTGTATTCATGGGGATAGTGATCCATGCGCTCCTCGGGGATTCCCACGAGCTCAAATAGGGACTTCACACGCTCTCTGGCTTTGTCCTCAGAGGTTTCAGGTTCATGGGTCACAATGGCCTCGACGATTTGATTTCCTACACTGTAAACAGGATTAAGAGAGTTCATTGCAGCCTGGAAAATCATTGCTACTTCCTTCCATCGAAGCTGCCTAACCTCTTCATCACTTAAAGCGTATAGGTCATGCCCGCCGAAGAGGACCCGTCCCTTGACAATCTTGGCATTGTACGGCAAGAGCCTCATTATGGACATGGCGATTGATGTCTTGCCACAACCGGATTCCCCGACAAGGCCCAGAGATTGGCCTTTTTTCAGGGAAAAGGATACGCTGTCTATCGCCTGAACCCAACCGGCTTTGGTCTTGTAATGCATAGTGAGATCCTCAAGACGGAGTAAGGTGTCCATTCTCATATCACCTCTTTCTAAGCCGAGGGTTCACGACTTCGTCGAGTCCTCTCCCGACCATGTAAAATGCAGCACAGAAAAGGGTGATGGCAAGGCCTGCAGGAGCCCAGAGCCACCAGTACCTGGCAAAGTCGAAGAGGTACCCGGCGACATCAGCGGTATGAATCATCATACCCCAGCTCATGTCTATATTCAGGACACCGAAGAACGACAGAGTCGCTTCGCTCAAAATAGCTGATGTAACACTGAACATCATATACAGAAAGGAGAGAGGCAGGACATTAGGAATGATATGTGAGACGATTATGTGAAAATCACTTCCTCCGGCAACGCGCGCTGCGTCAATATAAGGCCTTACAGATACGGACAACGCCTGTGCCTTCAGTATGATCGTTATGCCTCCGAATCCTCCCAGCACTCCCAGGATTATTGCAAACGGGAGAAATGACAGCTTGACCATAGCACCTACGACAACCAGCAACGGTATGAACGGGAACAATAAAATGATGTCAGCTATACGCATGAAGAGAGTATCTACGAATCCGCCGTAGTAAGCCGCCGCTGTACCCACTGCAGTCCCTATTACCACTGTAATGAGAGCTGACAAGACACCTAGCAGGAATTCCCGGCCTGTGCTGTGCATAAGCTGGGCCAGAATATCCCTGCCTATTGGGTCAGTGCCCAAAAGGTGCGTAGCGCTTGGAGGTGATGGGTGCATCATCATTGGATCGAACCCTACCACAGGGTCATACACCATTGGATCCCATACGGTATTGATCATCACAGGCCACATTGCGCCGAATATCCCAAATGCTATGATTAAGATAATACCCAGCATTCCTATGCGGCTTTCTCTGAATATCTCCCAGCTTTGCCCAAGACTCCGCCGGGTAAGCTTCCATCTGATTTTCCAAATAGGCTCAGCAAGAGAGGTGGGCCCTGTCTCGTGAGTCGGTACAAGTTCATTCATTTTGATTCATCCACCTTATTTCGGCCGGGCTGAGTCTAGACGCCCGACTGTCCTGTATACGTAATCCTAGGATCGAGCACAGCATAGAGTATGTCCGCGACAAAGTGTGCTATCAAAAGGAATATCCCGGTGAACGCCAAGGCGCCTGTAGCAAGGGGATAATCGTTGGATAGCGCTGCCGCAAACAGTGTCTGACCCAGCCCAGGCCATGAAAACATGGTCTCAGTAACCATTCCCCCGCTCATCGAGCTTGCCAAGGAAAGCACAAGGCTGGTCACGGTCGGCAGCAGGGCGGTGCGTGCTGCGTAGCGATCCCTTACAACCCGATCCGGCAGGCCTTTGGCACGTGCCGCCATCACGTAGTCTTCTTGGACCGTTTCAAGCATCGAGTCTCGCATAAGGAGCATGGTGCCTGCGAAGTTTATCAGAGTAAGTGTGAATACAGGCAAAATCATGTGACGAGTTATGTCCCATATATATACGAGCATGCCTTTCCTTACTGCGAC
>JAPXLY010000116.1:0-4015 GCA_033809295.1 Bacillota bacterium
ATCTTCACGCCTGCGCTTGCTCCGATCCTGTTTGCGCCTGCTTCCACCATCCGACGCATAGCCTCGTAATCCCGGATTCCCCCTGAAGCTTTCACGCCCATATCGGGCCCGACCGCCTTCCGCATCAGTCTGATATCTTCGACAGTGGCGCCCCCAGGTCCGAACCCTGTGGATGTCTTCACAAAATCAGCTCCGGCCAGTTTTGCCAAAAGGCACCCTTTCACCTTCTCCTCATCTGTGAGGAGGGCAGTCTCCAGAATTGCTTTGACCAGGGCTTTGCCGCGAGCGGCATCAACTACAGCCTCGATATCCGTCATTACTTGATTATGATCGCCTGACTTTAGAGCACCGATATTAATCACCATGTCTACCTCGGATGCGCCGTTCACAATTGCGTCTCTGGTTTCCATGGCCTTAGTTACAGAGGTATTTGCGCCTAATGGGAATCCTATGACTGTGCACACTTTCACCGGTGTGCCTTCAAGAAGGCTCGAGGCCAAGCTCGCATTTGCAGGATTCACGCACACGGAAGCAAAGCCATATTCTTTTGCTTCTTCACAGAGTCTGGCGATTTGCTCACGGGTCGCATCCGGTTTGAGCAGCGTATGGTCAATAAAGCCAGCCAGCTCTTGGGAAGAGTAGGTTGCCTTGGGCACCCGTGGAGCACGCGGTTCCGGCAACACCTGTGGAGCTTGCGGCACCTGCAGCGCCTGTGGGGCCTGCGGCGGTATTCCGACGCCGGCCTCGGCCGAGGAGCTGACAGGAGTCGCATCACGCGTCTTCTTGACTTCCTTCATGAGTTCATCTGTAACCTTCTCTATAAGCTGATCAAGTTCCATCAATCAAACCACATCCCGTCTATAGATTGAACCCCTACAACTGGAATCGTTCTCTATAGAAATCGGAATTCCTACACATCAAGTGCTAATTGCTGTTTTTCAGGGTATCCGGGTTGGGTGTCTTTATTACCAAAACGCTGAAGTCGGCCTCTTCACCTGCTCTTAAGCCGTGAGGTATGTTCTTCGGACTGGGAACCATGTCACCGGCGGAGACTTCGATGTTCTCATCATCAATAACCACATAGCCTGAGCCTGAGTGCACATAGAACAGCACATCCACAGGAGTCTTGTGAGACGGCAATACCTGACCGGGTTCGAGAACTACGTTGGCAACAACAATATCCTCGGTAGATATCACTTTTCTGATCTTCGGGCCTCTTGGCGACGTTACCATTGGGAGCTCCGTGAGTCGAATTCTCTTCATTGATATCCCTCCAGTGTATGTTTTTCCTTTGTTTTGGGTCTCCGTTCCGAGACTCTATGCCAGACACCTGTCTTCCATCTCTATTCCAGGCACCCATTTCAGAACATTGGGCGTAGTGCATGTGACGGCATTGGACATACTGTATACAACAACATTAGACGTGGTGCATGTGACGACTGTGAACATGAGGACAGGGAAGATAAATCCAATGACAGAATATATTACTAAGTTCATCACTTATATTATATCTGGCGCTCGGCTTTTGTCAAGTAAAGACGTGTCAAATATTCCTAGATATTCCGGTAGCCGACTGAAAGAAGGTGAGAAGTCTTTGCACACACCAGGCGGGCTAAGAAAACACGTATCTCAGAAGGATTCTGCAACTCTACGGAGAATTTGTAATGTCCACAGTCCATTAGCTAATCTTGGTTAGCAATCTCGCATCGGTGTGGACTTGGCAACTATGGTCGACAATCTTGGTTGAGGGCTTGGCGACACCTTTGGTTGAGAATTTAACATGGTTGTCAGCTTCATCGGTGTGAACTCGATGCTGGAGACGCTCAACGACATAATAGGTTCAAGGTATCAGGCGAATGATAACCATAGGAAGAATACGAAAGAGATGGAGGTATCAGAATGCAACTTAAAGGATCTAGGACCGAAGCTAATCTAAAGGCAGCATTTGCCGGTGAGTCCGAGGCTCGAAACAAATATACCTACTTCGCTTCCGTGGCGCGTAAAGAGGGTTATGAGCAAATTGCCGCCATATTCGAAGAGACGGCGGGAAATGAAAAGGAACACGCAAAGATGTGGGCTAAAGCCCTGGGCATGATCTCAGATACTACAGCTAATCTTGAAGAAGCCATCAAAGGCGAAAACTACGAATGGACTGAAATGTATAGGGAATTTGCTGAAGTCGCGCGCGAAGAAGGTTTTGAAGATCTCGCAGTAGCTTTTGAAGAGGTAGGGGAAGTCGAGGAAGCTCACGAAAAGCGTTACAAGGCATTGCTGGCAAGGATTCAGGCCGGAACGACTTTCCGCAGAGACAAACCGATTAAGTGGCACTGCCGCAACTGCGGATATGTCCATGAAGGAGCTACGGCGCCTGAAGCATGTCCTGCTTGTAAACACCCAAGAGCATTCTTTCAGCCCCTGTGTGAGAACTACTGACACTACTCAGCCGACCTAGGGCACAACGCCGGGTCAACTCGGGCCAGGCTGGCTCATGACTGACTGGCTCGTAATGGGGCTGGTACTGGAATGACTCTTACCGGACCAACTCATGCCAAGCAGATGAGTCACTCCGGGCCGGCTCGTACCGGGCTAACTCTTTGACAAGGGGCGCTTCCATGCGCCCCTTGTCCCCGATCTACTCGCCACGTTTGTGTTCACCCTTGTCTACCACGCAAACAGTTCACAGTTGCAGTAGTTGCAGTTGCTCTTTTGCGTCCTGCGGCAGCGATATTAACTCTCAGCGTTCACTGAGCCCAGGCTCACTTGCTTAAGCCCGCTATTTCGCTTATCCTTTCCGCAAATCCCTCTGCATACTCGGATGCAGCCGAATGAGTAGTCGCCTCGGAGTAAATGTGAACAATCGCCTCTGCAGGGTCAGGCAATACAAGAACCCATCCGTCATCACGGAATATGCGAAGCCCGTCAATGAATTCTCGTCTTGTCCCCTCCGATTCCTGGGCCAGGACCCTCATTACTCGTCCTTTATGTTCCCACGGACATGTCACGGCTCGTCGAACCATAGGCGGAATATCCAAGCTGTCAACTACACTCGAAAGCTCCAAACCCTCGCCTGCCAAGAATTGAAGTACTTTTGCAAGAGTAAACATAGCATCAAAAGCAGGCTGAAAACCGGGGAAGATGAAACCTCCGTCTCCGTCTCCTGCAAACAGGACTTCCTGCCCCGGCCGAAGCAAAAACTCCATAAGAGACCGCGGATCCTGCCTCGTCCTGAACACCTCAGCCCCGAAGCCTTCGGCGATTTCCTCAACTGCCCCCGTAGCGTCCACTGTGACAGCGACTCGCAAAGGATACAAGGGATATTCCAGGCCTTCCGCACCGTTTCCGGCGCCCGCCCGAGCTGAAGCATCCTTTAACGCGAGCCACGCTATGGCACCAAGAAGGGTATTCCCTTCAATAATCCTTCCTCCTTCATCCACCAGCGACAACCTTTCTCCGTCGCTTTCGATGAGGACCCCTATATCCGCCTTCAGAGTGCTTACAGTCTTGGATAACCTGTCGAGATGGATTTTTCTGTCTTCAGCGGTCTTAGGAATTCTGGAATGATCCGGATAGGCATTCAGCGCCACCATTTCGCATCCTAACCGGCTGAAAATGCTGGGAAAGAACATGGATAGCCTGCTATATGCGTAGTCTATGACAACACTCTTCCTTGAGCTTCGAATCGCCCCTGTATCTACATAATTGAAGAACGCCTCCACGTACGAGTCGAGGACGCGCCCGGGAAACTCCAACTTCCCAACCTCGTCCGCGTCGGTGCGTCTGAAATCCTCTCTAAAGAAAAGGTTCTCGACTTTTCTCTCATGGGATCTGGGGAGATTGATTCCTTGCCTATTGAAGAGCTCAACCAGTGTATACCTAGGGTTATCCGGGGAAATACGAATATGTAGACCGCCGTCTACGCCAAGAGTCTTGATATTATAACGGCTCACAGGAATCGGAGTCGACCGGAGGTCCAAGATGTTTACTCCTACTGTCATAAGTCCGCAAATGATGGACC
>JAPXLY010000117.1:0-3863 GCA_033809295.1 Bacillota bacterium
ATGCACGGAGGCGGCGACGAACTCATTTTTCCGCATCATGAGAATGAAATCGCGCAATCAGAGGCTTACACCGGCACAAAGCCGTTTGCCAGGTACTTTATACATCATGCGATGTTGAACATAGACAACGTAAAGATGTCTAAGTCTTTAGGGAATTTCTTTTCCGTGCGAGATGTCCTCAAGGAGTATAAGCCTGGCGTAATCAGGTATTTCTTTGCTTCGCGTCACTATAGAAGCCCTGCCAATTACGGAGTGGATGAGCTGGAGGCTGCGGACACAGCGTACGCTCGCCTTGTATCAACTCTGGATGCAGGACTGAGAGCGCTGGCTAAGGCCGATGAGGCCAAGTCAGAGGTAGGCAGAGAAGAGAAGGCGTCCGGTCTCGCTCTTATGGCTGATGCAAAGGAAGCAGAGAGAAAATTCACGAGAGGAATGGACGATGATTTCAATACGGCAGCAGGAATTGCCGCCCTTCATGATCTGGCCCGCTCAATAAATGACTTTCTACATGAAACAGGTGGCATGTCTCAGTATGACAAGGAAGATTTGCAGGGTTTGAGTCAAGCAGTCGATACCCTTTCGACTCTCGGCGGGGTGCTGGGCTTATTCCAAGAAACCGGAGCTGTTGCCGACAGAGGGCTCACAGAAGGCCTAGTCAGCCTGCTTATTGAGGTGCGGAACGAGTTGCGTTCGAAGAAGGAATGGGCTTTCGCGGACAAGATTCGCGATTCATTAAAGGACATGGGTATAATCTTGGAAGATACGTCCACAGGCACTATATGGAAGAGAATGGGATGAGCCGGCTGGATCTTGAGAGTATCGATGTGATCCCTCCAGGTGTGCTTGCGTACATCGGGGATGCAGTGTATGAGCTATACGTGCGAGAGAGCTTGCTTAAAGGTGGGCTAAAAGGTGAGCGTTTGGATCTTGATCTGGACGAGCTTCACAAGGAGGCTGTGTTGCGTGTTTGCGCTACAGCTCAAGCCCACGCCCTTGCCGATCTGGAGACGTTCCTCATGCCTGATGAGGCAGATGTGGCAAGGCGCGCGCGTAATGTTAAGGTAGGACGAGGGCCAAGGAGCATGCCGGTGCTTGATTACCGGCACTCCACAGGATTCGAAGCGGTTATCGGTTACCTTTACCTGCTCGGCAGGGACACGAGACTCCGGGAGCTCATGTCAAAGGCATTAGGTTTGACAGAAGCGCGGCTATAGGAGAGCCACACGTTGCGCCAAGAGGAGGTACGGCATGAAAGTAAGACTTATAGGTTATACTCCGGAGCCTGAGATGACAGTTGCAATCGCAGCCAGACGATGTTATTCAACGCTTGAATCCGAAGAGCTGACTTCCGGACTCTCAGGAGAGGATGCAAAAAAGCTTATCAATACGATACTGGCTGCAGGACACCTTTCCCCTTGTGAGCATGCTTCTTTCACCTTTGCTATCGAGGGGGTAAGCAGGTCACTGAGCCATCAACTTGTGCGCCACAGAATCGCTTCGTATTCGCAGCAATCCCAAAGGTACGTATCAGAAAGCGGTTTCAAGTACGTTGTGCCTCCCACAATAGCCGGTAACCCAAAGGCGCGGGACCTTTATGATAAGCAAATTGAAGAAATCAGAGAGGCATATCGAAAGTTGGCAGAGATAGTGCCAAAAGAAGATGCGCGGTACATCTTGCCAAATGCTTGTGAGACCAAGCTCGTCATGACTATGAATTGCAGGAGCCTTTACAACTTCTTCGAAAGGCGCTTGTGCAACCGGGCCCAATGGGAGATACGCGAGCTGGCCCGGGAAATGCTCGAGTGCGTGCAACAAGTAGCGCCGAATCTCTTCTCATGGATAGGCAGCCCTTGTGAAATGCGAGGCTACTGTCCGGAGGGAAACATGTCTTGTGGCAAGATCAAGTCTATTGTCAGGTAGTGCATCTTGTCCGAGTTCAGCGCCAAGGCCGACTGAATTGCTTAGCCCTTCTCACCGAGATACCGGTTTTCTTAGCATGATTCGCCGAGGATATAGCAGACGCCAAACAGTTGGCGGAGATTCACAGTCCTCTGCTTAGTTTGGATAGTCGTGGAGGCAATTTCGCAATGGATTACGAGACCACAATTGAAGGACGCAATGCAGTCATGGAGGCGTTGCGAGCCCAAAGACCCCTCGCTAAGATCATGCTGGCGAAAGGGACTGAGCCTGCATTTTCCCGTGCTATCAAAGGCACCGCTCGTAAAGCAGGTGTTCCCGTAGTTGATGTGGACCGTGGCAAACTTGACGCTATGAGTGTCACAAGAAATCATCAAGGAGTCATAGCGATAGGGGCACAAGTTCACTGTTACGGAAGTGTAGGCGATATTCTGGATGAAATGCCGGACCGGCATGATCCGCCTTTGCTTGTCATTCTTGACGGGATTCAAGATCCCCATAACTTAGGCGCCATCATCAGGACATGCGATGCAGTGGGAGCTACCGGCGTTGTGATACCGAAACGCAGAGCATGTGGGATTACAAGCGCGGTAGCGAAGGCGTCTGCAGGCGCTATTGAATATGTTCCATGCGCAAGAGTGCCGAATCTTGCCAGAGAGGTGGACAGGCTGAAGGAGGAGGGGTTTTGGATAGTCGGCGCGTCACCCAAGGCTGAGAAGACAATGTATGAGACAGACCTTCGGGGACCGCTCGGTGTGGTCATCGGTTCTGAGGGACAAGGAATATCCAACCTCCTGGAGAAGAAATGTGATTTCCTAGTGAGAATTCCCACAAGAGGTCAGGTATCGTCACTTAATGCCTCAGTTGCTGCAGCAGTCGTATTGTTTGAAGTGTTTCGTCAGAGGCAGCAAGCCTGCCGGTTTTCTTGACTTGTCCACGAATCGAAGTATATAATGGGACCATGGGTCGAGCTACATCAAATCAGGGAGGCGTTATCCGTGAGTGCAAGGCCTGAACGCGAAACGTCTTTTATTTGTGATTATGATGACATGCTCGACGAGGAGATTGTCGAGGCTGCGAGGAATGGGGAGAGGGAGGCAGAGGAGTACCTTATCATTAAGTATAAGAACTTCGTCCGAGCAAAGGCGCGTTCTTATTTTCTTATAGGAGCTGACCGCGAGGACATAGTTCAGGAAGGCATGATAGGCTTGTTCAAGGCCATTCGTGATTTCCGTAGTGATAAGTTAGCCTCTTTCCGAGCATTTGCCGAGCTTTGTATCACCCGGCAAATCATCACCGCAATTAAGACTGCGACTCGTCAGAAGCATATACCTCTTAATTCATATATCTCTCTCAATAAACCTATATATGATGAGGAATCCGATCGTACACTCCTGGACGTAATTTCCGGCAATAAGATTACCGACCCTGAAGAGCTGGTAATTAGCAGGGAAGAGTTTAACGACATTGAGTCGAAAATGGAGGAATTCCTAAGCGACCTTGAATGGAAGGTCCTTGCTGCATACCTTGACGGTAAGTCGTATCAGGAGATTGCAGCCGAGTTGAACAGGCATGTCAAGTCCATTGACAACGCCTTACAACGGGTGAAACGGAAGCTTGAGAGATATATAGAAAAACGTAATGAGTACATATAGTACCGGTGAAAGCTGGTACATATGGCACTGAATCACATGTCCGGCATCCAGTCAGGATTGCGGATAGGGTAGACGGAAAGGAAGGGCCCTGGCAGGGGCCCTATTCAGTCAGAAGTGTCTAGGAAATTGCCTTATTAAATTGTCTAATGAAGTTGACAGAAGAACCCCCCGTCGCTAGAATAGTAAATAGCACAGGATACGACAGTAAGCCGACGTAGCTCAATTGGCAGAGCAGCTGATTTGTAATCAGCAGGTTATCGGTTCGAGTCCGATCGTCGGCTCCAGCTATTT
>JAPXLY010000118.1:0-3787 GCA_033809295.1 Bacillota bacterium
TCTTGGTATTTATGAATATGGCCCAATGCCAAGTAGTCATATCCTCTACCTTTCCCTGCTGCTGCCAGCCTTTCTGACTCAAGAGGCAGACTCCGGTCACCTACCCCACTCCAATCCAAAGAACCGTGGAATACGCCTATGTGCAAGCCCGGCTCATCCAGGCGAGGGAAATCGGTAAGCTGATTGACCTTAGTGAGGCCGCCTGTGTAAGCCAGAGAATAGACGAATACCGGAACGCCATTGACCTCATGACGACACACAAGCTCAGGCATGGGGTTTCGAACCAACACACCCGGCCATTTCTGCCCGTTGCCATGCTGCCTGTATACAGAGTTGTGATACGTAATCTCATCATGATTGCCTGGGACGGTAATTACAGGTATGCCTGCGTCTTCCACTTGTCTCAGCCTGCCCAGGACATATTCTGTCAAGGCGGGATCCGGTGTATGGGTCTCAAACAGATCTCCTGCAATAATCACAAGGTCTATGCCGTTTCCCGGATCCGTTGCCCAGTCAACCGCTGTCTTCAGTACAGAATCCCGCTCTTTTCGGCGGAGCCTGCCTTTATCCAAAGGGAAGTCACGATCTGGCGGAGACCAACCAAGATGCAGGTCTGCCAAGTGTAGACATCGAATCACGGATTGTCACTCCTTGCCTCCGGTAGGTGAAATTACATGCGTACGCTGCATATTTGCAAACCAACATTATTCTAACACTAATGGAAGACATAGGATAGTCACACCGTCTCTTGCCAGGCAAATCCCAGGAGGACTAATGCAGGATACATTGTTATGAGCGCTGCTGAAACTATCCCGGAATCATTGGCAATAAGGGATACTCCGCCTGCTACAAGGCATGCAGACAAGGCTGATGCGAAACCGGGACGTTGGGTGAGTATCTTCCGTGCAAGCCCCTGAGGACGAATCCCGATGAAAGCAAGGGCGCCGATAAACACTAAGAAGGCTTTTGTCCATATTGTATAGCGGATGAGCCTTAGGTTCATGGATGCTTTGCGCCTGACAGCGTCCACCAAAACTTGAATACCGCTTTCACGCACCCAAAGAAAAGTCTTTCCCCAATGGGACAGCGGCCCGCCTGATCGCGCAGCATCCATGGACGCTATTACAATGATAAGCAGAATCCCGAGACCGGCTGCGCCTGCAGCTTGAACCCATGTAAAGGACTTTCGATGAAATAGGGCATAAGCAACACCGAAACCTGCGATTGCAGCACATGTTCCACCAAGATTTGCGCCTATCTTAGGCGAGGCCAGGACAAGTAAGCCTAGTACGAAGATGAAGACAATGAGACATGCCAACCGCCTCTGACCTGCACGACTCTCAGCGCGTATGCTCACATAATCAAGCAGCAGTCCGCATCCTACAATCAGGGATCCGATTAGGACACCCATATACTCATTTCCAATGCCGTAGAACCTTGCGCCGCCAATAGCATCGTATCCCAAAACCGAGTATTTCATAAGGCCTGCCCCGGCTAGTGCATCCACGATTATTCCGGCACCGGTTATTAGGCACATAGCTGCGAACCGGCCTTCCAGGGTCCTGAACCCCGTTTTGACAACTGATGCGATTGCAGAGGCCAAGATGATTGTGAGCGCCCCCGGAGGGATCAGACTGATCACAGCAGTTGTCCGAGCATCGGATGTAGCAGTGACTGCTTTTGAAAGAAATACGCCGGACAGCCCACACACGATAGACGAAGCGAACTGGGCAACAGAATTGGGCTCGAAAAACAGAAACGCGCATATATGAGACTGAGCAAAGGATGGGTTAGCCGTGGCACACTGCCCGGCAAAGGTTAGAAGCGGCATGGTTAGCCACACAAGAGGCACAGCCGCAAGAGCCAGCAGAACACTATTGATGACGCGGGTTGGCCCTGATCCGGCCAAAGCGGCCTTTCCGTCAGTTGCCGTCTTCCCTCCGGCTTCCATGCCTGTTCTCATCACAATGAGAACAGGGAGTCCTAACCCCACAATTATCAAAAGCGACACGTATGTCTTTAGATGAGGAGTGCGGATGCGGAAGACAAGCGCGGTCCGATGAAGCAGCTCCGTAACACTTTGGATGGGCCGGGGATCCGGGACGCTTGCCATGTTTGATCCCAGTATCCAAGGAGGAACGGCCACTCCCAGATTGCTCAAAACCGTTGCGGCGATGTCCGTATTGGTGACCAGGCCTCGTCTCCTGGTGGCTTGTGAGGTCGATATGCCTTTGGAAAATCCTTTCCCTGCTACCACTACCGGTGTGAGGAGGTGCCCTTCACCGGTGGCTTCCTGGCTTGGTGTCGGCACAACCACCATGAGGACTGAGTCCGTAAGGCTGACAGACTCAAGGATGGCTGCGATAAGGGCATCTGCTGCAGCCAGTGCCTCCCGCCTGGCAAGAGAGTACGCATCCGCCGTAATAGTCCCGGACAGCCAGAGCCTCTCCATCCGAGCTGTGTCCCCGGATTCAACTACGATAAAGTCCGCGGAGCCTATAGCATCCTTGACTCCCTGAGATAAGCGACTGATATCTGAGACGATACCCCCTGGAAAATCAGGTTTCTCCAAAGTCACGGAGCGTCCGACATCACCCATGTCCACAAAACCGTGTCTGTCCATGGCGATTGAGGCTGCATACCTGCAAGGTTTGTCCAAGGCATCTGAGTTCCCGAAGACCGCTGTCCTCTTCCCTGCCCCGCGCAAAGCCTCGCCAAGAGCGCCTGGGACAATTTCATAGGTCACATCCCTATTCACACTGATAATGGCAGAGATATAAGGATTCACAACACTTTCGGCAGAAGGAGCCGGTTCATTTGTGTTCCGCATGTAGACTTCAAATGCCTTTGCACCTTCAAGATGCTCAAGAGAATTGAAGGCAGAACCCGCCTCCGGCAGGCCTTGGGCCCGTGTCCCTGCGCCTATTGTGACGTAGGCATGCTCAGGCTGCTGGCTCTTGGCTGTCCGTCCGTTCATCAGCCCGATGGAACCTGTCTCCGTTAGCCTGGTGAGGCTTGGCATTATCTCATGATTGATGTCACCAATTGACAAGGAATCTATGACTACCATGACGACCGCAGTTGCAGGGGGGCCATCGCCCGTTCGATTCTGTGGATATGTAACGTCCCGAATAGCCAGGCTACCGGCGCCTAAGAAAATGATGAGGGCAATTAGCAAACCCCATGAAGGCGTTTTCAATCCCGGCAAACAAGGACCTCCTCGTACACCTCTTCAGTCTTTCTTACCATCTGCTCAATGGAGAAATTTTCCCGGACGTAAGCCTTTCCCTTGTCTGAGAGCATTCGGGACTCCTGCGGAAAGAGTAAAGCCTTTTGAATACATGTAGCCATAGCCTCAGGGTCACCGGGTGGCACAAGCCTGCCTCGATCCGAAATGATGACTCCTTCCGATCCCCCTGCGCTTGCTGAAACTACCTCTTCCACCCCTCCTGTCCTCGTAGCAACCACCGGCACGCCGGCTGCCATAGCCTCAATCAAGGCAAGAGGCATTCCTTCGGAGAAGCTGGATAGCACGAACACATCCAGGGCCTCATAGAAGGACTCCATATCGTCGATGAACCCTAGGAACCGCACTTGGTCGCCAAACCCGAGCCCGAGAGAAAAGGCTTCCAGCTCGAGTCTGGAAGGCCCGTCTCCTGCGATAAGCACTTGAGGCGCAAGTCCCACCTGCCAAAGGGACGCCACGGCCAGGAGGAACGTCTTCACTCCTTTATGCGGAATCAACCTGGACACAAGGCCTACGACGGGAATATCCACAGCGCAACCT
>JAPXLY010000119.1:0-3710 GCA_033809295.1 Bacillota bacterium
CCAAACGTGATGGCTGTACCTTGGATGACTGCAAGGATCACCGCGCCGTATCTCGTCCACTGCGATAGCTTCCGTCTGCCTTCCACTCCCGACTTAGCCATCTCTTCAAGACTGGGTATCACTACCTGCAACAACTGCATAACAATGGACGAGGTGATGTACGGCCCTACACCCATTGCAAAGACTGTGAATCTCATGAGTGCTCCGCCTGCGAACAAATCCAGAAACTGAAAAAGCCCGGCCTCTCCGAAAACCTGCACGAGTTGGGCAACGTCCACCCCGGGAACAGGGATAAACGATGCCACACGATAAACGGCAAGCAGCCCTATAGTATAAAGAATCTTCTTCCTGAGTTCCGGGATCCTGAAGGCGCTGGCAAGTGCTCCTAGCAACCTATATCACCTCGACTTTGCCGCCTGCTTGTTCAATCTTCTCCACCGCAGATCGGCTGAATGCATGGGCTCTGACGGTAAGCGGTTTACTTATTTCGCCTTCGCCCAGGATTTTTACACGGTCGCGGGCCCGTTTGATTATTCCGGATGCTTGAAGTGTCTCAGGGGTAATCACCGCGTCCTCTTCAAACATCTCCAGATCCCGCAAATTGACAGGAACAAATCTAATCTTAAAAGGATTGGTAAATCCTCGCTTCGGTATACGCCTGACTAAAGGCATCTGGCCCCCTTCAAACATGGGGCCTTTGGTCCCACCGGACCTGGCTCTTTGTCCCTTGTGACCCCGGCCTGAAGTTTTGCCACGGCCGCTCCCGATACCTCTACCGACCCGTCTTTGAGCTCGTTTGGCGCCTTCCGGCGGGGACAGTCGCTCAAGTCTCAATGGAGCCACCTCCTATTCCGTGACTTCTTCCGCATCCACCAGATGGGCAACTTTCCCAATCATCCCTCTAACAGCAGGGTTATCAGGAAGACAACGAGATTGATTGAGCTTCCTAAGCCCAAGCGCTCTGACAGTCGCCTTCTGGTCCTTCGGTCTGCCTATTGTGCTTCGTTTCAGTGTGATCTTAAGCATCCCTTTTGTCTCCTGATTATCTTTGGCATTATCGTTTCCTAACATCTGCCACACCCCCCTAGCCAAGTATATCCTCCACAGATCTTCCTCGGCGCTTCGCTACTTCTTCCGCCGTGGTCAGGGATTTGAGTCCCTGTTCTGTGGCGCGAACAACGTTGAACGGATTGGCAGATCCCAACGATTTCGTGAGAATATCGCGAATACCGGCCAGCTCCAGGACTGCTCTCACCGGACCGCCGGCTATCACTCCTGTACCGGGCGAAGCAGGTTTCAGCAGGACTCTGCCTGCGCCGGCCCTTCCCACAACCTCATGGGGAATGGTGGTCTCGACGATAGGAACATCAAACATGTTCTTCTTCGCCTCTTCGACTCCCTTGCGAATAGCTTCTGCTACCTCAGCCGCCTTCCCGACACCTGTCCCCACACGCCCATTGCCGTCGCCTACCACCACGAGGGCACGAAAACTACGGGTGCGCCCCCCTTTGGTAGTCTTAGCCACAGGGTCTATGTTTACAACTTTTTCCTTTAGTTCCGGACCTTCGAACTCCATCATTACCTCAATCACCCACTTCCCCGGACCTTAAAACTCAAGTCCGCTTTCGCGAGCTCCTTCTGCTACAGCAGCGACTCTACCATGATAAAGGTTGCCTCCGCGATCAAATACTACCCGCTTGATACCTTTTTCTTGCGCCCGCCGGGCGATAAGCTTGCCGACCAAACGTGCAGATTCAATATTGCTGCCGTTTTTCGCCTGAGACTTGATCTCCGGGTCGAGGCTGGACGCAAATGCTAATGTAGTACCAGTTTGATCGTCAATAAGCTGAGCATAAATATGCTTCAGAGATCTGGCCACAGCAAGACGGGGGCTATCTTGAGTGCCTGATATGCGTTTTCTTAGGCGGCGATGTCGTTTCGTTCTCGCAACCTTTCTATCTTCGCGCTTGAACATGGCTTACCCCACCCTCCATACGTTCCACTACCTACCGGCCTACTGCCTTACCGGCCTTGCCGGCTTTCATACGGACTCGCTCGCCTTCATACCTGATGCCTTTACCCTTGTACGGTTCCGGCGGGCGAACGCCTCTTATGTTAGCTGAAATCTGACCGACCAGTTCCTTGTCTATACCTTTCACCACAATCCTGGTGGGTGAAGGGACTTCTATCTCAATACCTTCCGGCGGAACCATCTCAACCGGATGCGACAACCCCATCCCCAGGACTAGCTTGTTCCCTTGCTGAGCTGCTCTGTAACCCGTTCCCGAGATCAAGAGGGTCTTCTGATAACCTTCAGTCACGCCTCTCACCATATTAGCAATGAGGGTCCTGGTCAGCCCATGAAGAGATCTTGCTTCTTTCCCGTCGTCAGGGCGGCTCACAATAATGTTGCCGTCCTCTATAGAGACAGCGATCCTTTGGTTAATGCGCCTGGTAAGCGACCCTTTGGGCCCTTTGACCGTAACAAATGCGCCTTCTATCTTTGCCTCTACTCCCTGGGGAATAGGTATAGGCGCTTTTCCGATCCTGGACATTACCTCGTCACCCCCTACCACACATAGCAGATTACTTCTCCGCCTACGCCTTCTCGCCTGGCAGTTTTGTCGGCCATGATACCTTTGGGGGTGGATATGACCGCTATGCCAAGGCCTCCAAGGACCTTTGGAATATTGTCCTTATTGGCGTAGACCCGAAGTCCCGGCTTGCTTATGCGTTTCAGACCTGTAATTACCTTTTGCTTATTGGGACCATACTTCAGGTAAAGCCTGAGAACGCCCTGCTTCTTATCGGCAATTACCTCATAGTCCCTGATATATCCCTCTTCCTTAAGGATCTTCGCGATGTCGCGCTTCACCCGCGAGGAGGGCACCTCAACGACGTCCCTCGTAACGGTATTGGCGTTCCTGATCCTCGTGAGCATGTCAGCAATGGGGTCCGTCGTTACCATTCACATCGACCTCCTCCATATGCGGAATTGCTTGGCACTGTCCATCACCAGCTCGCCTTCCTTACTCCAGGGATTTCGCCCTGTGAAGCAAGCCTACGGAAGCATATCCTGCACATATCGAATTTTCTCATATATGCCCTAGGTCGTCCGCATATAGGACACCTGTTATAATGTCTCACACGGTATTTCTTCGGTCTCCTCTGTTTCTCCATGAGACTCTTCTTAGCCAAAGCTATCCCCCTTCCATCACCGGATTCGGTTCAACTTTCACAGCTTAACCGGAGAAAGGCATCCCCATGGCTTTCAGGAGGTCATATCCTTCCTCATCTGTTCCGGCAGTAGTAACAATCGCAATATCCATTCCTCTGAGTTTATCTATCTTATCATAGACTATCTCGGGAAATACCAATTGCTCCTTGAGGCCTAAGGTATAGTTGCCTCTACCGTCAAATCCGTCAGGTGACACTCCCCGAAAGTCTCTGATCCTAGGGAGGGCCACATTGAAGAGCTTGTCGAGAAAATGATACATCCTCTCTCCTCGCAGCGTGACCTTGCACCCAATTGGCATCCCGGCTCTAAGCTTAAAAGATGCGATTGACTTCTTTGCCCGTGTTATTATGGGCTTTTGCCCTGTAATTGCAGTAAGATCGCCCACTGCGGCATCAAGCGACTTTGGATCTCCTACTGCTTCCCCTACCCCCATGTTTACAACGACCTTCTCGATCTTGGGAATTTCCATGAC
>JAPXLY010000120.1:0-3700 GCA_033809295.1 Bacillota bacterium
TAGGAGGCCGTCTGCCACAGACTCTGCCACAACCTGGTAATCATCGGAGATCCGCCGAAACAGACATGAGGAGGTATGATATGCACATGCACATACATATCGTACGCTCCTCCTAAAGAGATGTGGTGCATAGCCGGTCCAGCTCCCTTAAGCTAATTGCTTTATCACAAGGGCAGAATTCAGCGCATAGTCCGCATCCATCGCAGAGGTCTGCATTGACCCGCGGCAGTCCATCTGACATTTCGATTGCATCATAGAAGCATACTTGATGACAGATCCCGCACTTCTTACAAGAATCATGGGCCACATGGGCGACTTTGCGGGGTCTACGAGAGTACTCTTCAATAGTGACGATGTCCCTTAGCGCGATACCTTTGAAATCATCTATCGACAGGTATCCCTTCTCCTCCATGAATTCTCGTATTCCCGATACGATTTTGTCTATCTTTCCGTATTGGCCCCACATCACAGAAGTGCACACCTGTATGGTCGAGGCCCCCAGCATGATATATTCAACAGCATCACGCCATGTCATGATACCGCCTACAGCGGAGATAGGGATGGGGACAGCCAGTGCGACTTCAGCCACAAACCTCTGAATAACCGGTTTAATCGCAGGGCCGGTATATCCACCGAAAGCCGGAAGAACGGGCTTGCCTGAGTCCACGTTTACGCCGGCAAAGCCCCGAATTGAATTGCTGATGGCAAGGGCATTCGCACCCGCATCAAGGCAGGCACGGGCTACACTGACCATGTCGGAGATATTTGGAGTCATCTTAACCATTACCGGGAGAGACGTCTTTTGGCGTACAGCAGCCACCTGCTTGAAAACGGCGGCAGGGTCTCGGCCAATATGCATCCCGACAGCAGAAGCGGGCATTGGGCAAGACACATTAATCTCCAGCATATCAACATATTCGGTGTTAGCTATTTCGTCTGCCATTTCCCCGGTTTTTCTAGGATCCGGCGCAGCAAAAATACTTCCGATCACGCTGGCGCCGCCTCTTCTTGCTATTGCCAGGTCAGTGGTGATCCATTCTTCCTTACTCTTTGTTGTGAAGAGCTCCAAATTGATCATGCCCATGGGCTTTCCGCCAAGTCTTACTACAGACATTCGTCCACACCTTGGGTGCTGCGCCCATTCAACAGATGGGCCAATCGTCTTCGGGATAACCGCTGCCGCACCCGCCTTGCCCGCTTGTTCCAAGCGCAATCCATCCCATCCAGGCGTCGCAGACGCTAAGATCACAGGATTTTTGAGTTTCACACCTGCAAAATCCACTGCCAGATCCACATTCATGTCGAAAATCCTCCTCCGAATATCTGGTGCATCTTATTTGTGACTGCCTGACCCAGCAATACAGGTTAGGGGGCGCAGCTTTGCACGACAGGTGAAATACCAGGTCAATCGTAATTACTCTTTCAATCCGCTAAGGCTTTATTCCTTCGGACCAGTTGACCAAAGATTATCCAGGCTAATTAGACCAATAGTCTAAGCCGCCCAATAGCCTCCAATATTGGCACAAACGCCACACCTCACCCTTCAGGTGTCTCATGTACCGGATATGGAGTCTCATGGATCTGGTGTAATGTGCGGGTTGTGAAGGGTATATACTGCTATCTCTGCAACGGATTTTGCTACATCATCAAGATCAATCAAATAAGCGTTTCGTCTTAAGGGCTATTTGAAGAGAAAGTGAATCCTCAGGGTCGCTCAATCTCAATCCGGTAAGATCCTCAATTCGATTCAGCCGGTAAATCACCGTATTCTTATGGATATACAGGTCCTCTGCCGTTTTTCTCAGGTTGCCCGCGTGTCTGAAGTAGGATGCAAGCGTTCGACAGAGGTCAGAATCATGTTCCGCATCATATGAAAATAGCTCGCCAACTATCTGTTCAACGAACTCCTTGGCCTCAGGGAAGTTCCTCAGCAGCCACAGAAGTTGGTAGCTGCCGAGCGAGTCAAATGCAACCACCCGTCCTCGACCTTCATGAATTGACTTACCTAATTTGATACATAGCAGCGCTTGTTGGTATGCTTCACCAAGCATGCAAAGTCCACTACTTGGTAGGCTAATGCCGACTGAGACATCTATCTGCGGAGACTTTCCAGATACGACCCTTTGAATAGCCTGGGCCATTCTCTTAACAAAGGAACCGTATTCCTGATTTGGTTGAAGCAAGCACACGATGGTATTCCCGATAGACTGAATTAGGACATCCCCTGCCTTCCCTTGAATAGAGTCTTCAACGATCCCAAGGATGCGTTTCTTTACACTTTCGATATGGAGATCATATTGCTCTTTCTCACGCGGCAAGTGTCCCTCGCAACAATCAATTGATGCGACGACAACAACTAAAGGTTCACTAAAATCAAGATTCAGGTTTAGGGCATGTGCTCGCTTTTGGATTTCTTTCTCGGAGGCAAAGCCCCCGCGAATGAGATCATTGAAAAGCTCTCCCTTCAGACCGAGTTCCGCATCGCGAACTGCTTTACGCTTTGATAACTCCTGAGTTATTACCTTATGCGCTGATTCAACCGCAATGAGATCCTCGCCGGTCAGTGGTCGGTTGGCCTCCAAAACAACAAGATACCCACAGACATCGCTCCGAATACGCACTGCCATTCTGGTCCCTGCCAACCGTAGATGCTTAGGAGGGTCATAGGGAACCTCCAAGTCAATATCAAAACGATCAGGACACGAATCCCAGGAATTCTGTTGCAGGGCGCGTTGGAGAGCCATTATTCCTGTCTTCACAGCATTTTTCTCATCCACGGCCTTATCTCTAAAGAGGGTTTCCAATCCGTTTTCAGTCTCTGAAAACGCGATTTCATCAAGCACTAGATCGTACATGATTACAGGGTTCTCTATAAGCCTGCTCAAGGACGAACATAAGTCATTCAGACTGCCCCCCTCCAGCACAACCTTGGAAAGCAACTCATAAACCCTGGTTGCCCTTCGTAGTCTCGCTAACTGCTCATCGTAAATCCTCTCGTGTATGGGAATCATAATATCCATATATGGAAGAGTCCTTGGTATCTCAATGAGGGGCAAGCCGATCTCATCTGCCTGAGCGATTAAGGACTCAGGAACCGAATCCAGATACTGGCCTGGCTTCACAGCCAAGGCCGCCACCCCTTTCTGCGCAAGCTTATACACTAATGAGTCTTCAAGGCCGACGTCTCCTCGGAACGCGAACCCCGAGGTTAAGAGCAACTCCCCTCCTCTCAACCATTTCACAACATCAGGGACTTCCATGATATTCACGCAAGTAATAATGTTGCTAAGGCCTCTGTCGCCTGACAGCACTTTCCCCTCCTTTAGGCAGTCAAGCTCCAGGGCTTGTTTCACCGAGATTCCCATATTCACCACTCCCATATGATCTATCGCGCAGCCGGTCCGTGGTTAGACGGTTGGAGGAGCTAACCTGTAATCCATATGCCTCTTGTTAGCTATTATACCAGCTATCCCCGCCTTTGTAAGCTGGAAAGCATCTGTTACCGGATTGCTTGCCTGTAGTGGCCGGGTAACCATCCACAGGGGCAAACCACCTCCGGGGATCAATCCGAATTGTCTAAGTAGATCACCACAAATAATCGCCGGTTCCAGAAAGTGTACGTGCCGTGCAGGGTGGCCGGTGTTGCACTCGGGGACGGCTCCCCAAGCAGGTCGCCTTGACAAAATCCGGCCCGTAGGCC
>JAPXLY010000121.1:0-3644 GCA_033809295.1 Bacillota bacterium
AACTTCCCCTGGGTCACATGGAAAGTCGGGGCCTTCCTATCTAAAGGATCACTCTTGGTTCTATGGCCCTACACTCGCGAAGTAAGTAAACTTACCATCTTTGATCTGGATAATCACGGCGCTCTTCACAGGGTCTCCAGTTCCTTCGAACCTCATTGTGCCTGTGACACCTTCATACTTGGTTATCTGGGCAAGAGCGTCGCGCAAGGCGTTTCTGTCAATTTTTCCTGCTGCTTTGATTGCCTGGAAGAGCATGCCGAAAGAGTCGTATGTCAGTGCAGCTACATCGTCGGGAAGCTCCTTATAGCGTTCTTCGTAGGCCTTGATGAATTTCTGCGCTGTCGGGGTGGCGATATCAGGAGCATAGTGAGTGCTGAAGAACTGGCCTTCCATGTCAGATCCGCCCAGCTTGATTATTTCAGGTGAACCCCAGCCGTCGCTTCCGAGGAAATCACCGGCAAAGCCCAGTCTCCGGGCTTGCTGGATTTGCAGAGGCACTTCACTGTAGTAGTTTGGGAGGAAAAGGACTTTCGCTGATGCCTGGACAATTCTTGTAAGCTGTGAGGAGAAGTCCTGGTCTCCTGTGGTATAGGATTCGAAGGATACTACTTTGCCTCCTAATGCCTCAAACGACTTCTTGAACTCTTCAGCAATTCCCTTGTTGTACTCACTTGCTACATCATACAGCACCGCTGCTTTGTCAGCTTTCAGGTGATCTTTGGCGAATCTTGCGCAGACCAAGCCCTGGAAATCATCGATCATGCAAGCGCGGAATACGTACTTTTTGCCTTGAGTTGTCTTCACATTGGTGGACCATGGACTTATCATCGGGGTTTTCGCATCTTCACATATCTGGGAAGGTGGAATAGCATTACGGCTTGCGTTAGCTCCGATTATTGCAAGCACTTGGTTTTGGGATATCAATTTTTGGGCTACCGCTGCTGAGGACTCTGGTCTGTCTTCGTTATCCTCTACGATCAGCCGGATGGTGTACTTAGTTCCGGCTACCTCAAGACCACCTGCTTTATTCACTTCTTCGACAGCCATTTCAGCAGCATTCTTACACGATCGTCCCACAACCGGGATACCTCCGGTCAGTTCAGCATTTACGCCGATTACGATTTGAGTTGCGCCGGTACATAACGAACTCAGCAGAATGCACGTGAACACAATCAGAAGAGCCACACATGACATCCTTTTCAACTTGTTTCCCCCCTAAGCAGTTATTCAACCGAGAGACGGAAACCTTTGAAGTTGTACATCAGGTGGTGAGCAGAGCAGTGTCATCAGCTATTGTCCGGATACAGCGAGGGCGAGCACAATATAGGCAGAATTGCATAAATTATGAAACAATTATATACAAGTACCCAAGAGAAGTCAATCCGACGAATTGCCCCATTCCGACGAGCCCGTTTGCCACTTTTTATGGGCGAGGCGTTCTTACCCAATAGCTTGTGAAGGCAAGCCACAATCGGAAGAAATAATTCTTCCTCAATCCACTCGTGGAAGGAAGCTTCGTAGTTATGTAGAATTATGCACCGAGTCTATTCAGGCACAGTCCCGCTCGGGCTTGCATTGCTCGTTCATATCAGGGACTCGTCCTGAAAAGGAGGTTCCCATGGATAATCAGTCTCAATCTACAGAAGCCATATCCTACTGTATTCCGTTAATCCGCGGCCGTTATCCGTCTCTGGCTCGTTCTGAGCAAAAGGTGGCCAAGTACATCCTTTCTCACCCTGCAGAAGTCGTCAATATGTCCTCAATTCAACTGGGGGGTGAGGTCGGGGTAAGCGAATCAACTGTGGTCAAATGCTGTCAACGCCTGGGATTTGAGGGATTCCCTCACTTGAAGATGGCTCTTGTAAGGGATCTGGCTACGACGCCTGTCAGCGCTTTCGGAGAAGTTGAACCCGAAGACAGTATTGGGATTATCAGGGACAAGGTCTTCCAGGCAAACGCACAAGCTCTCTCCGACACCCTCAAGGTGCTTAGTGACACTGAGCTGGAGAAGGCAGTCGACATAATTGAAAATGCCGGAAAACTGGGTTTCTTCGGTGTGGGCGCTTCAGGGCTGGTAGCCCATGACGCTCAATCGAAATTCATGAGGATAGGGATAGAGGCAAAGTACGATCAAGACACTCATAATCAGATGGTGCAGGCTGCTCTCATGCAGCCGGGAGATGCAGCGATAGTCATAACTCACTCAGGAGAGACTCTTGATGCAGCCGAAGTGTTAAGGCTTGCCCGCGAAGCCGGAGCCCGCACGATTTGCGTTACAAACCACCCTGACTCAACCGCTGCTCACCTTGCTGAGGTCGTTTTGCTAACCTCAGCTCATGAAACTGACCTTCGCAGCGGGGCGATGGCATCCCGCATGGCTCAGTTGGCAATTATCGATGTCCTGTTCATGTCCGTTGCAATCCATAGACACGAGGACTCTATGTCTTATCTCGTAAAGACGCGAAAAGCTGTATCCAGTAGGAAGGGAAAGACAAAAACCGGCTAACGTGTATCCAAAATGATTCTATTATCGATGCCTGTCACCTGCCTGCCATAACCCTCGATAATGAGGCGGGCCTTTTTTTCTATGGCGCTTTTCTGCTCTAAGGTTGCGACTTCGCCTTCGATTACTATGGTGCCGTCCTTGACAGATACGCGAATGGGGCGGGGGAGGGAAGCCTCATATTCGCTGAGAACGTCCATGAGCTTCCTGGCTGCCTGTTCCGGAACAGTGGATTCAACAGTTCTGGGAATGGATCTTCCGGTGATTTCCGTACCACGCGTACCTGCGATATGGCTTACGATATCCTTGACCCCCCTGGCTTTTGCTGCAGCCCATATAGCTGCCTTAGCTTCGTCAGGGCTATCCACGTCCCCATAGAGGTGGAGGACTCCTTTCTTACTGTCCCCATAGACCCTGCTGATGTCTACATTAGGCGCCAATCTGAGCTCCTCGGCGACTTCGAAGTCTATGTCGTCATCAGTTACGCGGCCGTCAGTAGATACTGTCAGATTATTCTCGATGCGAGTCACCCCATTGACACTTGCGGCGATGTCTTCAGCCCTTATTTTCTCTGCGAACACGTCGACTATGCCTTGAAGACGTACAACCCCTTTGTTGGATGAAACCTTGATTCCGTAGGGCCGGAGGCCGGGGTCGTCCATAATTGATGAATGCACCTTCAAGGCCAGATATTTGTCGTCATTTAAGTGCATGGCATTCTCTCCTTTAACCCATTGAATCCTATCTGGATCGCCATGAGACCGTTGCCCTCTCCCATATTATGTTAACACGGCCCGCCCGAATCGCAAAAACTGGTCGACATCTTCGCTGAAACCGGCGGTTACTGGAGAAGTCCAACGGTCTCCGTCATAAGTAATCGCCGGCTCTAACGACTGCAATGGAAATGTCCGTACCGTGTGGGGCTGCCGGTGTTGCACTAAGGGGACGGCGCCCCAAGCGGGTTGCCTTGACAAAGCCCGGCCCGTAGGCCGGTGACCGGATTTTGACACCCCTCGTTGCAATCACCGGCCTTATAAAACGTACGTACCGTGCGGGGCCACCCGAGACAATCGGAAAACGAGTGAAAACTAATGAACTCATACTTAGAAACCAATGGCAAGCTTGCTAATAGTAGTATTGC
>JAPXLY010000122.1:0-3630 GCA_033809295.1 Bacillota bacterium
CCCGGCGGTCCTCTCGGAGATCTTGCGCCTCCCGGCTGTTTCGGGCATACAGGCTTCACCGGTACGGTTATGTGGATAGATCCTGAGCACGAGGTAGTCGCTGTGCTGCTTACCAATAGGCTGCAATTCACCAGGTCGAACCAACATATCCTCAGAGTCAGGAGGCTTTTTGCCAACGCAGTTTTTGCGGAGGTTACGAAAATCTCAGGAGCTGCGGGGGTTTAAGATCTTTACGTAAAGCAGGCAAAACATAAAGTAGGCAAAAAGAAGGTAATTTGATGGTGTAATGGCGAAAACTATATTGTGTAGGGAGCTATCTTCTATATTTCATCAAGTGAGTTCATTAAGGGGGGACGCGCAAGTGGAGTCTGAGTATATACCGGAACCCTACAAGATCAAAATGGTTGAGCCGATAACCCTGTTGCCCAAGGAGGAAAGGGCCAAGAGAATCGAGGAAGCCGGTTACAACACGTTCCTGCTAAAATCCAGAGATGTTTTCATTGACCTTCTGACTGACAGCGGGACAAACGCAATGAGCCATTATCAATGGGCAGGGTTGATGTTAGGTGATGAGGCTTATGCAGGGAGCGAAAACTGGATCCACCTTGAGGAGACAGTAAGGGAATTGTTCGGGTTTAAGTATGTGGTCCCTACCCACCAGGGCAGAGGGGCCGAGAACTTGATATCGCAGATCCTGGTTAAGCCGGGGATGTATATTCCGGGGAATATGTATTTCACTACCACCAGAACCCACATGGAGCTGCAAGGCGGAACTTTCGTGGACGTAATCAGAGACGAAGCCCACGAACCCGAGAGGGATGACATTCCTTTCAAGGGTGACGTAGATCTTGAGAAATATGAAGCTCTCATCAAGAGGGTCGGCCCGGAGAAGATTCCTTACATATGCGTTGCAGTAACAGTCAACATGGCAGGCGGACAGCCTACAAGCATGGCAAATCTAAAGGCTGTATATGAAATGTCCCGGAGATACGGGATCCGAGTGATCTTTGATGCAACGCGTTGTGTTGAGAACGCCTACTTCATAAAGAAGTGTGAAGCGGGTTACGAAGACAAAACCATCTCTGAAATCGTGCTGGAGATGTTTTCTTATTCGGACGGCTGCACCATGAGCGGCAAGAAAGACGGAATTGTCAATATGGGTGGTTTCCTTGCCGTAAACGAGGAAGATCTCTACCGAAAGGCCACAGGCCTGGTTGTGGTGTATGAAGGGATGCCGAGCTACGGCGGGATGACCGGCCGAGATATGGAAGCATTCGCCAGAGGGCTGAAAGAAGCCATGAACTACGACTACATAAGGCATCGCGTGGAACAGGTCATATACCTCGGAAATAAAATGAGCCAAAGAGGCGTCCCCATTGTAAAGCCTGTTGGAGGCCATGCGATATTTGTTGACGCGAGACGGTTCCTTCCCCACCTGTCCCAGGATGAGCTGCCTGCTCAGGCTTTGGCAGCCGCAATATATGAATATTCCGGCGTAAGGACCATGGAGCGAGGCATCGTTTCTGCAGGCAGGGATAAGGATGGCAACAACTATCATCCGAAACTCGAATTGGTCCGCCTTACTATCCCACGCAGAGTTTACACCAATGCGCACCTGGATTACGTAGCAGATTCAGTGGAGAACCTGCTTGCTGAGGCAAGCAATACACATGGCCTCAAATGGGTCTACGAGCCGCCGGTATTGCGGTTCTTTACCGGGAGGTTTGCGCATATCCAGTCTTAATCAGGCTCTTACAGCAGTCTCGAGACTTGTCCGGTTTTCGGCCACAAAGACCTACACGCGTGGTCGAAAATCGGACATCCTTTTTAGGAAGGCCCGGATGACATGGAATCATGTCTAGATTGACTCTGCCGCTCCGGCATAGTATTATTCATGGTAATCCCAAGTATTTTGGTATAGATTATGACGATACTATGTCAAGGAGGGAGACACCAGGTGTTAAGGCGAGTCAAAGAAGATATCGAAACAGTCTTCCAGAGAGATCCTGCTGCAAAAAGCGTTATAGAGGTTATTTCGTGTTATCCTGGTCTCCACGCGATATGGATTCATAGGCTGTCTCACTGGTTTTATCAAAACAGACTCTACTTCGTGGCACGGCTCCTGTCGCACATTGGAAGGTTCCTCACAGGTATTGAGATACACCCTGGCGCCACATTGGGCAGGAGGGTATTCATAGACCACGGTATGGGGACAGTTGTCGGTGAGACTGCGGAAGTCGGGGACGATGTCCTTATCTACCAGGGGGTTACCTTAGGCGGTACAGGCAAGGAGAAAGGTAAGAGACATCCTACTGTCGGGAATTGTGTTGTCATAGCCGCAGGCGCCAAGGTGCTGGGCGCTATTGAGGTTGGGGACAATTCCAGGATAGGTGCAGGCGCTGTAGTGGTAAAACCTGTCCCGGAAAACTGCACAGTTGTGGGCGTCCCGGGACGGATTGTCGTACGGCAAGGCGTTCGCGTCAATCCCCTTGACCACGGCAACCTTCCTGACCCGGTAGTTGAGATCTTGTCCAAAATGGCGGATCGCATCGAAGAGCTTGAAAAACAGGCGGCCCGTGGAGAACTTGCAGTATAGCAGTTGGAGGCGTCAGAGTGGACTTAGATAGAATCGCGCACTTGGGCAATGTCAATGTTGCGGATGATGTAACAGGACTTATCGGGAATACGCCTTTGGTCCGGCTAAGCAAGGTGACACTTGGCGCTGCAGCTTGCGTCCTGGCGAAGCTCGAGTCCTTCAATCCGTGCGGAAGCGCGAAAGACCGGATTGGCCTGGCCATGATTTGCGAGGCCGAGAAGTCAGGCGCTCTGAAACCGGGGGGTGTCATCATTGAGCCCACCAGTGGCAATACCGGCATTGGACTGGCGTTTGTGGCTGCCGTAAGAGGATACAGGTTGATACTTACGATGCCTGAGACCATGTCACCGGAGAGAAGGCGCATTCTTACGGCTTTTGGGGCTGAAGTAGCACTGACTCCGGGTGATGAAGGAATGGCAGGCGCAATCCGGAAAGCTGAAGAGTTGGCTGAGTCTATCCCAGGATCATTCATGCCACAGCAATTCAGTAACCCGATAAACCCCGCAATCCACGAGAGTACGACTGCAAAGGAGATCTGGCGAGATACAGAAGGTAGGGTGGACATGGTAGTCGCAGGAGTGGGAAGCGGTGGCACGATTACCGGTATAGCAAGGGCAATTAAGCCCCTGAAGGCGAGCTTCAAAGCTATTGCCGTTGAGCCGGACGAGTCTCCTGTGCTGTCAGGAGGACTGCCGGGGCCTCACAAAATCCAAGGGATAGGCGCAGGATTCGTTCCGGAAATCATGAGGCCGGATCTAATTGATGAAATAGTCCGTGTGCCAAGTGATGAGGCAATAGAGATGGCCAGGCGCCTCCCACGAGAAGAAGGGATACTGGCTGGGATTTCTTCAGGGGCAGCGGTTTGGGCAGCAGTGAAGATAGCATCAAGGAAGGAAAACCGTGGGAAGATGATTGTCGCTATTCTCCCGGACACGGGTGAGAGGTATGTGTCCACCGGTCTATTTGATTGAAGGCCGTGGATCTATTGTTTGTCTCACAGGCATAAGCAGGTCACTGCAACATGGTGGAATCTG
>JAPXLY010000123.1:0-3620 GCA_033809295.1 Bacillota bacterium
GGAGTCAGCCGGATTTCCTTTTAATCCTGGGGCCTGGCATCGAGGAGGACATAGATGAAGTGATAAATATTGGAATTATCGGGTGTGGCAACTGGGGAAGGAACTATATTCGGCATTTTGCCCAAATTCCCGGCGCCAGGCTCGTGACTTGTTGCGACATAGACCATAAGACACTTCTTGCTGTTCGTGAGAGATATCCGTTGGTTAAGTTAACCAAGAACTATCGGGATATTGCTTCTGATCCTAAGATAGACGCAGTAGTGATCGCCACACCTCCGGGCAATCATTACGGTATTGCCCGTGCATGTTTACTCCGAGGAAAGCACGTCCTTGTAGAAAAACCCTTTACGCTCTCGTCCGAAGAGGGCTATCAGCTTGTGGATATTGCTGAAAAAACAGGCCGGGTCCTCATGGTGGGCCACATAATGGATTACCATCCCGGCATGCGTCTGGTGAAGAAGTATATCCGATCAGGTGAACTCGGGAGGATCTTTTATCTGCATTCCACGCGGACAAGCCTTGGCACCGTAAGAGAAGACGTCAGTGTCTTATGGGACAAAGCGCCTCACGACATCGCCACCTTGCTCTACCTTCTTGACGAAGAGCCGGTGAGCGTGGCTGCAACAGGGCAGGCTTTCGTTAATGACGGCCTGGAGGATGTAGTGTTTATCACAGTGCGCTTTGCGTCCGGCATAATCGCGAATATCCACGTTAGTTGGCTGGACCCGTGTAAGGCAAGCAGGACCACGATCATCGGGGAAAAGAAGATGATCGTGTTTGACGACGGAGAAGCCCTGGAGAAGGTTAAGGTGTACAGTAAGGGCGTGAACTCCAAGCGAGATCTGATGAAAAGACGCGGAAACTCGAAAGTTCCGGGGAACGGCATGGAAAACGGGGGAGATGCAGCCAACGGTTCAGATGCTCTCAACGGTTTCTCCGAGTTTCAATACACGTTTACATATGGCGATGTCTATATTCCAAAGCTTAAGATGAGCGAGCCTCTTCGTAATGAGTGTCTTCATTTTCTCGAGTGTATCGGAGAAGGCAAACGCCCTCTGACTGATGCAGCCAGTGGCGCGAGGGTAGTGCACGTTCTTGAGAAGACAGAGGAATCACTGGGCAGAAGGGGAGAATACGTCCCCATAGAGACCGGCGCAGCAGCGGCTTTTGCTGCAAGGGAGAGTTTCATGGCTAAAGCCCGGCTGTTCTGGAAGGGCTTAGGTTTTTGACGCTGTTGCCGGGGTTAAGGTGGGTGCAGCAGAAGTCGGAGAGGATATGATGATTTGTTCTACTCTGCACGCAAGAAGGACGACGATGTGGTAGAGAGGATAATAAAAGCCCAGGAGGAAGAGAGGCGTCGGGTGGCAAGGGATATCCATGACGGCCCCGCCCAGATGATGGCTAACGCCGTCCTCCAGGTGGAAATCGTTGAAAAGCTGTTGGACAGGGATCCGTCGGCTGCTGCTTCAGAAATGAAGGATCTGCGAAGGATTATCAATGACAGCCTCAAGGATCTCAGAAGGATAATATTCGACTTGCGCCCCATGATGCTGGACGACCTTGGGCTTGCTCCTGCGCTCAGGCGGTACACGGATGACTTTACCGCAAGACACGACCTTCCCGTGGATATGAAGGTGCTCGGTGTTGAGACAAGGATTGATCCTATTGTAGAGGTGGCCCTTTTCCGTATTGTGCAGGAGGCTTTACATAATGCCAGAAAGCATGCTTTAGCTTCCAGAGTAGTGGTGACCCTGGGTTATGGCCCTGACGCGGTAGGTGTCAGCATTGAAGATGACGGCAAGGGGTTTGATCCCACCCGGGCGTCACGAAATTGGGGGCAGTCAGACAAATTCGGGCTGTCCGGCATGAGGGAACGGGCGAAGCTTTTCGGCGGGTCCTTGGATGTAGATACAGCTCCGGGGGAAGGCACTAGGATCACTGTAAGGATTCCTGTCGCACGCCGGAGCAACTAGGGTCTTAAGGGGTGAACAATCTTGACCATTTGCGGGCTGGGCGACGAGTATGGACAGATCAGTATCCTGATAGCAGATGCGAGTCCGCTTTTCAGATCCGGCATCAGGCAGAACATTGAGGGCCAAGAAGGCTTTGATATTGTAGGCGAAGCAGAGACTTTGGAGCGTGCAATAGCCCTCGCGCGAGAGAGGCAACCTCAAGTAGTGATTCTCGGCCTCTCGGGACACCATCTCAAAACATGGGAAGCCATATCCAGTCTTGCGAAACACAGCGCAGTCCTGACAATTACAGAGGTGGACGGCACGCGTGAGACATTGAAGCATATCTTAAAAGTGTTTCTGTCCGGAGCTGTAGGGTGTATTGACCGCATGGCTGCCGGGGAAGAGTTGAATCACGTTGTGAAGGCAGTGGTTTCAGGGAAGCCTGCAGTGTCATCCGGAGTGGCGAAGGTCCTTGTCGAGGAGCTTTTACGGGTCCAGGGATTTGCAGTGACCACGGGTGAGACTGCTCTGCATGCCGATGGGTCAGAGGATGGGGATGAGGATGAGGATGAGGCCCTGGTGGGCGATGAGTCACCCGAGGGCATCAAATCAGCCTCCATGAGATGGGACGGAAGAGAGAAGCTTACTGACAGGGAGATGGAAGTGCTTGCGTTAGTTGCCAACGGCAAATCTAATCGAGCTATTGCAGGCAGGCTACTAATAAGTGAGAAGACTGTTAAGAACCACATTAGTAGCATTCTTCGCAAGTTAGGAATGTCAGGAAGGACGGAGGCTGCCGTATGGGCAGTTAGAAGAGGGCTTCTCACTGAGGCAGGCTTAAAGGCCTATAACCAAAGGCCCAGTAAAAATAAGTCTTAAGTCTAATAGTAAACTCTTTCCATGTATGTTAGCATCATATCGAGAAGGAGTAGAGTCCTTCGAAGTAAACATCGGTTTCTCCCGATAAAGGCAAACTCGTCGAAAGGCGGGGACGCAAAGCCACGGGTCTAAAGCCAGGAGGGGTTCTGGCTATGATAGCCGGGTTGCCGAAGAGAAGGGACCGTCTTTTGGTACCTGCTCATATGGCAACGCCGTGAGCAGGTTTCTTTTTAGAGGAGTCTCTTCGGCGGGCCGCACCGGGATTTTGGGTTCAGCCAACCATGGATTGCGCGGTCTTGCCTAACCCTGCATAATACTGGATTCTTAGGCTGAAGCCAAAAGTCTCTCAGCGGTCGTCGGGCACGCCCTTGAGGAAGGAGGTGTTATGACAATGCTGAAGAGACTTTTTTATGAGGAAGATGGACAAGGAATGGTAGAGTACGGATTGATCATAGCTTTGATTGCTATAGCGGTGATAGTTGTGTTAACGCAGCTCGGAGAAGGTTTAGGGGGTATATTCACGAGGGTGAAGGGTGAATTGGACGGAGCTGGCGATACTACACCGTAATTGTGTGGAGAATGCCGGTGCTGTGACTACCGCTTATCGTACTTTACAAGCGTGATTGCTGGAGCGAGGCAACGCACGCAGCTCTAAGAAATCGTATGTAGAGAACCAACCCCTACCGTCCCCTCCGGTAGGGTGCTTTCCCCAGAGAGTATTCAACGAAAGAGGGGCTAGCGATGACACAGGCATTTGAAATGCTGTTATTGGAAGACAACGGTCAA
>JAPXLY010000124.1:0-3612 GCA_033809295.1 Bacillota bacterium
CCTCTTGCCAGAAAAACCCCACGAAGGTACGCCCTAAGGCAACACTGCCTTGTCAAGAGGTGCCACGGGACACCGTTCCTAAGGGAAACACCGTCTCCCTTCTGCGATACTACACCAAGATCCTGAAACGCCTTGAGAGTTTCCGCATCATACGGCAGTTCCACAATGTACTGATTCCCGGGACGTCTGCCCCTACGATGGGTGAATCTTACTTTCGGCTTAATTTGAAACACACTGCGGACAAATCCCATTATCTTACGGGCAGAAGCTGCACTTTCAGTTCGGATTTCAAATACCGGACATGATTCGCCGTCATTCTGCCGAACCTCTAATCTACCACAGCTCCTGGCAATTGCCGACAGCTCAGAAAGTACACAGCACTCACTTTCAGGCATCATGCGCGCAAGCTCGCCTTTTGTCTCCGTATAGAACATTCCGGGCATCACCTGACCCAATTCTATCATAAGACAGGGTATGCCTTGTAGTAATAATCTGCCTCCCCTCCGGAATATAGGTACCTAGGATAAGGCCTGTACAGGTCCGGCTATGTAGATCACCATAAGTTGTCGTCGGTCCAGTAAGTGTACGTACCGTGCAGGGCCACCCAAGGCCTCGGAAAACAGGCGAAGACTAATGAACGAGACTGTTGCGCTTGTCCTGTGACTGCCAATTTCGTCGAAGACAGCAACCGATTTCTGCGATTCAAGCGAACTGCGGTGACATAATATGGGAGACATCAACAGTCTCATGAACTCATACTTGGAACAAGAACGGAGGATGTCCAAAATGATAAATGGCATTTGGCTTACGCTGATTGTCCTTGGCGTGCTCACAGGGATTGCTACCGGCACATCCGCTGCTGTGACCGCAGCCGCTGTTGAAAGCGCAAACCGGGCGGTGAGTATCTGTCTTGGATTCATTGGAATCATGACCATGTGGAGCGGCCTCATGAAAATCGCCGATTCCGCAGGCTTCACACGCCGGCTTGCGAAGATCTTCGCACCTGCGGCAAGACTGCTTTTCCCTTCAGTGCCCGGCGACCATCCTGCACTTGCTGCAATCAGCATGAGTCTGGCTGCAAACCTCCTTGGCATGGGTAACGCTGCGACTCCTTTAGGCTTGAAAGCCATGGAAGAACTCGCATCCCTTAACGAGGGAAGGGATGTACCCAGCGATGCAATGTGCACTTTTGTCGCGATTTCCACTGCAGGAATCACCTTTGTGCCTACTACGATAATAGCCATTCGAGCGCAGTATCACTCCTATAACCCGGCAGAAGTCGTCATGCCCATTATTCTCATGAACATTGTTGCTACATTCGTCGTAATACTTGCTGACAGGTTTTTCAGCCGCGTATCTAAGGGTCACTGAAAAGGAGTCATCAGGTACTTGTGTCAGGGAGCGTCGAGAATTTTGACTCCCGACAATATGCTTTGAAGGAGGCTCCGGTTATGCTGATAAAGGCTATTGCCTTCGCCTCGAACCTTGTGATACCCCTTATGATTGCAGTTATCTGCTTGGTAGGACACATAAAAAAAGTAAAGATATACGAAACGTTCATAGAAGGTGCAAAAGACGGGTTTGCCGTTGCAGTGAGGTTGATTCCTTTTCTGGTAGGCATGTTTGTGGCAATTGGGATTTTCCGGGAATCAGGCGCCTTGTCCATATTGACCAGGATTCTCTCTCCCGTGTCAGGGGAGCTGGGCATGCCTTCGGAGCTTTTGCCGTTAGCGCTTATCAGGCCTCTGTCCGGAACCGGGGCATTGGAAGTCACAATAGACCTTATACGGAAGTTCGGACCTGATTCTCTCATAGGCAGGATGGCCTCTACCATGCATGCAAGTTCTGAGACGACAATTTACGTCATTACCGTATACTTCGGTGCAGTCGGGATAAAGAAAACAAGGCATTCTCTGATAGCAGGCCTTCTGGCAGACTTAGTCGCATTTCTGTCATCAGTGGCAATATGGCGAATTATCACGGCTTTCGCCTGAGTCAACTGACTCTCTGAGTCAACTGGCTCTTGTTCTTGAAGGATTTATCTGCCGTTGAGATGATCCTAAGAACTGCTTCAGCCAAGCGCACCGGATCGTGTCTGGCATAGTCCTTGTTGGAAATGAGATCTTCTTCTATGAGCCTGATCCCGAGAAGCTTGAGTCTGTCTTTGTCAACTTCGACCGGATAAGCCCCTTCCAGGCTGTACTTCTCCGCCAGCTTCGGAGGGACACCGCCGGAGTTTATCAAAACATAGTCAATAATCCCCCTCCCTGCATGATCCGTGATGGCTTTCACGTGATCTGCAGCAGTGAAGCAGTCGGTTTCTCCCGGTTGGGTCATGACATTACACACGTATATCCTTGGCGCCTTACTCTCGTAAATGGCATCTCTGATTCCTGCAACGAGCAAGTTAGGAATCACGCTGGTAAACAGGCTTCCCGGCCCCAGGACTATTGCATCTGCCTCAGCAATGCTCTGAAGGGCCTCAGGAAGCGCCTGAGGATTCTCGGGCTGAAGGGACAGTCTCTCGATACGTGCACCACACTTCCCAATGGTGGATTCGCCGTATACTACACCGCCGCCTTGACACTCCGCGATGAGGGTCACATTCTCGAGAGTAGGCGGAAGCACGTGGCCTCTTACTGCCAACACCCGGCTGGATTCCTTGACTGCCTCTTCGAAATCACCGGTAATCGCAGACATGGTTGCGATGAAGAGATTCCCGAAAGTATGCCCTCCCAGTCCCGTAGGATCTCCTTCAGGATACCTGTATTCAAAAAGACGGGCCATAAGAGGTTCAGAATCGGCAAGCGCCACCAGGCAGTTGCGAATATCCCCTGGTGGGAGTACCCCCATTTCCTTTCTTAGCCTGCCTGAACTCCCTCCGTCATCAGCCACAGTGACTATGGCGGTGAGGTTTCCCGTAGACTCTTTAAGGCCTCTGAGCAGTGTAGACAAACCGGTGCCACCGCCCACTACCACTATCTTTGGGCCGCGCCCGAGCTCATACCGCCTGTGCAGAGTCTCGACAACGCGATCGCCGTAGTCCGGCGCCAGAGTCTTGATGACTAATCTGACTACCGTTACCGCGGAAAACGTAATCATTGCCACTCCCACAAGACTCATGGTAAGGCCGGGCATCCATTGGTACGCGAGCGATATGGCGCCTGCTATGGTCAACCCTACTCCGACTGAGAATATCAAAGACCATTTCTTCAGATCTAAGTAAGGATATAGTTTACCGACAGTGATCATTATGCCACCTCTTCTACTCTGCCAGCCTTTCCGGAATGTCCTTATCCCTATGTTCTACTGTCACGTTATATCCTTGCTCCTTCAAAAAGCCGGCAAGACGATTGGCAATTGCAACTGAACGGTGTCTTCCTCCGGTACATCCTATTCCGACTATAAGTTGAGCCTTCCCTTCCTTCGTGTATTGTGGCAAAAGGAATGTCATAAGGTCAAAAAGCTTATTGAGAAACAGAGTGGTCACCCGGGAACGAAACACATACTCTCTGACAGCTTCAGCCTCCCCTGTAAGCGGGCGCAAAGCCTCTACATAATGGGGGTTCGGCAGGAACCTTACATCAAAAACAAGGTCCGCGTCTATAGGCA
>JAPXLY010000125.1:0-3531 GCA_033809295.1 Bacillota bacterium
ACACAGAAAGCTCTCTCATGAGCCTAAGAAGGTGGTGGTCACCCTCGACCTCAAGCCCACTGACTTCACGAATAATCCGGAAGAACAGTTCCCTCGGAGCATCCAGGTCAATTATCACTTGTCCTGTACCTAAGTCCAAGGTCGTGAGATCCGCGCGGGATACGAAATCTTGTTCCGCAAAGCCCCTCACCGTGCCTGAGATATCGCGGATTCTCTTGACTTCCTTCACACTGGAAACAACAACATCTTGAAACTTCTGCTTAAGCCAGTGCTCTTGCGGAACCTCATTGAGCCAGACAGGCAAGCGCACACTTACCTCGCGCACGGGGAACTCATAGAGCACTTCTCGTAAGATACCGAGAACATCTTCAATGTCCATCTTGAGACAGTCCATTGGTATAACCGGCACTCCGTATTTCGCTGCAAGTCTCGTCGCAAGGTCCAGAGTCTCTCTTGCCCAAGGATGCGTTGAATTGAGCACAGCAGCGAAAGGTTTTCCCAATTCATGAAGCTCTCCGATGACTCTCTCCTCAGCAGTGACATAGTTTCCTCTTGGGATGTCTGTAATGCTGCCGTCTGTAAGAATGACAAGGCCGATTGTGGAATGGTCAGAGATAACCTTTCGCGTTCCGAACTCGGCTGCTTCTTCAAAGGGAATCTCATAGTCAAACCACGGCGTCATCACCATACGGGGCCCGTCATCCTCCTCGTACCCCAACGCCCCTTCCACAGAATACCCTACACAATCTACCAGCCTAACCCTGACCTTGATATTATCCTGGATCGTCACAGCAACTGCTTCACTTGGGACAAACTTAGGTTCAGTAGTCATGATAGTCCTGCCTGCGCCACTTTGCGGCAATTCATCCACTGATCGCTCTTTGTCAAAGACATCATCAATATTGGGAATGACCAGGAGGTCCATGAACCGCTTTATAAACGTGGACTTCCCAGTCCTCACCGGACCGACTACCCCGACGTAAACATCACCGCCGGTTCTCGTTGCCATATCATGGAAGATATCGAACCTTTCCATATCCGGTCCCTCCCCCTGGGCCCCATATAACATCCGGCTTTCAGAATAATGTATATGAGTGGGAGAGACAATTATTCGTCTTGTCACTCTCCTTTTATTAGAGTCAGCGCCTCTGCTCTTGCAGCTGCGTCCTTTTTGAAAAGCCCTCTGACAGCTGAAGTTACGGCAACGCTTCCGGGCTTGCTTATTCCCCGCATTGTCATACATAGATGTACTGCTTCCACCACTACAATCACACCATGAGGTTTCAGCGTCTCAAATATCATATTCGCTACTTCACTGGTAAGCCTCTCTTGAAGCTGAGGCCTCCTGGCAACGATTTCAACAACTCTCGCAAGTTTGCTGAGGCCTACGACCCTTCCTCCCTTAGGAAGATATACCACATGAGCCTTGCCGTGGAACGGAAGCAAGTGGTGTTCACACATGGAATAGAAGGGGATATCCTTAATTATGACCATCTCTTCATGTTCTTCGTTAAAGACTGGAGTCAGTTCTTCCCGCGGGTCTTTGCCCAGTCCGCAGAATATCTCCTGAAACATCCTGGCAATCCGGTCCGGTGTGTCTTTCAGTCCCTCTCGTTCCGGGTCTTCTCCAATGGCTTCGAGAATCTCTCTAACTGCCTTCCTGATTCGTACATCGTCCAATTCGTGTTTGTCCCTCCTATTAGCACAGCAACCTATGCCGTATATAGTCAGTGCCGAATACCGTGCAACTTCCGACTGTTAACACAACGCAGCCTGGGCGGCCATGAACTGTATAACTCTACACAGCCGAGTCTCCAACCCGAAAGATTCTTGCAAGAAGAAGGGCCATAGCGTGGATATCCATGGCATTGTGTTCGAGAATAGGGCGGATCAATGCCGGACGGGGGTTCATCACGAAGTCATGATACACCTCAGGTATCATGCAACTCGGAATATCCTCGCCGCGCTCATAACCGAGGACGTAGGACGCAACTGTCACAAGCTTACAATTGGGAAGTGTCTCCCTGAAAAGCCTTCTCGCAGTCCAGAGAAGGTCAAAGTGAAAGTGATCTTCGGGACAGCATGTCCCATAATACGCCATACGATCTCGAATATACGGCATATCAAACCTGAGTCCGTTATATGTCACTACAACACCCGCGCTCTCCAACTCACGTTTCACCGCGGCAAGAACAGCGACTTCCTCCTCATACGATCTGGCGAAGAACTGCCTGAGGCGCATGCAGCCGTCTTCCTGCTCTCTCATCATCCCAATGAGGAAAAGCGGTCGAGCGCTGCTGAGGCCGCAAGTCTCGATATCAAGAAACACCATCTCTTCCGGTGAGTATAGCGCCAACACCTGCCAATCAGAGGCCTTTGTCCCTCGCAGGAACCTTGCATCCCTGCGCTCAACAGCCTCGACAATTACCTTTGCCTGATCTCCCCAGCGCATGTGTGGAGACAGGCTCTCTATGTCCTCATACCCTTCGCCCCTCAACTTCCCTTCAGTTACAGGGCCGACGCCGTGTATTACCTGCAGGTTCCTGAGAATGTCACACGTCTCCGAAGGAAGCCGGAAGTCAACCCGGGAGTACGTGCGCTCTTCGATATAGTAATCGCCTTCCCCGAGAAGCTCGTGTGCAGGAACAAAGGATGCTTCAGGTATCAATCAAGGCGCCTCCTCAGTCTATTCGGTCACTTGGTTTTCGTATGTACCCGAAACAATATCTCTACTTCGCTATTTCGCGGCACCCTTACTTCAAATACTGCTGTATTCGCGTCGCGCTTCTCAAAAGGCGCCGGGCTGGAGATAGTCCAATCGCCGTAAAGCTTTTCTACAATAGCGACATCAATGTCTTCGTCTTTTCGGTTTCTCACCTTAATACAATACGCTTCTTCACGACTCTTCTCAACGATCTTGAAATCAGTCACTATCCGCTCGCCTACCACATCAAACGCATCGCCGACATAGAGCCTGACTACTTCGTCCCGAGGCGTATGAGAAATTGCATCCTCCCCGATAAAGTCCATGCTCCCGTCGGACAAAGCCTTGTACACTCGTACCCTGCCTGCAGGCAGAGGTGTTCCAAGGCCTGACTCTTCGTTATTTGTAAACTCCAGAACGGTCTTGGCGTTCTTAGTCTCGCTTTGGCCCGGGTAAAGGCTGCTGTCGTACGCATAACGATAACCTGAGCTTTCGAAGAAGTACAGTTTCCTTGTGGACACATGGGGAGCTTCCAGAAGCTGAATCTGTTTCAACTGGTTATTGGCGACAGTAGTCGTACCTGACAGGGTATATGTATGATACTCAAATCCGGGCTTCTCTTCAAACGCCATTCCCGTGTCAGCCACTGACTCAGCAACCATCATGGTCTTGGCAACACCTCGGGCAGGCGAGGGTACAGGGAGTGTATGTACATTCCCTGCGATTAGCTTCAGTTTCGCGTCATGATAGGTTGTCCCGCTTTTGTTGTTCAATGTAACCCAACCGGTGAGCGCGCATGATTCGTCTGTATCGTCCAGGATACATAC
>JAPXLY010000126.1:0-3445 GCA_033809295.1 Bacillota bacterium
CTGTAAGAATTGCAGGCATATACGTGTTGCGAAGCACGTAAAACCCGGCTGTTCGCGCTTGTCCGTCTCGGAGGCCGAGGCCTTCAAGGAGACGATTGTGCACCTTTTTCTGCATATCAACAGCGACACTGTCAGCGTAGTAATACGCGTAGGTTTCAGTCGCGTTATAGTCACGGTTTACAGACGCATTGTGATGGACAGATATGAATCTGTCAGCCCCCCAATTATTAGCTAGCGCGACTCGCTCGCCAAGTCCCAGATCCACATTGCCTGTACGCGACATCATGACTTGCGCCCCGCCGTATTCCTTCAGGCAATTTCTGAGGGTAAGACTCACGCGAAGGTTCACGTCAGCTTCCCGAAGCCCGGAAGGCCCTACTGCCCCGGGTTCCGGTCCGCCATGGCCGGGATCAATGAATATCTTGACACCTTCCAGGCCTCCCTTGGCCAGCGCAGGGGGGCAGATTAAGGAAGATGCGCAAATCAAAGCCAGTAACACCAGGATTGGGATAATCCGCGTGGTTGTGCTAAGCCATGTAGTCCGCCAGGTGGCGCTTGGGTGTGTAGGCGGAGTAGTTGTGCCTAGGCGTAGAGTCTGTGTGGTTACGCCGGCCTGCGTAGATCGTGTAGCTATCTTCTGGCGTATGCAACTCATGATTCCAAAGACCCCCATTTAAGTGAGATAGTCAAGTCCCACCGAAAAACCTAGAAATTCACATTTATTCCTGCTGTGAGCCGTCCGTAATTGCTTCCGTTTTCCATCCACCAGTGCTCGTATTTCCCTTCGGCGAACATGTTCTTTTTAAGCTCGTGTCTTATAGACGCAGAACCAAGCGCTACAGGCGTAATCTCAGATTGCGCCATTGAGAGCCCGTGTTGCGTCACTTTGCCGGTCCTGTTTTCGTCCGTGATATTGCCCTTTGCATTGTTTTCGCCTGTGCTTTTCTTTTCAGTTCCGTTTCCGTCCATGGGTTCCTCGGCCGCACCGTTTCCGCCCGCACCCTTGTTAGCCGCGCCGTTTCCGCCCGGACTGTTGCCGGCTGCGCTATTGCCGCCTGAGCTGTTTCGATCTGCGCCATTTTGCCCTGTACCGCTGGTGTCGCCATTGCCGTTGCCCCCTTCGTTATGAGCGGCCTCATTCTCCAGAAAACGAAGATGAGCGACTTTTAAGTTGACCTCAGTGAACGGAGAAAGGCGGCGGTCATAGTTTACAGCTATCCCCTGAGTATTTTGGTCAAAGGGAATTGCAAGTCCGCCTGAGCGTGATGCCACGCTCGAGTAATACGGGGCAAATCCCCGAGAGAGATAGCCATATGAAAACTCCAGGCGATGCTCTGGCGTGTTAACGGCTTCCGCTTTCAGGATGAATCCAGGCACCCATCCGGATGTTCGATACTCAGGATAGAGCGTTGAACTTGATTCAAACATGCCGACCTCTGCTGCGATGTTACGGCCTCCGGTATTCCCTAGGACATCTACGGAGATGCCGGTTTCGTCTCCTAGGCCGCCGGCCAAGCAGTTCAACCCGAGGGCCCACGTATCTGCTATAGGCCAAGCCAGCCTAAATGCCAGGAGATTGTCAGCGCGGGTCACAAATGAACTGTTGTAATAATATCCTGAGCTGAGCCTTGACCATACTCCTGTCAGACCCCATTTCTCGGATCCTGTGTCAAGGACAATCCCTTCTGCGGCTTCCAAATCCGTCCTGCCTAAAAGCCCGATAGGGCCTAACGAGAACCTCTGTTTGCCTGCATGAACCTGAAAGTCTTCTGTGGCGTACCTAACCCAGGCCTCGTCAACAAGGAGCGGTCTTATCATTGACGGCATCCAAGGGCTTGCGTCACTTGATCTGCTTACACCCCAAACTCCGCTCATTGAAAGCCTTGTATAAGCCTGAACAGACTCTCCGAGTCTGGCGTCGATGATTAGGTCAAGATTCTGACGGATGCCAGGGAGTGTTATGCCTTGAGGCTTTGGCGGCAGGTACCTGTCCCAGTCGTCTTCCTCCGGCTCTTCGTCTGCTGAGTCTCCGGCTTGCCCGGGATCTTTTTCACCGGTGTTACCGGAGTTACCGTCCGTATTCCCGGCGTCACCGGACTCGCCGTTAGCAGAGCTATCGCCACCTGGCTCGGCAGCATATGGGTCAGGTGCGACAGGCATGTCGCCGAAGAAGACCTCACCCGAAATTCCCATGCTCCCGCCAATGAATAACATGGGGCCTTGCTCTCCGCGGACTACTGCATTCAGGCTTGGATCCGTCTGGCTGCCCGGAATGGGATAGGCGCCCTTTTCAACCGGACCGGTCCCAGAATAGGATGCGGTATTCATCTTCCCTTTAGAGAGATAAGCGCTACCTTCCACCTTCCCTGCCGCTGGATAAGCTTGTAGAGCAGAGACTTCCAGTGAGGAACGCTTTGGCGAATAAGCATGTTGACCAAGTGTCGCCGCGGATACCTCGGCAAGGTCTATTAGCAAGAGTATAACAGCCAAGACCATAAACGCAGTTATGGTTTCTTTATGTATGTGTTTTAGCAAACCCATGATGGGATAATCATCCTTTCCCTCTTATAAAGCAATCCGCCTTCCATATCGGCTCGAGGTTTCCGGACTTGCCGGGCACTGGCCGGTGGAAGGCGCAAGGCTAAATCCGAACATGAAGTCCGGTCGCCATTCATATGCTTGCCATCATGCCATCATGGTGGCATTTTGTAATAGCTAGTTCGCGCTGCAACAGTGAATATCCTGCCTAAGCCGGTCTCTGTCGTTAAGGTAATATATGGGACGATATCCGAACACGCGTTACTTAGGCATTCACGATGAATATCTCTGGTTGTGTTCGGCGACTACCTGCTTAGCTCAAAACAAGTGACGCGGAAAACAACCTCTCTCCGCGATTTGATAGACCGCAGTTGACTCAAAGCGAAGGAAATGAACAGTCTCTGGACATAATAGTTACCGAAATTACAGGAATACCGGCACGACCCGAGACAAACATTTGTCACGCCGGTGACTTGGAAAGGAAGTGTATCGAGATGGATGGAAGAATTAGATGCAGTGTCAGCAACTGCCATTACTGGAAGCAGGATAACATGTGCGGCGCGTCGCAAATCATGGTGACCTCAGATACTCTGGCTCAAGCGAAACCTGACAGCTTTGACGCTCCGCAGGCGTCTGTCGCGTCTCCCACTCCTGCAGCCAGGTGCGAAGAAACATGCTGCAAGACCTTTGTCAAGAAAGGCTCTGACAAGACACATGCAGACAATGTCCAGCGGATGTGAGAAGCAGGGGACGAGAACACAGGTTTCCGAGGATGTCGATACACTCGAGAAGCACGTATCGATACATGATGTGTGTCCATACACCTAATTCGCTCATGCCGGCGATCCTGACGTTGACTAAGATGTCGGCAGTTCGGGCGTTGATTAAGATGTGGATAACCCTAACG
>JAPXLY010000127.1:0-3439 GCA_033809295.1 Bacillota bacterium
TAGGAATTCAGCCTTCAATGCACGCTGGCCGGAAAGTCCGGGAGTCATCTTTTGGGCAATATCAGTCGTGACTCTTCCGCCTCCGAAGACCCCCAAAGTCGCGTCGGCTTCACCTTCCAGAATAGGACGAATCAGGCTGTCCACATGCTCGGGGGTAAGCCCCACCAAATCTGCGTCGATGAACACGTAGATTTCAGCGTCTGTAGAAGACACGCCTGCCTTCATCGCGGCTCCCTTTCCTTGGTTTTGCGGGAGTTCCACAACATTGATTCCCTCAGCACTTGCTATTTCCACTGTGTCATCTGTTGAGCCGTCGCTTACTACTACAGTCTCCGAAGGCAAGACGGCTTTCTTTACGGCAGAGATTACTTTCTGTATGCGGGCGCCTTCGTTATAAGCAGGTATTATTACCGATACTTTCACTTGAACCCATCTCCCTAAAAGACCTCAAAGAATTCCTTGCTTCAGCTTTCTCCTTCCCGATTCTTACAGCTTCTTCCACTAGTCTTGACACAATATCTTCTGACGGGACACGTCCTCGAGGACTGCCTTCTGAGAAGATCACCCCTGATTTCTCGCCCAGGGCTACCCCTACGTCTGCTTCCCGTGCCTCGCCCGGACCGTTGACTTCACATCCCATTACAGCAACTCTTACCGGGTACCTGAATCCTTCAAGCCTTTCCTCCACATCTTTCAAAATCCTCATAAGATCTCCGCGGCAGCGTCCGCAGGTGGGACATGATATTATTTCTACCCTATCTACCGCAATTCCTATGCCGGCGAGTATTGCAATGCCGACTCGTACTTCTTCCTCAGGTTCGCAAGTAAGTGATACACGGATTGTATCGCCTATACCTTCCATAAGTAGTGTTCCAAGTGCAATTGCAGACTTCACTGTGCCTGTTCTGACTCCACCGGCTTCGGTAACACCCAAATGAAGCGGGAAATCGCAAAGCCCTGCCAAAGCCCGGTAGGCTTCGATCGTAGTCATTACATCTGACGCCTTCAGTGATACCACTATGTCCTGGAAGCCTTCATCCGTCAGTTGAGATATGCTCCGCTGGGCGCTTTCAACCAAAGCTTCCCAGGTGGGCCCGGAGTATTTTGACAGCACGTCTTTGGGTATGGAACCTGAATTGACCCCGACCCTTATGGGAATCCCTTGCGCCTTAGCAGCTTCCGCCACTTTCTGAACTCTGTCTCTGCCTCCGATATTGCCCGGGTTTATTCTTAGCTTATCTGCGCCTGCCCTTACGGCAGCCAGGGCTAACCTGTAATCGAAATGGACATCCGCCACCACGGGAAGAGGAGAACTCTTCTTGATTTCCCGTAAGGCCATTGCTGCCTCCATATCAGGGACAGCGCACCTTACTATATCGCAGCCTACGTCTTTGAGCCTCCGTATCTGAGATAGGGTTGCCTCAATATCTCCGGTATCAGTCTTGGTCATTGACTGAACGGAGATACGGGCGCTTCCCCCTATGCCTACCTGTCCTACCATGACCTGCCTGGATCTACGCCTTGTAATCTTCAGCAAGAGTCACTCCTCCCTCATGCTCAACCTCCCAGCACGCCCAGCCTGGCAATATCTGAGAATGTGGCGAAGACGATCAAGAGTCCGAGTATAGCCATGCCTATCATCCGGGCGAACGCTTCTTGCTCTACACTGAGAGGTTTCCTGCGTATAGCCTCGAGCAAAAGGAGTACGATCCACCCTCCGTCAAGAACAGGTATTGGAAGAAGGTTCAGGAGTCCGAGATTCACGTTGAGTAAAGCTGCAAGGTAGAGGACATTGACAAAACCCAACTTCGCGGTCTGCCCTACTGCCTGAGCGATTCCTATCGGGCCTGCTACATCAGGTTTCACCTTACCTGTAATCATTCTCCAGAGAGTTGCCAGGAGATTCCTTGACATGTTCCTGGTGAAACTTGCGCCTCGACTTACAGATTCAAGGAAACCTCTCCGTGCCCAAATCTCTGAAAGCATTACACCGATAACGCCTCCACGTGTACTTTCATCTCTCTCCGGAGTCACTACGCGCTCAATTGTCGCTCCGTCCCGCTCAATTGTAAAAGTCAACGGGCGCCCGGGATTCTGCCAAATCTTGTCCTTCACATCACCGATAGTATCAGTACGAGTGTTATCGATGGAGATAATCCTATCACCTGCCACGATGCCCCCGCGCCAAGCAGGCGTGTCAGGGTACACTTCTCCAATCACCGCTGAAGGCACGCCCGCAGATATGAAGACTATGGCGAACAGAAGGAAGGCCACAACGAAATTCATGAAAGGGCCTGCCAGGATAGTGAGGATTCTTAGGATAATAGGCTTTGATCGAAAGCTCCTAGGATCTTCGTCCTCAACATTGTCATCAGGATCAGAGGGTTCATCCAGCCCTGCAAACTTCACAAATGCCCCGACCGGGAGAGTTCGTAAGGAGTATACAGTCTCCCCTCGTTTGAATTGACGAATACTGGGGCCAAAACCCAAGCTGAATTCGTACACCCGCACACCTGCAGCCTTACCCACAATGAAATGCCCGAATTCATGGGACAGGGCAAAGGTGAGGAATACAAAAGCAAAAGCGATGATTATCATAAGCGCAGAACCAAGCACAGAATCATCTCCCTATCATTCCGGCGCGCCGGAGGACATGCTCTCTGGCCCAGGAATCAGCAGCCAATACTTCCTCCAGCGACGAACCCCCCAGCACCTCGTGGCTTGACATAGTGCCTTCTACAAGTCTTGCAATATCGCAAAACCCGATATGTCCTGACATGAACAAGCCTACCGCTTCTTCATTAGCGGCATTCATTACGCAAGGAAGAGTGCCTCCTACCTCCAGAGCCTCGTAGCCGAGACGAAGAGCAGGGAACCTCTCCAGATCGGGCTCCTCAAAGGTGAGGGCTCCCGATTCTGTAAGGTTAATCTTATCACAATACCCCTTAACCCGTCTTGGGAAAAAAAGAGCATGTTGAATCGCAAGCCTCATGTCTTGTGAGCCAAGCTGAGCCAATATAGACCCGTCAATAAACTCTACCATGGAGTGGACAATACTCTGCCTGTGAATTACTGCACGGATCCTATCCGGGCTTATTCCAAAAAGCCACCTTGCTTCTATGAGTTCAAGCGCCTTGTTCATCAGGGTCGCAGAGTCTATTGTGACCTTCCGGCCCATAGACCACGTTGGATGGCGGAGAGCCTCCATCAAGGTGACAGTCTCCATTTCTTCCTTTGAAAACCCAAGGAAAGGGCCGCCTGACGCGGTAAGGATCAGCCTTTCCACACTGAGTATATCGTGCCCCTCCAGACATTGGAATATCGCAGAGTGTTCACTGTCTACAGGCAGAATTTCCACACCGTGCCGGGACGCTGCATTAATTACTATCTGCCCGGCTGCCACCAACACCTCTTTCGTGGCAAGAGCTATGGTTTTCCC
>JAPXLY010000128.1:0-3412 GCA_033809295.1 Bacillota bacterium
GGTATTGCAGGGGTGGACCGGCCCGGAGAGAGGGAGCGGGTGACCGCGTCCCTCCAAGATTTGGGATTGGCAAGGAGGGTCGTGGTAGATAATGACGCTGCAGCAGCCCTTGCCAGCGGAACAATGGGTAAGCCCGGGATCGTGGTGATTGCAGGCACAGGTTCAATAGCATTTGGCGTCAATGAGGAAGGGAAGCGAGCAAGGTCAGGAGGCTGGGGATATATTCTGGGGGATGAAGGCAGCGCTTACTACATCGGACGCAAGGCTCTCAACTCCGTTACCCGCGCGCGAGACGGCCGTGGGAAACAGACTCTTCTGTCTCAGGCAATCATTGACCATTTCAGCATAAACAATGTAGATGAGTTAGTAGGATTGGCGTACGCTGACAGATTCGATAGAATCGAAATCGCGAACTTATCTCCGGTCGTGGCGGAAATAGCCGGAGAGGGAGACGAAGTAGCCTGTTGGATACTGGACCAAGCCGGCGCTGAACTGGGGATTGCAGCCGGCGCGGTGGCAAAGGCACTTAATATGGAGGACACGGAGTTTCCATGTGTTACCACAGGCGGGGTTTTTAAGTCAGGTAGCCGGGTTACTCATGCACTTATGCGGGAATTGATGAAGGTGGCTCATATATCAGCACTTACTCAGCCTGAATTTCCTCCTGTAGCCGGCGCCTATTTCCTGGGCCTTCGGGAGCTCGGGTTGAGTATTAACGAGCATGTGGTGGAACGCACAAGGAGTTCGCTGGCAAGAATCAAGTCTTCCGCTTCTTGCTTGGAGGAAGATTGATTATGATAATAAAAGGCGCTGACATACTGACTCCTTACGGCATAACCAAATTAGGGATTGTGGTGATTGAGAACGGTATCATAGCGAGAATCAGTCCTATGAGAGACATATGCCCTGACGCCGAATCCAGGCATGAATATGAAGGCGAACATGAAGTTGTTGATGGGGCCGGCTTGACGCTGGTGCCGGGATTCATTGATATTCATGCCCATGGCGGAGGAGGGTGCGATACTCTGGACAAAACTTACGACTCTCTTGAGAGGATGTGCCTTGCCCATGCTGCCCACGGCACCACCGGAATACTCCCGACGACTATGTCAGGCCCTGCTGAAACACTCAAGAAAAGTGTAGGATTAATCGGCGGCTATATGGGTACAAGAGCCCCTTCCGGTGCAGGAATTCTAGGGATTCACCTTGAAGGGCCATGGCTCAATCCTGAATGGAAAGGCGCTCAGCCCGTAACAGGTATAAGAGAGCCTTCCGTAAGAGAATTGGACGAGCTCGTCGAGGCATCCTCAGGGAATATCAGTATGATCACCCTGGCGCCGGAGATGCCTGGGGCATTGGATCTTATCAAGCATGCGGTGGATCTTGGAATCAAAGTCTCTCTCGGGCATTCATCCGCCACATATGACCAGGCTATTGCAGCGGCCGATGCAGGAGCTACCCATGTCACTCACGCCTACAATGCCATGAGCGGCCTGCACCACAGGCGCCCCGGAATGGTTGGGGCAATGCTTTCCTCGAACAAGCTGACTGTAGATGTGATCCTTGACGGATTTCATATTCACCTTGCTGCTGCCAAGATACTCATGAAATGCAAAGGCAAGGACGGGATTGCCCTGATAACAGATGCGACAATGGCTGCAGGTATGCCTGACGGCGAGTATGAACTGGGCGGACAGAGGGTCATCTGCCGCAACGGAGCAGTCAGGCTTCCTGATGGGATTCTTGCAGGCTCTGCCCTTACGTTGGACAAAGCAGTCAAATATGCTATGACGGAACTTGATTGCTCCCTGGAAGACGCCATCAAAATGACTTCGGAGACTCCCGCATGGATTTTGGGCATAGATGACAAGAAAGGCAGTATAGAAGTGGGAAAGGACGCGGATCTTGTCCTGCTCGATGCGGAGCTGCAAGTTGTGGCGACCATGGTACGTGGTAGTTTTGCATATGTGTCAGAGGATCTTCCCTGGCAAAGCAATGCACTGTAACAGACTGCCGGGAATCATTCGGAATTAACCCGTAAGCCTTTAGCAGGGCTGAAGGATAAGATAGGAGGCAATAGAGTGAAAGTCATAGTTGCAGACGACTATGAAATAATGAGTAAAGAGGCGGCTAAAGCAGTGGCTGCCGAGGTAAGAAGAAAGCCTGACAGCGTTCTGGCATTACCCACAGGTGGAACCCCGTTTGGGTTGTATGCGGAGCTGATTAGGATGCACAAAGAAGAAGGGTTGGATTTCGCCCGTGTTTCCGCATTTAACCTTGATGAGTACATAGGCCTTCCTGATGGTCACAGGTCGAGCTACAGCTTCTATATGTACGACAGGTTCTTTGATCATGTGAATGTAAACCGGGATCAGATCCATATTCCTCGCGGGCTTGCAGAAGATCCCGAGGAGGAAGCATTGATGTATGAATGGGCGATCAAGAGGGCGGGCGGAATTGATCTTGCCGTTCTTGGCATAGGGCGTAACGGGCATATTGGTTTTAACGAGCCAAAGACGGAATTTGGATCTCTTACTCGTCCTATTTACCTTGCCAAGAGGACTATTGAAGCTAACGCAAGGTTCTTTGACGGGGATACTGACTCTGTGCCGAGGCAAGCGATTTCCATGGGGATCAGGACGATAATGAACGCGCGTAAGATTATTCTCTTAGCCAGCGGCCCCGAGAAGTCCAGCGCCATCCATCAGACGATACACGGCCCTGTGACTGAGATGGTTCCCAGTTCAGTCTTACAGCTTCATCCTGACTGCACTTTCTTCCTGGATCTGGACGCTTCACGCGAGCTGAAGCCGTCACCCAATGGTTTCGTCCCGGGATCGGGTATAAGGAGTATGGTATACTAAGTGTGTTGAGCTTGGGTTCTTGTTCTTGATCATGGCCGGCTGAAAGGCGGCAAGAGGCGGAGGGATGCGACATTGCATGAAGAACGTTTTGTAATAATTACAGGGCTTTCAGGTGCAGGCAAGAGTGAGGCAGTGCGCGCATTTGAAGATCTTGGCTTCTTCTGTGTAGACAATCTCCCGCCGACATTGATCCCAAAGTTCGCTGAACTCGCGGCACAATCAGAAGGCAAGATTGATAAGATAGCTTTAGTAGTGGATATAAGGAGCCGTGAGTTTTTCGATAAGCTGTTCACTTCATTAGAAGCTCTGGAGGCAATGGGTGTCGGATATGAGATCTTGTTTCTTGAGGCATCTGATGAAGCCCTTGTGCGGAGGTTTAAGGAGACTCGCAGGCGCCATCCCCTTTCAGCGGAAGGCGGAATTATCGAGGGAATCACCGAAGAGCGTCGAAGACTCGAAAAGGTCCGTGACAAGGCTTCCCGTATCATAGATACATCGAACATCACTCCCAAACAGCTTCGTGAACGAATTTTGGCAGGTTTTGTCAA
>JAPXLY010000129.1:0-3406 GCA_033809295.1 Bacillota bacterium
GCCCAGTAATCCCATCGTAATCTACACCTTCCCTTGCTACGACTTATTCAGCGACATGGTGAGAATTCGATGAGACTCCCCTATTATCCTCCTACTTCACGGCGTCTTTCAAAGACTTACCTGCCTTGAAGACAGGGGCTTTTCGAGCGCCTATACGGATCGTAGCTCCCGTCCTCGGATCGCGCCCGGATCTGGCTGCTCTCTGACGCACTTCGAAACTGCCAAAGCCTACAAGTGCCACTTTCTCACCTGCTGCAAGAGCTTCAGTCACCGTGTCAAACACCGCGTCAACAGCTTTGGCAGAATCCTTCTTCGTGAAACCTGTCTTAGCTGCCACTCTCTCCACTAACTCCGTCTTCGTCATGGTTTGATCCCCCTTTCGGAGGTATAGTGCCCACAACGAAGAGGATTTATGAGATTCGCCCTTACAGAACTCTATAGAATGATACAGATAAGCCCTCCGCTTCCCTCATTGACGATTTTCTGTAACGTCTCCTGCAGCTTCTGCTGAGCATTTTCCGGCATCCGGTAGAGCTTGCTTTCTATGCCCTCTTTAACCAGCTCGTGCAGGGACTTCCCAAGGAAATCAGTGGTCCAAATCCGCTCAGGGTCTTTTTCGAACTCCTCAGACAGCCTTCTGACAAGTTCCTCCCCTTGTCTCTCTGTGCCTACGTATGTCGTGACTTCTGTCTCGATATTCGCGCGAATCATGTGAATGGACGGAGCGGCAGCTCTCAGCCTCACTCCGAACCTGCTTCCTTGCCTAATCAGCTCAGGCTCCTCGAGTTCCAGTTCATCCAGGAGAGGCATGACAATTCCGTATCCCAACTCATCTGCGTCTCTAAGGCCGTCTGCCACCTTATCATATTCCCTCTTAGACACGGAAAGCTCTCTCATGAGTCTTAGAAGGTGATGGTCGCCTTCGACCTCAAGCCCACTAACCTCACGGATAACCTGGAAGAACAGCTCTCTCGGAGCATCAAGGTTAATTATTACCTGTCCCGTACCCAGATCCAGGGTCATAAGATCCGCATGGGACACAAAATCCTGCGCAGCAAAGCCTTTGACGGTCCCTGAAATGTCTCGGATTCTCTTGACGTCCTTCACAGCGGAAACGACGGCGTCTTGAAACTTCTGCCTTAGCCAGTGTTCTGCTGAAACCTCGTTGAGCCAGACAGGCAAGCGCACACTTATCTCGCGGACAGGGAACTCATACAGCACTTCTCGCAACACACCGAGAACATCTTCCATATCCATTCTGAGACAGTCCATGGGTATGACAGGCACCCCGTATTTCGCTGCAAGTTTCGTCGCAAGATCCAAAGTCTCTCTTGCCCAAGGATGTGTCGAGTTCAACACTGCAACGAAAGGCTTTCCAAGATCATGAAGCTCTCCGATGACTCGCTCTTCTGCAGGAACGTAGCTTGCTCTTGAGATGTCTGTAATGCTGCCATCCGTGAGGACAACAAGACCGATTGTGGAATGGTCGGAGATGACCTTCCGTGTGCCGAATTCAGCCGCTTCCTCAAAGGGAATCTCATAGTCAAACCACGGGGTCATCACCATTCGAGGCCCGTCGTCCTCCTCGTACCCCAGCGCCCCTTCGACAGAATACCCCACACAATCCACAAGCCTGACCCTGACATTGATATTGTCCTGAATCGTCACGGACACGGCTTCGCTCGGGACGAACTTCGGCTCAGTTGTCATGATAGTCCTGCCTGCGCCACTTTGCGGCAATTCATCCACTGATCGCTCTTTGTCATACACATCATCAATATTGGGAATGACCAGGAGGTCCATGAACCGCTTTATAAACGTGGACTTCCCAGTCCTCACCGGACCGACTACTCCAACATAAACATCACCGCCGGTCCTCGTCGCCATATCCTGGAAGATATCGAATCTCTCCATATCCGGTCCCTCCCCCTGGGCCCCATATCACATCCGGCTTTCAGAATAATGTATATGAGTGGGAGAGACAATTATTCGTCTTGTCACTCTCCTTTTATTAGAGTCAACGCCTCGGCTCTTGCAGCCGCGTCCTTCTTGAAAAGCCCTCTGACAGCGGAAGTCACTGCGAGACTTCCGGGCTTGCTTATTCCCCTCATTGCCATACACAAATGGACTGCTTCCACTACTACAATCACACCGTGAGGTTTTAAGGCCTCAAATATCATATCCGCAACTTCACTGGTAAGCCTCTCTTGAAGCTGAGGCCTCCTGGCAAGGATTTCGACGACCCTTGCAAGCTTACTGAGGCCTACGACCCTTCCTCCCTTGGGAAGATATGCAACATGGGCCTTGCCGTGGAACGGAAGCAAGTGGTGCTCGCACATGGAGTAGAAAGGGATGTCCTTTATTATGACCATCTCTTCATGTTCTTCGTTAAAGACCGGAGTCAATTCTTCCCGCGGGTCTTTGCCCAAACCGCAGAATATTTCCTGAAACATCCTGGCGATCCGGTCAGGCGTGTCTTTCAGCCCTTCGCGATCCGGATCTTCTCCAATAGCTTCGAGGATCTCTCTGACTGCCTTCATGATTCGTACATCATCCAATTTGTGTTTGTCCCTCCTGTTAGCACAGCAACCTGTGCCGTATATAGTCAGTGCAAAATTCAGCATAGTTACAGGCTGTGGAGGCTACACCGCCGAATCTTCATGTCGAAGGATCCTTGCAAGGAGGAGGGCCATAGCATGGATATCCATGGCATTGTGTTCCAGAATAGGACGGATCAATGCTGAACGAGGATTCGTCACGAAATCGTGATAGACTTCAGGTATCATGTAGCCCGGGATGTCCTCGCCACGCTCATAACCCAGGGCGTAGGATGCGACTGTCACAAGCTTGCAATTGGGAAGCGTCTCTCTGAAGAGCCTTCTCGCAGTCCAGAGAAGGTCAAAGTGGAAGTGATCCTCCGGGCAGCATGTTCCATAATACGCCATACGATCTCGAATATACGGCATATCAAACCTGAACCCGTTATATGTCACCAAAACACAGGCGCACTCCAACTCACGTCTTACTGCAGTAAGAACAGCGACTTCCTCTTCATACGATCTTGCTAAGAACTGCCTGAGGCGCATTTGCCCGTCTTCATGCTCTCTCATCATCCCAACGAGGAAAAGCGGTTGAGCGCTGCTGAGTCCGCAAGTCTCAATATCCAGAAACACCATCTCTCCCGGTGAATATAGCGTTAACACCTGCCAATCAGACGCCTTCGTCCCTGAAAAGAACCTCGCGTCTCTCCGCTCAACAGCCTCGGCAATCGCCTTCGCCTGATCTCCCCAGCGCGTGTGTGGATACAGGCTCTCTATATCCTCATATCCTTCGTCCCTCAACTTCCCTTCAGTTACAGGGCCTACTCCACGTATCACCTGCAGGTTCCTAAGAAGCGCAGACTTTC
>JAPXLY010000130.1:0-3343 GCA_033809295.1 Bacillota bacterium
CCCAGTTCTTTCAGGCTCTCGAATCTGTTGTCTCCGACAATTATGTGGTCAAGGACTTCAATGCCGAGGATCATTCCGCAACTGGCCAGCCGGCGCGTGATAGCAATATCAGCATCGCTGGGAGTAGGATCGCCGCTGGGGTGATTATGAACAAGAATCACGCGAGCGCAATTCCTTCTCACGCATTCCTTAAAAACCTCCCTGGGATGGGCAAGAGAACTGTCCAGGCAGCCAATGGAAATCGTAACCACGTCTTCCACCCTGTTCTTTGCGTTAAGGATTACCACTCTGAAATGTTCCCTGTCCAGATAGCGCATGTCTCCGATTATCAATTGCGCCACATCCCGGGGCCGGTTTATCTGAACGAGATCCTCAGGCTCAAGCATAAAGGCTCTTTTGCCCAGTTCTATTGCAGCCTTGATCTGGACTGCTTTTGCAGGCCCAATTCCCTTCTGAGTGGCCAGATCCTGAGTGGAAACAGAAGCCATGCCACGGACACCGCCGAATCGCTGCAAGACGGAAGTGGCAAGGGACAACGCGGATTCCCCGGGGATCCCGGTCCGCACGATGATTGATATGAGCTCCGCTGAGGAAAGGGCAGAGGGGCCTACGCGGAGAAGGCGCTCTCTCGGTCTTTCGTTGACAGGCATCTGTTTGATGGTGGACGATACCTTCTCCTTGGGCTTTCCGGGCAAGCCTCGTCACCTCCTGAATAGCTCGTCGTAGATATTAATCCCAATATCACAGAATATATTTACCAGTTTTGCCAAAGGAAGGCCGACTACATTGAAATAGCAGCCCTCTATGCTTTCTATAAACACTCCCCCCCTCCCCTGTATAGCGTAAGCCCCTGCTTTACCCAACGGCTCGCCGCTCTCGACGTACGCCTCAATCGCTCGGGGGGAGAGTTCTTTCATCCGCACTCCGGTGACTTCATGGGATGTGCAGCCCGCACCTGTATATGTATCCAGCACAGTCACACCGGTTACAACATGATGCCAACAGCCTGACAAGAGACTCAACATTTCAAAAGCTTCGTCTTCGTTCTCCGGTTTTCCCAAGATCTCCTCTTCAAGAACAACAACGGTATCAGCCGCTATTATCACTTTATCAGTCAAGGATTCGGCTACATGATGAGCCTTTGCCTGAGAAAGAGACACTACCTTGTCTACAGGGCCTTCGGAATCAATATCATCTTCCCTGATTCTGCTGGGCAATACTTCAAATCTAAGGCCGATCTGTCTCAGTAAGGCAGCTCGAGCAGGCGAAGCAGAAGCCAGCACAAACCCGGGGACCCTCCGGCTTGTACTATCGAAATTCACAACAATTGCCTCCAGCCGACTGTCCCATGGAACAAATAACCTGTGGGCCTGTGTCTAAGTATGGGTTCATTGTTTTTCGCCGGTTTCCCGATTGTCTTGGGTGGCCCCGCACGGTACGTACATTTTCCGGGGCCGGCGATTACTTAACGATCTACTTAGTCTATTCCCGGAAACCCATTAGAAAACAAAGTGTTTCCGTTAGCATCTACTATCATGGCTGAGACTCCGTCCAGAGTCTCGATGAGCTCCATCCCTTCATCCGGCCCTAATGCAAACACGGCTGTGGACAGCATATCAGCGTGTAATGAGTCCTTCGCCATCACCGTCACACCGGATACTGTCTGAACCGGCATTCCTGTTCCGGGATGCAGAATGTGGTGGTACCTTTTGCCGTCATGAATAAAGAATCTTTCATAGTCGCCGGAAGTAGCTACTGCCCCATTGACTACATGTAACGTTGGGCCGATTGTATCTTCCGCTCCTTCGCCCCTGGGATTACGAATGCCGATCCTCCACGGTTCCCCGTCAGGACGTGAACCAACTGTCACAATGTTCCCGCCTGCGTCAATCAGTGCGTGGGAAATTCCGTATTCCTTAAGAACCCGCGCTCCTTCCTCTGCTGCATATCCTTTGGCGATCCCGCCGAGATCGATTGACATGCCTTGTACGGGCAGTCTGACAGTCATGTTCTCTGAGTTGAGTTCCACAAGTTCCCATCCTACGAGAGAGCAGGCTTGTTCTATTTCAGGGGCTGAAGGAATAGTAGGATTCGACGTGCCGAACCCCCACAAATCCATGAGCGGGCCGATAGTAATATCAAAAGCGCCCTTTGTAATGCTACCGCACCGAACTGCCTCTTCTATAACATGGAATGTCTCGCTTGTGACTTTGACAGGTGAGCCTCCTGCTCCTCTGTTTATGCAAGAGACGTCGCTTGTCGAAATATGCCTGCTCATGAGGGATTCAATTCTCCGCATTTCATCAAATGCAGCCTGAATTGCCTCCTCCGAGTTTGGCCCTGCCGCCCGAATGGTAACAAAGGTATCCATCAAAAACTCACTGCGAGAACTCTCTTTGGCATCTTGTCCCTTTAAAGCATTTCCAGACTTTATAGGCAGCTTTCTGATTCCCCACGAGAAACCATATGATTCATTTGACGTTATTACAACATATCCGGCTATGAGAACAGCCGCTACCAGGAGCACTCCTAAGAATACACGTCTGCGTAGTCTTGAAATCTCCCGACGACGCCGTCCATACTCCCATTTCAAGCAGGAATCGCCCCCTCGACACTTTACGAGTTCAGTGTATCACTTCTCATAAGCAGTGACAAGCAGCCATTTCGGGTTGACCTGAAGTCATGTCATACGAAAGGAGGACGATGTTTAGGTTGACGCATGTTGGTAATGCTAATCATAAACATTCCCGAAGGGAAGTGGGTCTTGTGGCAAAGAAGAAAAGGAGTAAGGAACGTCAAAAGGCAGCGCGGGAAATGGACAGGCTAAAGTACGAAACTGCGGAGCAGCTTGGTTTAAGTGATGATTTGAGTGACCCGGACGAGCTTACAGTGAGAGAAGCAGGCAAGGTCGGAGGAGCCATGGTAAGGAAATTGGTCAAGAAAGGGAAACAGGCTATGGCCAAAGAAGGCTCAAGAAAGCCTGAAAGAAATCTTTAAGTAAGCCAAAAAGATCCATGCCACTCCTCCGGGGCAGATAATGGACGGAAAGTTGCCGGTGCGGCAGATGAAATACTACATGCCTGCCAAACACCGGCAACTCTCATTACTGTTTTGTCAAGGCAACCCGCTTGGGGAGCCGTCCCCTTAGTGCAACACCGCAACCCTGCACAGTACGTACACTTTCCGGAACCGGCGATCTACTTAGCTTGCGCTTCCGGCTTCATCTACGAGAGTAGCATTATCCCTCATTACAATGCACTTTGTCGGGCATTTCTCAACACAGATGCCGCAGGCGTCACACTCATCACCGTTGATTGCGGCAAGATTATCCTGAAGGGTAATA
>JAPXLY010000131.1:0-3274 GCA_033809295.1 Bacillota bacterium
GAGGCTGAGTAATGACCTTGACAACACCCTTTACATAGGGTTTCGTCACCATGCTAAGAACGGCAATAAGCGCTAGGAATACAAGTTCTCGCGTAGTCCATCGCCATCTTCGACCTGGCATGAAAAGTCCTCCTTCTTTGTCGCTAGTCCCTGGACTTCATCTCTGACAACGGTTTTAGAAGACCTCTTCGGATTAGTATCTCAGAAAGAACTATCGCTATGGCGCCTCCTGCAAGAGCAGTAATGAGCTGCGGCACTTGCATCATTTGAGCGATTTTCGGTGGAACTGCAACTACAAGCCTTACTGCGCCGGCCATCACCAAATATTTGATTACTGACGCTAAAACGACAGCGACATATTTGTTACGCTTCCCAATCAATCCGTAGACTATGACCAGGACAGCGTTGCCTAATGCGATAAATGGAATCATCGGTCCCAGCGGAGGAGGCAGAATACCGCGCCAGAAAGCGATGACAGGAGTGACGAGGCCTATTGCCACGCCTCCGAAAATCCCCACAAATACGCTTGCAATATAGAGCATTGTGTTGACCAGCGGACCTGTCGCGTATTGCGGCATACCCATCATCTGTATTACTAGAGTGAGCGCCATTAATATGGCAGTCCTGGTAATAAAAAGAATATTTCGGCTCGTCCGCGTAACCTTCTTCCAGTCATTGCTCAAAAGACCCACCTTCTTTCTCCTCATTGCTTTCTCCTCATAATAAGCCTGTCTACATCTCCCTGAGACTCCTCTCGATTCTTCTCAGGCTCTTCTACATCCCGGTGTCTTTTCCTCCCACAACGCAGCAATCGGCCATTGACGCTGACATCAACCTTCCCCTTTAATCCTACGCCTGGATTCGCATGGACAGAGATATGCGTCCCCGTTCAGAGTCGACTTTAGTCACCTTCACTCTCACCACATCACCGACTGCCACCACATCGTGAGGGCTGTGCACGAAAGAATCACTCATCTCAGAAATGTGGACAAGTCCGTCCCGCTCAACCCCGATATCAACAAATGCCCCAAAATCAACTACGTTGCGTACAGTTCCGCGGACTACCATACCGGGCTCGAGATCCTTCATGGACAGGATATCGCTGCGGAATACGGGGCCGGGCAGCTCAGCCCTGGGGTCGCGTCCCGGACGCCTTAACGCGTCCACTATGTCCTCAAGGGTGGGAATACCGGTGTTAAGCTCTTCTGAAAGAGCTTTGATGTCAACGTCCGCGAGTCTGCGCCTCAATTGGGTTACCTTCTCCGGAGAGAGAAGATTCTCCGGGGAAGACCCAAGAAGTGAGAGAACCGCTTCAGCCACATCGTAGGACTCAGGGTGAATAGGCGTAATGGCAAAGGGATCTTCGCCTGACCTTATCCTGAGGAACCCGGCTGCTTGCTGAAATGTTTTCGGTCCGAGTCTGGACACCTCCAGCAAGCCGGCTCTGGATTTGAACGGGCCGTTTTCCTCCCGAAACGACACGATATTCTTTGCCACTGTCTTTGAAATGCCTGCTACGTATGATAAGAGTGCAGCGGATGCCGTGTTAAGATTGACACCAACATAGTTTACGCATGATTCCACCGTTTTCTCCAGGGTTTCTCCGAGCCTTGCCTGGTTTACGTCGTGTTGATAAAGGCCTACCCCAATTGATTTGGGATCAATCTTCACAAGCTCAGCCAGGGGATCCTGCAGCCTGCGGGCAATGGACACTGCACCCCTCATGGATACGTCAAGATCCGGAAACTCCTCCCGTCCTGTATCAGAGGCGGAGTAGACGGAAGCGCCGGCCTCATCCACAATTACGTAGCCTGGGCCGTGAGCTGAATTCCTTATGAATTCGCTGATGAATGCCTCAGTCTCACGGGAGGCTGTGCCATTGCCTATAGCAATGACATTGACACTATGCTTGCGGACGAGTTCCCTGATAATCCTCTCTGCCTCATCACGCCGCTCCTGTGGGGGGTGTGGGTATATGACGGCAGTCGCAAGTAGTTTACCTGTAGGATCCACCACCGCTATTTTCGATCCGGTCCGAAAACCGGGATCGATACCGAGCACTACTTTACCGGCGACAGGGGATTGCATTAGGAGATTCCTAAGATTCCTCGCGAATACTCCTATTGCGTGATCTTCCGCTTTCTCCGTCAGAGTGCTACGAGTCTCTCGCTCCATTGCAGGACATAGAAGCCGCAAGTACCCGTCTTCAATCGCGAGGTCAAGCTGTTCCCGAAATATGCCGGTCTCCTCAGTGATAAAATCCCCTCGAATGGCCGAAAGAAGGGCTTCATCAGGCCTTGACAGTCTGACCTTCAGCGCGCCTTTGGACTCTCCCCGGTTTATCGCCAGGACCCTGTGGGGAGGCATTTTCGCAATGTGCTCCTCGTAGTCATAGTAGTCTTCGTACTCGGACCTGTGCTCATCCTGGGCCTCAGCCCCTGTGACCTCCAGGAAACCCTGCTCGCGGAAATGCCGCCTCGCCATAGCCCTGACTTTGGCGTCTTCCATAACAACCTCAGCCACGATATCACGCGCTCCGGCCAGGGCGTCATCAGGTGTGGGCAATTCCTTTTCAGGATCTATGTACAGAGCTGCTATCTCCCGGACATCTCCTTCCAAGTCCTGACGTTCCAGCATCAACATGGCAAGCGGCTCCAGTCCCTTTTCACGGGCTTTCGTAGCCCTGGTCTGCCTTTTCGGCCGGTAAGGAAGGTAGAGGTCTTCCACTTCTTGCAGCGTGGATGCGCCAAGGACGGCGTTCCGCAGCTCATCTGTAAGCTTGCCTTGTTCCTCAATGGATCTTATCACTACATCCTTACGTTCTTCGAGATTACAGAGGTACGCCAGGCGCTCTTCAACTGATCTTATGACCACCTCATCCAGGGATCCTGTAACCTCTTTTCTATACCTGGCAATGAACGGTACAGTATTTCCCTGTTCAAGAAGGGCGACTGTGTTGGTTACGCTAGCCGTCCTCAAAGAAAGCTCCTCAGAAATTCTCTCTATGATCCCTTGTTTAGTCACTATTAGCTCACCATCTTTACAAACTCTTTTCGTAGCAGGGGACTCCAATAGGATTCTACACGAACTGAAACATATTACTATCATAATACGGACGGATTAAGGCTACAAGCCAATTCTGACAGGTGCCGGCTCTCCTGACCTAGTAGATCACCGCAAGTAATCGACAGTTCCAGTAAGTGTAGGTACCATGCGGGGTTGGTTGCCGGTGTTACACTGAGGGGACGGCTCCCCAAGCGGGTCGCCCCTTGAT
>JAPXLY010000132.1:0-3168 GCA_033809295.1 Bacillota bacterium
TACAGAACATGTCTTTGGAACATAACCCGGAATCTTCCGGCCGCTCTTCGGCGACCTTAACAGAACCACAGGACTCTCCTTGACAGCCCCTAAGCCCGATGTTAAACTGCGGTTAGTAGCTCATATTATGAGCAGGTGCTAATTGGTTCCTGCAGAGAGGGGGATCACGGGGTGAACTACTTTCTCACGGAGGAGCAGGAGATCATCAAGGAGCTTTCCGCAAAGATCGCTGACGAGAAAATCGCGCCGCGTGCAGCAGAGTTTGATGAAAGTGAAGAGTTTCCGTGGAATCTCATTCGAATTCTGGCAGATTCAGATTTATTTGCAGTATGGGTTCCGGAGGAATACGGAGGCCTCGGCGGTGGTGTGTTCGAGCAATGCCTTGTAGTGGAAGAGCTGTCCAGGGCTTGCGCAGGAGTGGCAGTATCGTATGCAGCCAGCGCACTCGGAGGGTTTCCCATCCTCATGTTCGGGACGGAAGAGCAAAAGCAGAAGTTCATGCCTGAAATAGCCTCCGGCTCGAAGCTGGCAGCATTTGCACTTACAGAACCCGATGCCGGGTCAGATGCAGGCAATATCCGAACCACAGCAGTCCGCGACGGAGATCACTACGTGCTAAACGGCACCAAACAGTGGATCACCAACGGCGGTGAAGCAGACGTATATGTCGTTATCGCAACGCTGGACCCTGAAAAAGGCCCCAGGGCGATGACGGCTTTCATTGTGGAAAAGGGAACTCCCGGATTTGACTTTGGAAAAAGGGAAAAGAAGATGGGCATCAGGGCTTCCGCTACAACTGAGCTGATATTCACAGACTGTAAAGTTCCGGTTGAGAACCTTTTGGACAAGGAAGGCAAGGGCTTCTTGGTTGCCATGCGCACTCTTGACAAAACACGTCCCGGAGTAGCCGCTCAGGCTGTTGGGATTGCCCAGGGCGCACTGGATAAAGCAGCCGAGTATGCCTCAACACGCGTCCAATTCGGAAAGAGAATCGGAGAATTCCAAGCTATCGAACACATGCTGGCTGATATGGCCACCCAAATCGAAGCAGCTCGCTCCCTCGTCTATAATGCGGCCTGGATGATCGATTCCGGTGTCCGCCATATTACTAAGGCTTCAGCCATGGCAAAGCTATTCGCGTCAGATGTAGCCATGAAGGTCACTTGTGATGCTGTGCAGATATTCGGCGGTTACGGTTACATGCGGGACTATCCTGTTGAGAAGATGATGCGTGATGCAAAAATCACCCAGATATATGAGGGAACAAACCAAATTCAGCGGTCAATCATAGGCAGCGCCATAATCAAGGAGGCCTTGAGACGCAAATGAATTTGGTAGTCCTTGTGAAACAGGTTCCCGAGACTACGGATGTCAGGATAGACCGCAAAACCAATACGTTAATTCGGGAAGGGGTATCGTCCATCGTAAACCCCTTCGACATGTATGCCGTAGAGCAGGCCCTACGAATACGGGATGAACACGGCGGACAAGTCACTTGCATATCTATGGGCCCTCCGCAAGCAGAAGCCGCGCTCCGTGAGACCCTGGCTGTCGGTGCGGATGAGGCCATTCTTCTTTCTGACAAGGCTTTCGCAGGCGCAGACACGCTTGCCACTTCGTATACGTTGGCAAAAGCTATTCTGAAACTCGGTGACTTTGACCTCGTGATCTGCGGGAAACAAGCAATAGACGGGGATACGGCTCAGGTCGGCCCGGGTGTCGCTGAACATCTGGATATTCCCCATGTTACTTATGTGAGCAGAGTGGAGGAGATTTCAAACCGGCATATACGTGTCCGTCGAATGACTGAAGAGGGCTATGACGTCATTTTCTCGCCTCTCCCTGCCCTGATAACCGTAGTAAAGGAAATCGGTGAGCCAAGGATGCCGTCTATCAAAGGCACGCTAAAAGCAAGAAAAGCCCAAATCACCACATGGACTGCCAATGATCTTGAGGCAAATGAACTGATGCTGGGATTGTCAGGCTCGCCTACGCAAGTCTCCCGGATTTTCTCGCCGGAAATCAGGCCGGGGGGCGAAATCATAAAGGGGGATTCGGCATCTGAGAAAGCCAGGAACCTGCTGGTAAGGCTGAAGGAAAGTCATCTGTTCTAGGTGAATAGACTGACATAAGCCTTTACCATTCCCCGGAGCCATCAGGTTTCCGGTATTGTGTTCGGGGGACGCCGCGCCGGCGGCGCGCCTCGTTCGAATTTGGCCTATCCACATACTCGCCAAATTCTCGACGTCCCCTCACTGCAAGCACCGGAAACCCCGGAAGAATTCCCCGAGCCGGAAGGTATCGAATAACAAGAACGCCATGTTTTTGTGCAGCTTACGAAATGGGAGGCTTTCATCAATGTCAGTTGAAATTATCTCCTCTAAATGCACCGGTTGCGGGGCATGCGTCCCTGCCTGCCCGTATAACGCCATAGAAGTCAGAGATGGCGTTGCTTATCTCCTGGATAATTGTGTTCTCTGTGGAGCCTGCCGAGAAGAATGCCCTTCAGACGCTATTGTTGCAGCAAATTCAGGCCGGCCTTCCGAGGAATCTGAAGGTGTGAAGCCTGAAACGCATGGCCGGCATTGGGAAGGTGTATGGGTATTCATAGAGCAACGCAACGGAAAGCCTGCAGGTGTCGCATATGAGCTGCTGGGGGAAGGACAGAACCTGGCGTCTGACTTAGGTGAAGAACTATGCGCCGTCCTCTTGGGATATGACGTTGAACACGTGGCAGAGGAGATGATTAAGTATGGCGCAAGTAAAGTGTACTTAGTTGATGACCCTGCCCTTCAGAACTTCCAAGATGAGCCTTATGCACAGGTAATTGCTGAGCTTGTGACGGAATACCGGCCTTCTGTTTTTCTTTTCGGAGCCACTACTGTCGGGAGATCCCTTGCCCCAAGGATAGCTGTCAAGTTGAAAACCGGACTCACCGCGGACTGCACCGGACTTGACATTGACAAAGAGAATAGGCTGCTCCTTCAAACCAGGCCTGCATTCGGCGGAAATATCATGGCCACTATTGTTTGTCCGGAAAAGCGGCCTCAAATGGCAACAGTGCGTCCGAAAGTCATGAAAGCCCGAGTGCCCGATAATAGCCGAACCGGCACAGTAGTGAAGCTTTCCCGGGAAATCCTGCCTCCCCGCGCCAGGCTTTTGGAAACA
>JAPXLY010000133.1:0-3091 GCA_033809295.1 Bacillota bacterium
GCAGTCCTCACAGGGCTTAATCACCTATGGAAACTGGGCTTGGGCAAAAGAGAGTTAATGGCTGTCGGTGAGAGTCTCGGCGCAGATATCCCTTTTTGCATCCTGGGAGGGACAGGGATTATTCGAGGGAAAGGTGAGCAAATAGAACTGTTGCCCACGCCTGATGAGCTGTGGTTTGTCATTGTGACATTACCGGACAGAGTAAACACCACCCGGGCTTACGCCAGGTTTGATCAACTCACCGAGACCACCGGCGCCCGTGATGCCGGCTTCTGTGATGCCGGCTCCTATGATACCGCTGTCCATGTAACTGATGTTACTTCAGGAATGGTCCGTGCTCTTGGAGCAGGCAGAGTTCAGGATATTGCCGATAGACTCACCAATGACCTGGAGCGTTCTGCAATATCGATTGTCCCCTCAATCGCCCGGGCGAAAGAGGCGCTGCTTGCCGCGGGGGCGGTTGGAGTCGGGATGTCAGGGAGCGGCCCTACCGTGTTCGGTATTGCCGACAGCAGGACAAAAGCAGAAGCAATTTGCGGTGCATTGAAACTGTCATCCGGAGCGTTCAAAGAGGTATTCGTGTGTAAAGCAGTTCCACAAGGAGTTGCTTGTGCACGGGTGCCAGACGCGGGTGCAGGGCACTAAGCGGGTGCAGGGCGCTAATAAGTATGAATTCATTAGTTTTCGCTCGTTTTCCGATTGTCTTGGGTGGCCCCACACGGTACGTACACTTTCTGAAACCGGCGATCACTTATGGTGGAGACCGTTGATGTATCCCATATTATGTTACCGCAGTTCGCTTGAATCGCAAAAACCGGTTGCCATCTTGGGCGAAACTGGCAGCTACTGGAGAAGTTCAACGGTCTTATGGTGATCTACTTATGTGATGCGGGTGCCCACAGGTGCTTGATATCCCTGCCGGACATCGGCGTGCGCTGAGTCCGGGATCTCAGAACCCTGCGACTTCAATCCGGAGTAAAACCGAATTGGTCAAGAAGGGAAAGCTTTTCGCTTGACAACTAATACATGATAGCTGAGACTTATATTGAACGGAGAAATACAAGCCGGGCAAAGGCTCCTGGCTGCGAGGGGAGGGCGGTAAGCATGGTGGACGCAGTTGTTCTGGCCGGCGCTGCAAATGACGGGAAACTGGCTATGTGCGATGGTGCGAAGTATGAAGCCCTTATCAGTATCCAAGGTAAGCCCATGCTTTCATATGTTCTGGATACGCTCAGGAGGTATGAGGAAATCGGGAGGATTGTGCTTGTATGCCCCAAGGAGGTGTCCGACAGCATAGGCCCTATACCCGGACTCGTTCCCGTAGAGGGGCATGGAGCGCTGCTCGAGAATTTGAGAGCAGGCCTCTCTCAATTGGATCCTGACAAGCCTGCGCTAATCGTGACCGGGGATATACCTCTCTTGACATGCGAGGCAATTGACGACCTTTTTAGACAGGCAGCGACGCGCCCTGCGGACATATACTATCCGGTGGTTCCACGGGAAGCCTGCGAATATGAGTTTCCGGGGATAAAGAGGACATACTTGACTATCCTCGAAGGGACGCTGACCGGTGGTAACATTGCCTTAGTAAAGCCGTCCGCCCTTCTGGCTTGCGGGAGATTCTTAGAACAAGCGATAGCTACCCGTAAGAAGCCCTGGATGATGGGGAGCGTCCTTGGGATGTGGCTAATCTTCAAATTCCTCATGAGGCGTTTGTCCATACGGGACATTGAACGCAGGTTAGAAACTCTCACCGGGGTCCAGGCCATGGGTGTGATTTCAGATTATGCGGAAATAGCATTTGATGTTGACAAGCCAAAAGACCTCGAGCTTGCGCAAGAGATATTAGGAGATCAGGGGAGCACGAACCAGGTTTAATAGTCGCGAGGGGCTTTGACGGCAATTTCTACATTCCATAAGAAGGAATTTATGTCTTTATATGGAATATAGTCTACGCAACCCGCTTTTCTATTCTTTATAGAAGGTGGTGGCGTATAAAGTGAACATTACTGAAGTAAGAATCAGGCCGGTGAAGAGTGACGGGAAAACACGAGCTATAGCTTCGATAACCTTCGGCGACTCCTTCGTGGTAAAGGAACTGAAAGTAGTGGAAGGCCCTTCAGGACTATTTGTATCAATGCCCAGTCGCAAAGTGGGTGACGGAGGTTACAGGGACATCGCTCATCCGATTACTGCCGAAGCCCGTGACGAAATTCAGACTATGGTGCTCGCGGAATTTGAAAAACAGACAGGCGATTCCGAGGTTGTTGTCCACTAAGACAGTTGCTGTTTGAAAGGCTCACACCACCCTGCGGCTCACTCAGGTTCAACCAGGCTGACTGAGGCAATTCGGAGTCTTGACGTGTTCCGGAGCCTTTGCTATACTCGTAGTGCTACAAAAAACATTAGAAGCCTGTTATGTTTGACACACGGTGGGGCGTAGCCAAGCGGTAAGGCACGGGACTTTGGATCCTGCATGCGGAGGTTCGAATCCTCCCGCCCCAGCCAATTTGTTCGAGTTTCCGGGCCGGCTTGAATGCGAGGCCTTTTTTGTTTTTCACTGTTTCTTACTGCATTTTGTTGTCTGCCATTGTCTTCACAATGTCCAGCAGTCTCTCGCGGGAATTAAGGCCAGGCTCTTCCAAAACCATCTCGAGGAGCTCGGCAAGGACCCTTCCTACTTCCGGGCCTTCCGGTATGTCAAGGATTCTCATGACATCTCTGCCGTCTACAGCAAGGTCGTTTACTGTGAACGCAGGGCCTTGTCTTAATACATCTTCCAGCCTTCTCAAAAAGGCCTCCATATTGCTGCCGGGGTTAGGCTCCAAGCCCAGCGCAACTCTGTCTGCCTGCCGTACCTTGGCAAGATCGTAGATGGCCTCAAGTCCCAATAAATTCACCAGTCGCCGGATCCCCTTATCTTTTGTAGCAGGTTCATAAGTGAACATATGCCATTTGATGAGGGTTATGACTCTATTAATCAGGGCCCCGGGATACTTGAGCCTCTCAAGGGCAGCTTTTGCAAGCTCAGCGCCGACACTTTCGTGGCTGAAGAAGCGGAGCCTGCCGGTGTCATCCTGCTCCATTGTCA
>JAPXLY010000134.1:0-3045 GCA_033809295.1 Bacillota bacterium
CAGGGGTTATAGGAGCATCAGCGCTGTAGTGCGTGCTGAAGTATACCCCCTCGACGTCCTTTCCGCCAATCTCAATGAACTCAGGAGCTTCGAAAGTATCTCCTCCGAGGAAAGGCATGGCAAGTCCTAGGGAACGAGCTTGTGTAACGAGTACAGCCGCGTCGGCATAGTATCCGGGAGCGAACACTACGTCAGGCTTGGCGTTGGCGACATATGTAAGCTGTGCCGTGAAGTCTCTGTCGCCGGTCTGATACGATGTGAAGCCTACAATAGCCTTGGGATCCCCGGTTAACTCAATAAAAGCCTCTCTGAAGAAGTTCGCGAGGCCTACTGAGTAGTCCTGAGCCACGTCCTGGATAATTGCGGCAGTCTTAGCACCGAGCTTCTCGAAAGCGAATTGTGCCATGACTCTGCCCTGGAAGGGGTCAATGAAGCAGGCACGGAAATAGTAGTCATTTCCTATCGTAACCAAGGGATTCGTCGGTGAACATCCCATGACCGGGACTTTTGCCTGCTGCGCTACGGGCCCTCCGGACATCGACAGGGCGCTCCCGTAGCTTCCGATAATTGCATGTACCTTATCTTTCTGAACCAGACGCGTCACAGCAGTAGCTGCTTCAACTTTGTCGCTGCGATTATCAACCAAGATGAGTCTGACCGGCAGTCCTAAGACATTTGGCCTCTGTTTCTGTGCGAGTTCTATCCCTTCCCAAGTCATTTGGCCACCTGCGGCCATCGCCCCTGTCATCGGCTCATATACACCGATTCTTACTTCGGTAGGCGTCGCGGCTGTCGCCACACCTACAAGGCTTACCATGATTAGAAGTACCAAACAAGTGACTAAACGTCGATGAGAAATCATACTGGAATCCACCTCTCTTCAGACTTAAAGTATTATAGGGTAATAGGTCTTTCTCCACATTTGAGTGAATTCCTCCCACAATAAACAGTTAAACATGCTTTTCAGTTTGATAGGGAAAAGTCGGTGGATTCAAAATTACATATACAATAGCTTTTCTTTTCCTCTGTAAGCAGCCGGATGAGCGCGAACAGGATTCGATGACGGCTGGAAAGGCGCTCATGGGGAGCAATCTATTCACCATCGTCCAAGTGGACGCAAGCGTGCAAAGGCTGGCCTGGGAATGGTTCAAGCAATATCAGGACAAGACATTCAGCGAATGAAAAAGGCGTAGTCATCGAGATATGCGGGTATTGCAGCTTCTCCCTTACGGTATCTGGCCAGGAGGCGGCCATCGGAGCGTCGCAAGGTCGTTAGGACGAAGTCCGCTGTATCCGCTGCAACATCCACGTATTCGTGTTCACCCAGGACACGTCCTCCTCTTGCGAAGGCGGTGACTGCAAGGCCGTTCCACGCCGTAAGGACCTTGTCATCTCGAAATGGCCTCGGACGTTTGGTCCGTGCCTCAAGAAGTCGGGCACAGGCCTGGATGAGCATATCTTCTGCATCATATGACGAGTCCGCGTTGTCGGATTCGGTCCGTTCCTCAGTCCGGCGTCCTGCGATCCTTAGTGTGCCTGCCTTGGAGCCAAGGAGGTTTGGGATGTTAAGGCCGGTCCCGAAGTTCCCCTTTCTTGTAATGTCGAAGTACCGCGTGAAGAGCTCAGCCTCCTCGTTGCCTAGAACTGCGCATACCTGATCCCGGCGCCACGTATAATGCCTACCTTCCCCACCTTCAGAATCCGCGTCTTCGGCTGATGCAAATCCGCCGTCCGGCGCCTGCATATCCCGGAGAAGGTACGTGAAAATCTCACGTGCTACCTGAGCATAGAACGACTTCTGCGTTACCTGATACGCCTCGAGATATGCCAGCGCGAGCAAGGCGTTATCATAGAGCATCTTCTCAAAATGAAAATGGGCTTGTCTTCAGCGGCTGCCTTAAGAAACGCTTCATCACTCCACGGATACCAATCTACAGGGTTTCCCGCGTGTTGAAGCAGATACGGATTCTTACTGTCTGCCAGACGATTCAAGGCTATTCCCCCGTCCTTACAGGCGCCATTCCTCAGCTACCGCTCACCGGTAGTGTAAGCCTGGAGGATCAAACGTATTCCATACCTCGCTTCTCTACCGAGAGTCTCGCTTCGAGAAACCCCTCGAGCCATTCGCGGACCGGCCCCAGTGAGGCTTCAAGGATCTTCAGGCTGCCGGATGTAATATGCGAAAGAAAATAGTCCTTGGCGACTCCCATGGCTTCCTTGGCTTCATCTTCAGTCAGTTTGCCGTCTTTGGATTTCTCCTTTAGCTCATCAACAAGCACCTGGTTAGTGGCCAGCACCGCGTCGATTCCCACTAACTCCGCCTCAGTCAAAGCAGCGGAAAGCGACTGTCTGGCTATCTCATTGTCAATCTCCTCGATCTTCTTCCTTAGCAAGGCAACTCCGTACCCAATGAGCACTATCAGAAAAAGAGCAATTATCGGAAGCAGGATTTCAACAAGGTCAAGAGCAAAAGCGCTCAGAGTCATCGCTTTTCTCTCCTTTCATGTGATTTGGAATACATTCCTTTGATATATTATATTCCAATTATGTTAAATCCTGCCACTATTGCTCCGGCTTCTTTTGTTCCTTATGATCCGAAACGCCCCGGATCCAGTCGGTTAGCCGGGGCATCTTGTACTTTCAGTTTCTACATCTTTGGTAGGTTATGAAGCTACTTATCTCTGTTGGTCTGGTAGCAATCACGACAATATACGGGCCTGTCAGGGCGTGGCTTAAAAGGAACCGAGGTCTGTGCTCCACAGCGCGCGCAGACTGCTTGGAACATCTCCCTCTCTTCACGGCGGCCGCCGCGACGTTCGGTTCTCTCTCGCCCTCTCCTGGCAGATCTGCAAGCCGGACATCTGGTCGGCTCGTTCTCATACCCTTTCGACGCGAAGAACTCCTGCTCGCTTGCGGAAAAACTGAATTCCCTTCCGCAGTCCTTACACACCAAAGTCTTGTCTTGGTACATATGAAACCTCCTAATCATGCAGCCTTTCGAGGACTGTAATATACCGTACGCCTTGGGCTACACCTGGAGGCAAT
>JAPXLY010000135.1:0-3031 GCA_033809295.1 Bacillota bacterium
CTAGATCCTGAACAGGTGCAAAGACTGCCGAACGCGCACCTACCACTATCCTTGCGTCGCCTCGTCCCGCCCTCCGCCATTCGTCATAGCGTTCCCCCTGGGATAGTCTGCTGTGGAGAACAGCCACGGCTTGTCCGAATCTTTCGGAAAACCCTTGCGTCATCTGAGGTGTAAGGGCAATCTCAGGCACAAGGACAATTGCGGACTTTCCTTTGGCGAGAACGCCTTCAATGGCACGCATATATACTTCTGTCTTTCCGCTTGCGGTTACGCCGTGTAGCAAGAAAGGCTTAGGCGACTCCTGTTCCAGACTGCGGATAATAGCAGTGACTGCCTTATCTTGCGCAGCAGTTAATACAGGCACGGATTTTCGCGTCTTTGGGGCTGCCTTTATTGGGCTTCGCAGGACTTCTTTTTGCGTCTCATTGAGGATCCCTTTTTGAATAAGGGCTCGAACCGCCCCGGGGGTGGAGCCGGGCGCATTATTAAGACGTCTTCTCTGCATTACCGGGCCTTTCTCAAGGATCACCTGTAAGGCCCGGGCCTGGCGAGGGGCTCTTATTTTCATAGCCCCCATAAGAATTTCAGCCTTATCTTTTGAAATTGCGAGCTCCACCAGTGACTCAGTCTTTGGGCGCGCTCTGCCTCTTCGCACAGAGGACGGGAACATCTGGGCGATGGCTTCCCCCAAGGAACATGTATAATACCGGTTCATCCATGCTGCAAGAGCCATCATCTGCTCTGAGAGTGCAGTATCCCCGCGAAGCGCACGGATGTCTTTGACATGAGCGACATCAGGAGTCGGAGTGAAGCCTACCACATATCCGGTGAGCTCTCTTGTGCCGAAAGGGACCAGCACTGCACTGCCTACTTTGACTTGGCCTTCCAGTTTGGCAGGAATAGCGTAATGGAATAGGCCCTTTGCACTTTCTGAAGGGATGTCCACCACGACCTCGGCGTACAAATTGCATCCTCCCCGTTTCGTCCGTTACCCGAGGACTTACTCTTTCCCCGATCCACATTTTCGAGGAAAGGATATTAAGTCCTCTATAGGTAACTTTATCCCTTTCATGGAGGAACTTGCAAGCCTATTTAAGCTCTTTGTCAGGTTCTTTGGACTCTGATCTACTTTGTGGGGTTGCGAAGGCCTGAATCTTGACGATTGAGCAATCCACGGCATGCCAGCTTTCGTAGGACCGCTCTTTCCAGTTTTCTCAGGAATTTAGTGGTAATGAACTCATCAGTTGACATAGGTTGAACAAGGATAGTGAACAGCCCTGCACGGTTCCCTCCGAGGATATCAGTGAATATCTGATCTCCTATTATGGCAGTCTCTTCAGGCGATGTACCCAGTAGACTGAGGGCGGATCGAAACGCGGAACTAAAAGGCTTGAACCCTTTAGCGGATGGAATATCAAGCATGCTTGATATGTCGTCTATTCGGGCTTTGCGGTTGTTCGAGAGCAAACACACGCGAAAACCGGAAGCTTTCGCATCTTCAAGCCATTTAAGAATTTTCGGAGATACCTCTTTACTTCCCCACATTGTCACTGTGTTATCAATGTCGAACACAATTCCCAGAACGCCCATATCTCTGAGGTAGGGAAGATCGATACAGTCAAGAGACCCTACATAAAGCTTCGGACAGAGCTTGGACAGCAAAACCGTACCTCCTCAGAGCGTCAGAAGTTGAAGTGTGACACACATGACCGGTGCCGGTATTGTATCATATTGTTACTACCTGTTCCAGTAAAAATCCGTTGATCCGTCGATCAGTCGATCAAGCGAGCCACTTGAGGGGATCCGGAGTCGTTCCGGATGTCGATTGGCTCTTTAGTCCCAGGCAACCGTAAGCCTCAGTCTGCTTGGGCATCGCCCGTCCTTGGTTGCCCAGTGTGGACTATGGCAAACCTGGGACCGTAATGGGTCATGGGTTATGTGGAATGGCAATTGCAAGTTTCAGAGTAAGAGATTGTTATACGATGATTCCGGAGAGTTTTGGAGAAGGACTTTCCACCCAACAGGAAGAAGCAAAATCTTTGCCGGATTATCCTGATCACGTGAGGAATCAACCGAAACCATTAACTGATTGAGGTTTTGGAATACGAGATTTCCAACAAGAGGCTTCCGGCGGCGAGGGGGTAGACCTATGGTAAAACATCGAATGACCGTAGTTCTTGGGGATATTACGAGACAGCATGTTGATGCAATAGTCAACGCTGCCAACAGTACCTTATTGGGTGGAGGAGGGGTAGACGGCGCCATACACCGGGCAGCAGGGCCCAGGCTCCTTGATGAATGTAAATCAATCGGAGGCTGCAAGACCGGAGAGGCGGTCATTACACGGGGTTACAGGCTTCCTGCCACATGGATCATACATACAGTCGGGCCGGTTTGGCATGGCGGGGTATCAGGTGAAGCGGAACTCCTTGCCGGCTGCTACAGGAATTCTCTCCGCCTGGCTACGGAACGAGGTATTCACACCATAGCCTTTCCGTCCATCAGTACCGGGGCATACGGTTATCCTATTGATCAAGCTTCACAAATTGCAGTAGAGACAGTGGCACGGTTTTTGAAAAATGAGCCGTCTATTCTCGAGGTCAGATTTGTGTGCTTCAATGAGCGTGCATACGCCTCTTGTGAACGTGCTTTGAGCAAGTATTTCAAGAAGGCCTAAGTATGAGTTCAACGGTCTCATGGCAATCTATTTAGGAAGCCCATAATCCTCAGTTCGCTTTGCCATCACCCGGTCATTGCTGCTGCGTTGGAGCAGGCGAGTGTTGGCAGGACTTTATGGTCAAAGTGGCGAAATTATGGTGTGTCAACTTCGCTCGAAAACAGTAATACTGGCGAGCTTTCTCGTAAATCTTGCAAGGGAGGTGACCTACGCTCCAACTACTTAGGTTGGTTATCAGATACAGATGCTAAAGGAGGAGTTGCTTCATGAGAAGGTTTTCCCGGTGGTTTACGTCGGGTCTTGTCATGTCCCTTTGTCTTTTCATATCCCTTTCTCTAGGAATTAGCGCAGCAA
>JAPXLY010000136.1:0-2876 GCA_033809295.1 Bacillota bacterium
GGCTCCTTGATTTGGCAATTGCGTGCGGCTGGCTCTCCCATCAAGTAGCAGATTGGTACGCTCATTATGCTTGTATGGACGGTGACGGTAATCTGTGTGACCCGGAGGACGCCATAGCTGATGAAGTCACCGGGTTTTCCGGATACTCCGATTCCCATCGGGTCATCGGACACGACTACCCTGAGCCCTATCTTCGACGCTATAACCTGGCTGACCATGGCTTAACAGAGTTCCTGGTAGATTCGATAATTGTCTCATCCCCCGGAGGGCCAAGATTACGCAATCTGTCCCTTCCGAATCTATCCACATTGAAAGACAGCGGCTCGAATATCATCAGCATCGCATCTTTGGATTTCGGGAGAGCTGTAAAACTGCCTGAGGATCATATTCCCGTCCTCTGGCAGAACATGAATCTGATTCTTTTAGGTATGTCCATCCTGCAAAAGCTTATCTATCTCCGCAAGCCGAACTTGCATCTCGAGGCAAAAGAGACTGTTACCACGAAATACGTGGATCTCTCCATAGAACGTGTTGTGGACAATGTGTTTAGGAAGAGTTTCGGAGAAATAGCTGAACTGGCAAGGCGAGGCAGGCACATTCGCTCCAAAGACATGCCTGTTGAACCGCTGGACTCTGAAATCGTAAAATACCCGGGCACCGTAATCTTCAAAGTAGCATACTCTCTTGCATCTTCCATTTCGCTTCCTGACGGCAGTATCAGCTCCAGCACTTTCAACCGGACTCTCGATGTCCTCGATAACCCTTTGGCAACTCTGGAAGGAGCTCCGCTAATCGGCCCCTTGATGCGCTCTCGTTTGGTCAGAAACATGCTCTGGAACAGGGTCGGGAAGCCATCCCTTGAGACCCTCATCATGGAGTCCCTTGACAGTCTTGGGAGCACTGACAAGGAAGTGCGAATGCCCACAAAAGATGCTCTCCTTGCACTTACCAATGCAGTACTACTGAAAGGGAAATCCATAAAGAAGGCACAACAAGATCTTGCCATGTCTCTGAAACCCCTTATAACAGTGGTGGACGGTGATGGCACGCCACTGCCTTCAGGCAGGGAATTGCCCACGCAGTCGGAACTCCTGGACATGGTGTTTAATAGGCGTATGCTTGTTTTCAAGCTCATACCTGCAATCTCCGAATCCCGTGGCCGGTATCATGGAGAGAGAAAATCCTTGGACATATCCTCGGTAAGAGTGAGGTTCAATGGTTTCCCCATAACGGAACATCCGGAATTCGCCGAGGCGGAGGTGGCTTACCAGAGCGACAATGCAGCTTCACCTGTGCTGGTCAGGATCTCTTTTAGGCCTGGTTTCAGGCCCGGGCGGTACGATATTTTTGTTGACGCCCATGACAAGGCAGGCGTGGGCGCGGAGTACCTCTACTGGCAGGTGGATCTTAGGCGGTAGCCATAGGTCAGATAAGAATAGGACGCGATGGATTAGATTAAGATCGCCACTGTCCAATTAGCATGGATAAAGCTGTTTTGCGTGAATTTCACCACTGCAAATCCTAAATAGATCACCATGAGACTGTTGTTCTCTCCCATATTATGTTAACGGAACTCGCTTGAATCGCGAAACCAGGTCGCCGTCTTCGGCGAAACTGGCAGTTACTGGAGAAGCTCAACGGTCTCCACCATAAGTAAGCACCGGTTCCAGAAAGTGTACTTACCGTGCGGGGCCACCCAAGACAATCGGAAACCGAGTGAAAACTAATGAACTCATACTTAGGGTCAGGCCCAGTCGGTACGGCTGGCGCATTTGGGCTGGCACATTTGCGATTGCATACCGGATCTACGCTGTATTACAATATGATCACAATCCATTGCGGCAGATAACAAGCGACGATATACGTAGATGACAGACGACGATACGCGCAGATAACAGAAGATCATATGCTGAGATAACAGAAGGCCATATGCACAGATGGCAAACGACGATACGCGAGGTGTTGGGAATTGCCAAGTATCACTGACGTACAAGGAGTGCTTGTGGGACATGCTGAGGACAGAGAAGGGCTCACCGGCTGCACTGTTGTGCTGGCCATGGACGGCGCAGTAGCAGGAGTGGATGTGAGAGGGTCAGCACCGGGCACCAGAGAGACTGACCTTATGCGTCCGTGCAACCTGGTAGAAAAAGTCCATGCTATTATGCTCGCCGGCGGTAGCGCATATGGCTTGGACGCAGCGTGCGGCGCAATGGAGTTCCTTGAGGAGCAGGGCGTGGGATTCGCAACAGGCTTCGGCGTAGTCCCTATCGTGGGTGCGGCTGTCATTTTCGACCTGGGCATTGGAAACCCCAAAGCGCGTCCTGATTCCCAAATGGGGTACTTGGCCTGTAAGAACGCATCCTCCTCTCCACCTGAAGAAGGCAATGCCGGAGCAGGCCTAGGTGCAACTGTAGGCAAGCTTTTCGGCCCCGGGCATGCCATGAAAGGCGGACTGGGGACATGGTCTATACGGCTTGGAACCGGCAATGATTCAGGCGGCAGGCAAGTCCCTGTCATTGTCGGCGCAATAGCGGTGGTCAACGCCCTGGGAGATATAGCAGACCCGAGCTCAGGGAAGGTGCTCGCAGGCGCTTACCACAGAGACTCCGGGGAGTTCCTCGCGAAGACATATCAGGCAGGTGGACATGGTAGCAGTAGTATTAAACGCGGAAGCGACGGTAGTAAGCATGAAAGTAGTAGAAGCAATAGCAGTGAACACGGAACCGGTGCAGATGGCTTCCGGGGTTTTGCAGGCAATACCACTATCGGCGTTGTAGCCACGAACGCAATCCTATCTAAGGAAGGCGCAAACAAAGTCGCCCAGATGGCCCATGACGGATTAGCCCGGGTGATACGTCCTGTGCACACCATGTACG
>JAPXLY010000137.1:0-2591 GCA_033809295.1 Bacillota bacterium
GGTGTTTTGTCACAATTTCATCATGGCTGACCACTCTTTTTTGTCGGATCAACTGATCTTCTGAATCTGATCTACCGTAAGGGCTTTTCTTGCGTTCCCCCAGGTGTTCTCTTGCTATGAACCCTAGGCTGTTTTCTGCAAGCCATTTTTCCTTTCTCCACTTCTATATTGCAGCAAATTCCCTAGGCTTTATCCGGCTTCCCTCAAGCTTCGCTCAAGTCTTCTGTAGGTGCAAGCATATGCCTTAGTGTTGTGCGCGATCTAGACAAGGGAGTCCAACCTATGGCGCTGACAAGCGGATTTGCACTGCATTGTACTCTCGGCTTCTTGATAAGTTGGGGGACAGGGAGGCCATCCCAAGAAAAGCGGGGGGCAAAGCCCCCCGGTGAGAAGTTCACGAAGCGATGTCAACGCTGACAGAGTAGGATTGGCGTCAATCTTGAGTCCAGTTAAAGCGCGCAAGTCCAGAAGCGGAAATTGATCTGTCGATATGTGACCAGTCTGCAGAGTCAAATGTTATGGGCGGGTTTTGCCTCGAGTTTATAGCTAAGATATAGAAGTAGTACTGCCCTGTTGTCAACGGCTGGGACTCGCGGATGGTGCGATCAGGTCTGCCATAATATACGCTACATTCATTTTCATATGCATAGCCCTGCCACATTACCATGCTGTCCGCGCTCATGACCTTAATAAGGTAGAGTCTGGCACTCGGTACAGTCTCCCATTCAAACCATGGCTCGTTATCAGGATCAGGTACTATGGCAGGTGTTAGCGGTTTTACGACAGCCACCTTGCTCAAGGCATTCAACGGAGTTGTCGTAGCCGAACTACTCTTGTCCCCTTCGCCCCAACCGTTGTAAGCTGATACCCTGTAAGAAACCGGCACGTCGGGGGTTAGTTTCGATGACCCATCAATATAACATCCTACCTCTCGCGTATCGGGCGGGCGGGGTTGGATTAGTACAGCCCGAGTGCCAGATGGCTGCGCGGGCGATTCACCAATGAATACTCCGTCTCGATATATCTTGAACCCTTTGATACTACGGTCTGAATTTTTCCAGTCCCAGGCAACTATAGAAGCCGTCACTGCCTCAGATCCGGCAGGCATTGCAAGAGGGCGTATTTGTGACCCTGCTTCTTGAACGCTCTTGGCCAAGCCAAGTATTTCGTTAGCTAATGAAGAAGATGTAGATACTTTGTATTCCTTTTCGAGTTCATTAATAAGATCGAAAACGGAATAATGGACGGTTAGTGTGCCAGCCTTTACGTTCATGGGAGGTTCCGGGGGGTTGATAGGGAGTCCGACATTATCCACCGTCACAACAATCGACCTGTAACCTATGTTACCGCAGTTGTCAATTGCCATGGCAGTAATTGTATGCTCTCCATTGTCGGCTACTGACGGCCCTGAGAAGGTGTTCCATTGGTAGGTCCCCTCGGTGCCGAACAATTCCACGTACGAGTTGTCTATGAATAGCAAGATTCCGGCTATCCCGGAGGCGTCAGTAGCGCTCGCAGTGATGTATCCGGTTCCGTCCACACGCGACGGACAGCTAAGATAGACATCCGGGGGATTAGTCTCTGTGATTGAACTTGTTGGAGGTTTCACCATTCTCAGCTCAATCTCATTGGTTCTGTATGAAGCGACGCGTACGTCGTATGCAGTCGAGGATGCAAAGCCACTTTTCGATACCGTTATGCGGTAAGTCCCAGGAGATACATTCGCGAAGGTAAACCGGCCGAAGCTGTCTGTAGTTTTCGTGTGAGTCTCCGATCCAGCCTGAAGAATAACCTGCGCGCCGCTCACGCCCGGCCCGGAAGAGAACAAACCTGCCTCAAACCGGAGTGCGTCTTCGTTGCTAAAGTCAATCTCGGTGACATGCCCCTTGACGACTGCGCCGCTGGGGGATCCGAAACACCCTCCGATAGCCACTGCTATTGCCAGTATAGCTACGCACGCTATGAGGAATCTTCTATGCGAAGTAGATGAACCCATGCTTCTACCTCCAATCGTTTAGGTTGTCTATGAATGTTGGAGTCTAGGAATGTATTCGTCATGTCTCTGAGCACTCCTGCCTAACATGCCGAATTGCCAGGCCTTTATGGAATAATATGTCATAATGGCGCTTTGCTGGCGTATGGAACAATAGCTACTTCTGATTGCATGCCGGGGAAGCATTGTGCCCCGAGGGATGCATCTCATGTGTCAGTACACACATACATCGGAAGGGATATCACGTAGAGCCCCTACTTGGGATCGCGCCGGATAAGGTGCGATAATCCCGTAGGAAACATGGATACAGAGGAGTTTTCCCATGGCAAACAGCGAACTCAAAGGAGAATAGGTGCGCCGTGAAGGGACATATTCGGTCTGCCCTCTACGATCGGGCCCTTGTGACTCTAATGCTAAGCCATGCCTATCCCTTAATCGCGCCTGCGGATACGCCTTTCGTAATCTGCTTTCTGAAGAGGATATAGAAGATCAACATGGGAAGCGTACCGATAACCAGGGCAGCAAATTGCTTGCCGTAGTCTGAAGAGAGTGCGCCTGAGAATTTCATTATTCCTACAGGCATGGACTTCAGAGAGTT